>JABFSS010000053.1 GCA_013140485.1 Candidatus Peribacteraceae bacterium | reverse complement strand
GGCGAGGGTAATTGAGAATTGGTTCCTCGTACGTTCGCGCCTCCAGCGCGAACTACTCGGAATGACAAAGGCGTTTTTTAGACAAATGCCTCGATACGCTCGGAGCTCTTCTTTTATTTGTCACCCCGAGTAGCCCACGGTGGAGCCGTGGGCGTACCGAGGGGCTTGTTCTCTTAAACCGATTTGTCATTCCGAGTAGCTGACGGCGGAGCCGTCAGCGTACGAGGAACCAATTCTCCATTTTCAATTCTCAATTTCTATCTCGTGGCCCTTTCGTCACCAACCTCACCGGCACCCCCTCCAATCCAAATCTCTCCCGCAGTCTGTTTTCAATGTACCGGAGCTGGCTGATCTGGACGGCCTTGGGATTGCGGACGAAGAGCACGAAGGTCGGCGGCGGGTCTTTGGCCTGCGTCACGTGCTTGCAGCTTTTGAGCGAGGTCATCGGATGGCCGTGGACGACGTCGCGCATGAAGACGGCCAGGTCGCGCGGGGCGATGCGCAGCCCCATGTTACGGTGGACCATCATCACGAGGGCGAAGAGCTTCGGCAAATTGTCTCGCGTCTTGGCCGAGGCGGGCAGGATCGGTGCGAAGCGGCAGAAGGGGAACGCGCGTTGGGTCTCAAGCATCTTCTCGGTGCGCGCCTCGCCTTTCAGGAGGTCGATTTTGTTGATGAGGATGATCAAGCCCTTCCCTTGCTCCATCACCGTCCCGGCGATCTTCTTGTCCTGATTGCTGACCTCCTCGTTTGCGTTGATCAGCAAGACGGCGACGTCGCAATCTTCGATGGCCTGCAGAGTCCGCAGCACCGACAGTCCTTCCAAATCCTCTTCAATGCGCGCCTTCCGGCGGAGCCCCGCGGTATCGACGAACAGAAAATCCTGATCGTCGTGCCGGATGACCGTGTCCGTGGCGTCGCGCGTGGTCCCCGGAATGTCCGAGACGAGCTTGGGAGAGATTTTGCGCTGGGGGTCGCTCATCAGCGCATTGATCAGCGAGCTTTTGCCGACGTTCGGGCGGCCGATGATGGCGACGCGGGGCATCCCGCTCGTCAGCGCAGACGACGGCGTCTGCGCTGACCTTTCGTCTGCAACCGAATCCTTTTTTTCAAAATGCAATTTCCGTAAATGTTTTGCGATGATGTCCTGCAGTTCTTCCGTTCCCAAATTATGCGCCGCACTCGTTGTCAGAATATCGTCGGCGATGCCGAGGCCGTGGAAAGAGTCTTTCACCGTGTTCGCCATTTTTTCCGTGTCGCACTTGGTGATCACCAGGATCACCGGAACGTGGCGGCGGCGGTTCTTGCGGAGCATCTGCACGATTTGATGGTCGCTCTTGGTAAGGTCGCTCTTGCCGTCGAGGGTGAAGAGAATCACGTCGGCCGCCGCGAGCGCCAGCGCCGATTGCCCGTGCACGTCTTTCTCAAAGTCCTTGTCGGCCGTTCCCCCTCCCATTCCTCCGGTGTCGATCAGCAGGTAGTCCACGTCGTCGGTCACCACTTTCCGTGCAATATGATCCCGCGTGGTGCCCGCCACGGGACTCTCGATGGCCACGCGGCGGCGGACGAGCCGGTTAAAGAGCGTCGACTTGCCCGTGTTGGGACGGCCGATGATCGCTACAAGAGGTAATTTGGCCATTGTTCTTCTGCTTGGGAGATATGTTTCTTGCCCTGAGCGACCCCGAGCGGAGCGAGGGGGAGTCGAAGGGTGGCATGTGTATGCGAAGTGTAGCACATTACTTGATTGTTTCCTGCATGGTGTACTCCATGAGATATCCGTCTTCCTCCGGATCCCGGAAGTGATTTTTGAGAGTCAACTTCTGCGTAAAGCCGTGTTTTCGGAAGAACAGCTGGGCCGGCAATGCATGTTCCCGGACAATCGTGCGGATATGCCGGTTCTCCGGACTAAGTTTTTGGATGAGTCTGTTCAGCAGTTGTGATGCCACGCCTCTTCGCTGGGATCCCGCGACAACGGCGATGTTATGGATCCAATGCGCATGATTGTCTTTCTCATAGACGGAAGTGATGAACCCATGCGTGATTTCCAGTTTGTCCCAGAAGCGCTCGATCGCAAACAGTATGTTGGATTTTCTGAGATCTGCATTGGAAAGATTTTTCATACATGGTATTCCGCCCGAGTCGCCTTCAATTTGATTGATGCGCTTTCGGTCGAGCGTCGTGCCCGTGCCGAAACCATTGATCGCTATTGGCCGAAGATCGGGATTTTTTTCCTTCCATCCCTGTCGCTTCATTGCTTCAATTTCTTCAGTGCTGAGCGGTCGTACCGCATATTCTTGTTTCGGACGGGGCGGCGGACACGCTTCTTCCGCTGTGGCAGCTCCGCTTAAACAAGCTTCCAGCTGTTCACGCACGCTCATGATGATCCAGATTTTTGGCGCGAGAGAGCTACGCAGTCTTCGTCGACTCAAATCCGCATACGTCATCTCCAATGGCTCATTTAATTGCTGACGGTCGTTCTTTGATACGAAATCGAGAAAGACGCGATTATGCAGCAGTGTGTCGATCCGCAGCCGGATGATCTCCAATAAGTTTTTTGCGATGTCTTCCCAACGTGTAAGTTCTTCTTTCGCGGACTGGGTTGCGGGGTGAACCGCCTTTGCATAGGTAAAATCGGCTTCCATCAAATGACCGATGATGTCTCGTAAGAGATTGAACTGTGTCTTGATCTCTGACAGTTGCTGAATCGTTTGTGATACTTCACTTGGGTCATACCCTTCTTGCTCCTCTTTCTCGAAGCGCACCTGCTTGGCGTGTTGGTACTGAGCGAGGTAGAGAGGTATCGACATAGTGGTGCATGATACACTTCCCCCCGTGCGCGACTACGACCCCTCCACCGTCGAACCCAAGTGGCAAAAGCGCTGGGAAGAAGCGCGTGTGTACAACACGGATCTGAAAAACGCGAAAAATCCGTACTACTCGCTTGTCATGTTTCCGTATCCGAGCGGGGATAAATTGCACGTGGGGCACTGGTACAACTTTGCGCCCGCGGATAGTTACAGCCGCTATATGCGCATGCACGGCCATCAGGTTTTCGCGCCGATGGGGTTCGATGCGTTCGGACTCCCGGCTGAAAACTTTGCGGTCAAAACGGGTACGCCACCGGCAAAGTCCACCGCTGAGAACGTGAAGACGATGATCACGCAGCTCAAGCGGATCGGCACGATGTACGACTGGGAGAAAATGGTGAACACGAGCGACCCCTCCTATTACCAATGGACGCAGTGGCTGTTCCTGCAAATGTTCAAGAACAAACTCGCGTATAAAAAACTCGGCAACGTGAACTTCTGCCCGAGCTGCCAGACAGTGCTCGCGAATGAGCAGGTTTGGGAAGGCAAGTGCGAGCGGTGCGGGAGCGAAGTTCAGCAGAAAGCGCTTTCGCAATGGTATTGGAAGATCACGCAGTACGCGCAGAAGCTGCTCGATAATCTGCCCGGTCTCGATTGGCCCGAGAAGACCAAGATCATGCAGAAAAATTGGATCGACCGCAGCGAAGGAGTGAACATCCGCTCGCGTATCAAAGATCTCGGCGACGAATTCGAAGTCTACGACTCCGTGCCTCAGACGTTCATGGCACAGACGTTCACCGTCATCGCGCCGGAGCATCCGCTCGTGGAGAAGATGGTCAAAGGAACGGCACAGGAGAAAGAGGTGATGGCTTTCGTCGAACGAATCAAGAAGAAGAAGGCCGCCAAGCGCTTCAACTTCATGGAAGACGTGGAAGGCGTCTTTACCGGCCGCTCCGTCGATAATCCCTTCGGCACGGGCGATCTGCCCATCTGGGTGGCATCGTTCGTCGTCATGGAATACGGCACCGGCATCGTCCACTGTTCGGCACACGATGAGCGAGATTTCGTCTTCGCGAAAAAGTACGGCATCCCGCTGCGACCGGTGATGTTCCCTGCGGATCCCGAAGAAGCGACCAAAGTCCGTGATCTCGAATACTGCTATCACAAGGATCCCGAAGCCATCATGGAGCAGCCGGCCGCGTTCAAAGGCCGCAAGTGGGGCGAAGTGCGCGGCGATATCATCACCTTCATGGAGAAAGATTTGAAGATCGCAAAACGCGCGGTCCATTACCGGTTGCGCGACTGGCTCGTTTCCCGCCAGCGTTACTGGGGTGCGCCGATACCGATTGTGTACGATCCCGACGGCAACCCGCATCCGGTTCCCGAAGAACATCTCCCCTGGCTACTCCCCACCGACGTCGAGTTCAAACCGACGGGTAAGTCGCCGCTGACGTATTCCAAAGAATTTATCGAGCGGACGGAGAAAATCTTCGGCAAATGGTGGAGACCCGAGTTCGACACGATGGATACGTTCGTCTGCTCAAGTTTCTACTATCTGCGGTACCTGATGGAGAATGATCAGAAGAATTTCATCAAAAAAGATCTAGAGAAAAACTGGCTGCCCGTGAATATGTATATCGGTGGACCGGAACACGCGTGCATGCACTTGATCTACGCTCGATTTGTGATGATGGCATTGAAAGATTTTGGCTTTGTATCACACGAAGAACCGTTCCAAAAATTAGTTCACCAAGGGCTGATCACCAACAAAGGAGCCAAGATGAGCAAGAGCAAAGGCAACGTCGTCAGTCCGGACAGCTTTATCGACCGTCACGGCTCCGACGTGTTCCGCATGTACCTGATGTTCATGGGACCGTTCACGGACGGAGGGGATTGGAGTGATACGGGAATAAAAGGGACGGATAGATTTGTTCAACGTGTTTGGAGAATCTTCGGGCAAGATGCCAAAGATGCCAAAGATGCCAAGGACGTGACTGTCGAACTTCACCGTGCAATCAAGAAGGTGACGGACAGCATGGAAAAGATGCACTTCAACACCGCAATCAGCGCACTGATGGAATTCCTCAATGCCGTTGAAGGAAAAGCATTCTCGAACGAGACGGCGAAGAAATTCACGAGCCTGCTCTCGCCGATCGCGCCTCATTTGAGTGAAGAACTCTGGGAAGCATTGGGTGGCAAAGGATTTGTCATCGATCAGCAGTGGCCGACGTACGATCCCAAACTCCTGGTCACCGATACGATGATCATTGCCGTGCAGGTGAACGGTAAACTGCGCGGACAGGTGGAAGTCGGGTCTGGTGCATCCGAGAGTGAGATTCTGGGCGCTGCGAAAGCGGATACGAATGTCCAAAAATTTCTGGGCGGACAGAAGCCGAAAAAAGAGATTTATATCAAGGGGAAGTTGGTGAGTTTGGTTGTGTGATCATGAAAAAATAGACATTGGGGACGGAAGTACTACCATGATCCTTAATGCCCCTTCGTTTTTTCTGAATACGCTGCTCTCTCCCAGAGACTTGGATGGCAAGTTGGTTACATTTTTGGATGGTCATTCGGGGGTCCGCATCAGCGGTCCTCACTTTATGGTCATACGAGGTGAAGAAGAATCAGTTCGAGATGGACTCCAAGAAATGTTATTGAATGATGCTGGTGTAAAGGTAGCGCTTCCCAAAGACATCGTTATTTTCTGTGTTCAATATAAGAGGAGTGCATTTGCGGAAAAGTTATGGACAATCCTTCAAGTTGCGAAGGGAGTTCCTGCTGACCTTGCCTTGGTTCATTAGGACGTGATTCAGAAGATCAGAGGTTGAGGAGCCGAAGAAGGTATTTATTGAGAGGGGAAGTTGGTGAGTTTGGTATTGTAAGGTATTCTTTACAACTTGCGATGCAGGAGTAGTCTGCTTACATGAGTACTACTTTGGAACTTGAGACTCAAGAAAAGCCTGCTTTGCCCGATCCAGATATGACGAAACTTCGGCAATATGCGATTGTCGTTGCTCAAGAGAAGGATCCTAAAAGAACAATCACAGAATTATGTGATGGTAATCGCACTTTGGCAGCAAAAGTCATTCGTTTATTTTTGATTTCGACTGCGGATCCCGTGCGCGCGGGCTCCGCCGTATCATTCACAGTTCGAGGCGGTGGAATACGAACTACAGTTGTGATGTCCACAGCTCGATTGGAAGCGGAGACTGAAGACATTAATCCTGAAATGAGTGTTGCAGAATTGCAGAAGAGAATGAGGTGTGGCCTGACAAATTTCCTTTGAATGGACTGTTAAGCAATTGAGAGCCGAATTACGGCAACAAAATGAAGAACATTGAATAAGCCAACTATCCTACGCATGGACCAGGGCTGTTCTCTTTAGTCTTTCTCTTCTTTTTTCCACCAATCTCCAAATCATTTTCTTGATGATCTCGACGCACTCGAGATGCAGAAAATGTCCGCATCCTTCGATCAGTTCCGTGGTTATGTTGAATCGGTTGCGGATAATATCGGCAAGATTGTCGTCGTCACGGAAATCGTCGAGCTCACCCGTTGCGACGAAGATCTCCACTTTTTTGTGAATTTTTCTGAGCGTAGCCTGAATTTCTTCAACGCTGAGAGGGTGGTCTATAGGACTGATCACCTTCATCGCTCCTATAAAGTGAGGTTGCTGTCGTTCCATCATAGCGACGTACGTTTCTTCATCCATTTTCCCCCGCAGCGAACGATAATTGGGGTCCATTTGATGCAGAGGATCCGGCAAATTATGCATCGGTTTTGTGAGCTCTGACGTATGCTTGGTAGGGGTGGCGAGTAATGCGACCGGGACATCATGTTGATCGAAGAGCCTCGGGTTTTTCTTGGTCATGATCTTTGCTGCACGCATCCAGAGCCATGTGCCCCGAGAGTGCGCAATGATCACCGCAATTCGGTGGTAGATCTCCAGCAATTCATCCGCAAGCTTTTCTGCAGCCTTGTCCTCCACTTGACGGATGACTTGTCGCTTCCCTATGAGATCCATCTTTTTCAGCTCTTTTCGATCAACATCAATTTCGCCCCTATAAAGGGGAATGTTTCGCACAAAAAATGGGCCCATATTGAGGGCCTTCTGGAGCGGGAGACAGTCATCATCATGACCTGCCAAGCCACCAATGAAGACGGGTATGTCAGTACTATTGGCGTCGGGAGGCGATGCTACGAGGTCGTTCACCGACGTACTTTAGAATACTCTCTTCTGCTGTCAATTCTTCATCGAGAGAACGCTAAATCCGATACAGTGGGGTCGTGAGTACTCACCCCTTCGACCGCTACGCGGCCTTCACCGATCTCGCAGCCCTCAACGCCGCGAGCGTCAAGCCGCTGCGCAAATCGCTGCGTGTGAATACACTCAAGACGTCGGTCGAAGAATTCAAGGCGGCCGCACAGAAGAGGGGATGGCAGTTGAGTCCGGTGCCGTGGTGCCCGGAAGCGTTCTTTATTGACCGCGAGGACCGCTCCGTCGCGTTGGGCAAAGATCTCCTGCACCTGCTGGGTCATGTGTACATGCAGGAAGCCGCGAGCATGTTGCCGGCGGCGCTGCTCGACCCGCAGCCGGGAGAAGTGATTTTGGATATGAGTGCGGCGCCGGGGAGTAAGACGACGCAGATGGGGGCGCGCATGCAGAACACCGGCGTGATCATTTGCAACGACGTGCAGGAGAAACGTCTCTGGACGCTCAAGACGGCACTCCACCGCTCGGGGGTGATCAACAACATCGTGACGAAGAAGGTCGGGCAATGGTTCGCGAAGAACATGACGGAACGCTTTGACCGCGTGCTGTGCGATGCGCCGTGCACCGCGCAGGGGACCTCGCGGAAAGATTCGGACGCGCTCAAGTACTGCTCGGCGGATAACATCGGCAAAATGGCGCGCCTGCAGCGCGAACTGCTCGAAGCTGCCGTCCATGCCTGCAAAGTCGGCGGAAGAATCGTGTATTCGACGTGCACACTTACGCCGGAGGAGAACGAGGAAGTCGTTGCTTCCATCCTGAAGAAATTTCCGGGGCAGGTGGAGGTGGTCGACCCACGAGTGAATAGTGAAAAGTTAATAGTGAATAGTGATTTTTTTGAGCGTGCAATTCAAGATTCCATTTTTGTACAACGGAAACACTTTTCACTTTCCACTTTTCACTTTCCACTGCTTCGCCTCTGGCCCCAAACCTTCGACACGGAAGGTTTCTTCTGTGCGGTCCTCAAAAAAGTATCGCCGACCCGTCACCGCGAAAAATTCGACGCCGTCCGGCTGCAAGAAGACTTGCTTCCGCCCGCGCGGCAGAAGGACATCGGAAAACTGTGCGAAGAAATGTACGGTGCGAGTTTTCTGCACGACGGAGACAAACTGTTCCTGAGAGCAGACCAGTTTATTGTGACGAACGACGCGTGCGCGGACTTTCCCATGCCGGTGCAGAACTACGCGCTGGGGATTCCATTTGCGCGCAGGCTCGACAGCGACCGGATCCGCCTCAGTCACGAGATCATCACGCTGCGCGGACACGAGGCGACGAAAAATGTTCTGGAAATTTCGGAGAAGGACGTCGACGCGCTGCTCGATGGGAAAGATATTCCCTGCGCGAAGGACCTGCGGGGCGATCCTATCCTGACGAGTGGCGGCCTGGTCATCGGATCCAGTCTGGCCTTGCACGGGACGCTGAAGAACCGGTTGCCGCGATGGGTGGTGGCGAAATCCTAGTGCAGGCGCTACGATGCCGCGCTATGCCCGGCTTCGCCGCATTCGCATCGCACGCGCCCTCACGCATTGTCACCAATGAGCAGTTGCCCGTGCAATTCACAGAGCCCAATGGAAAGCTCAAAGATATCAAAGGTCTGACAGGCATCGAGTCCCGCCGCATTGCCGTGGGCGAGACCATTACGTCGATGGGAGTGGAGGTCGTACTCCAGCTCCTCACTGCGCTGGGCATTCGCATCCAAGACTGCGGCGGTCTCATCCTCTCGACGTGCGCGCTCGATGCTGATCATCAGGCTCACTTGCTTGCCGATGCCATCGGTCTCCCTCATGACCGCTATGTCCGCGGAATCAACGACGCCTGTACCGGCTTCGTGTCAGCGACCCAAGCAGGTAATGCGCTAGCGAAGACCACCGACCGACCCATTCTCGTGATCGCGAGTGATAAAACGAGCGATCTCACGGATTTCAGTGATCCACAGACGGCGATACTCTTTGGAGATGGTGCCGCCGGAGGAATGATCGCGCCGGACGGGCGTGATCGCATTCTTGACGTCTTCTCACGCGTCCTGCCGAATTGGCCGAATATCCTGGGACTGCGTGACGCGCCGGAGGCCATGGATATCCACGGCAACAAATCGCGCAGAAAATGCATTCATATGCCAGGAGGCTTAACGTTGTACCGCAAAGTCCCTGATATGATGGTGGATTTCATTCTGGAAGGCGTTCGTCGGGCAGGTATTTTGAACGAAGACGTCAAAGACGTGTACAGCCATCATGCGAACGGCAACATTCTCGAGCGTATGAAAGAGAGTTTTTTGCGAAAAGGATGGATGAAGCCCCCGATGGTTGCGAACAGGATTCTCCACATGGGCAACATGGGGTCGGTCTCAATCGCGAGGCTTCTTGCCGATCTTCCCGCAGGACCCGCCAGGATTGCCGCCTGTCCCGCCGTCGGTGCGGCACCGGATCTGGCAAACAGCGGTGAACTCACGGGAGGGAACATCATTATTGCATTGGCTCAGAGAGAATGAGACGACGCGGACTAAGGTATACTCACCCCCCTATGGACTCCGTCGCCGAGATCAAAATGCGGCTTCCCATTGAGCAACTGGTCGCCCAGTACGCTCAACTGACGAAAAAGGGACGGAACTTCGTCTGCCTCTGTCCGTTCCATAACGATTCGCATCCCAGTTTTCTCGTCTCACCCGACAAAGGCATCGCGTACTGCTTCGCGTGCCGGAGCGGTGGCGACATTTTCAGTTTCTATCAAAAAATCGAGGGGTGTGATTTCCCCCAGGCCATCAAAGAGCTCGCGGAGAAGACCGGTGTCAAACTCGAAACCCGGGGTCCATCCACCGCTCCGAAAAAAGACGAGAAGGACCGCGCGCGCGAGTGCGCACACGCGGCGCTGCAGCTCTACCGGTCGCAGCTCAAAAATTCCCCAGTCGCGCGCGAATATTTGCTCAAGCGCCAGGTGACGCCGGAGCAGATCGAACAGTTCGAAATCGGCGTCGCGCCCGATTCGTTCTCCGCAACGTACGAACATCTGCTCAAGAACGGCTTCAGTCGCAAAGAAATCCTGGCCGCCGGTCTCGGCATCCAGAAAGAACTGCAGGAGGAGCGGATCTACGACCGGTTCCGCAATCGTCTCATGTTCCCCATCCACGACGCGCAGGGGAACCTGGCGGGCTTCGGCGGACGGACGCTCGGCGACGATGACGCCAAGTATATTAATTCCTCCGACGGGATTCTGTTTCACAAGAGCGGCATTCTCTTCGGCATGCATCATGCCAAGGACAGCATCCGTGCGAAGGGCAAAGTGCTGCTGGTCGAAGGCTACTTCGACGTACTGGCTTGCCACAAGGTCGGAGCCACGCATGCCGTCGCCACCTGCGGCACGGCGCTGACCCCGGAGCATGTGAAGCTCCTCAAGCGGTACGCAGAGACCGCCACGCTGTGTCTCGACAGTGACCGTGCGGGCCAGGAGGCGATGGAGCGCGCGTTCATGCTGCTCAGCAAAGAAGGCGTCCACGTGGAGGCCGTGATCCTCCCCGGCAAAGATCCGTCCGAAACGCTCGCGTCGGATCCCGCGCTGCTCGGCCGCCTGCTCGAATCGTCCGCCGCGCCGTACCTCGATACGGTGCTCGAGGCGTTCCGCAAAGACGACCTCTCGGCGCCTCTCGCCCGGCGCACCGCTCTGCGGCGGCTGCTCATGCTGCTCGGCGGGTTGTCCTCCGATGTCGAGCGGCGCGATTACCTGGCGAAAGCCTCCGGCGTTTTCCAGACGACGGAGACCGCATTGCAAGAAGACCTGTCACGCGCGAGCCAGGAAATCCCGCTGCGCACGCCTTCACTCTCCACTTCTACGGCGGTGGACTCCCGAGATCTCTTCTCCACGATCGAAATCACGCTCGGTCTCTTTCTCTGTTACCCGCAGCTTCGTCATCTGCTTCCCGAACTCATCGCGCCCGAAGAGGGAATGGCGAAGTCGCTCTTCGTTGCGCTGAGCGAACTTCCTCCCGAGAAGGAGGCGACGCTGGAAAATCTTTCACTGCCGCAGGAACTCAAGGAGCGGGCCGCGGTCCTCGCCCTCTATTGCGAACAGCACCAGTTCCACGACTGGTCCGAGGTCATGGCCGCCCGGGAGATCCGCAAGCACTGCAAGTCAGCAAATAAGGAAATGCTGCATCTCAAGCAAGAAGAAATCACCCGGCGGCTCCTCGACGCCCGCCGCGACGGCAAAGCGGCGGAAGAGGTGCAGCTCCAAAATCAGTATCAGCAGGTGTTGCGGTTGATGAAGATGGCTTCGTGAAAAGGAAACCGAGGTAACCAAAGTAACCAAGGCAACCGAGGATCCTCGGTTTCTTTGGATTCGTCGGTTACGTCGGTTGCTTTCCGTGCTTGCTCTTAGCCCCCTCTATCTGGTTAACTACCCTGTCTCCAACTATGGCCTCACACCCCCGTAAATTCATCGCCCAACCCACCGACGACGACCTGAAGAAGTTTCCCGAACAGGTGAAGCACCTTATTAAGAAAGGCCGCGAGCAACGCTACGTCACCCACCAGGAAATTATCTCCGCAGTTCCCAATGCCGAAGAGAACGTCGACATGCTCGACGAGATCTACACGCTGTTCGTCGATCTCGGCATTCAGGTGATCGACGTCAAAGACGCGCTCATCTGGGACAAGAAGGGCCGGACCTCGAGTCTCGAAATGCCCGAACCGACCGAAGATCTGACTGACGTCGCGACCTCCGCCGGCGCCGACGACAAAGAAGACGACGACGAAGAAGCCGAATCCGACGGGGACGAGAAAGTCGAGGTCGTCGGAGAAGACGTCGACGACGCCGCAGTCCGCATGATCGCGATGGCCGGTATCGCCGTCGACAGCGACAAAGATCTGAGCGAAGAGGAGCGCAAGAAGAAGCGCAAAGAGCGCGAGATCGACCTACTCGAAATCAGTAACGACTCCGTCCGTATGTATCTCTCCGAAATCGGCCGCGTGCCGCTCATCGACGGGCGCAAAGAAGTTGAACTCGCGCGGAGAATCAGGAAAGGGGATGCAGGTGCCAAACAACAGCTTGCCGAAGCCAACCTCCGCCTCGTCGTTTCCATTGCCAAAAAGTACATCGGTCGCGGCCTCAGCTTCCTCGACCTGATCCAGGAAGGAAACATCGGTCTCTTCCGCGCCGTCGAGAAGTTCGACCCCGAACGCGGTTTCAAATTCAGCACGTACGCAACGTGGTGGATCCGACAGGCGATCACCCGCGCCATTGCCGACCAGGCCCGCACGATTCGCATCCCCGTGCACATGGTCGAAACCATCAACAAGCTCACGCATACGCAGCGCCGTCTCGTGCAGGAACTCGGTCGCGAACCGACGCTTGAAGAGCTCGCCGTCGAAATGGAGATGGACATCAAGAAGGTCGCCCATATCCAGAAAATCAGCCAGGACATCATCTCGCTCGAGTCGCCCGTTGGTTCCGAAGAAGACTCCAAGCTGGGCGACTTCATCGAAGACGAAGAGGCGATCAACCCGTTCGAGGCGACGAACCGCCAGTTACGGAAAGAGAACGTCCACGCGATGCTCGAATTCCTCACGCCCCGCGAGCGCAAGATCATCGAAATGCGTTTCGGGCTTAAGGACGGCATCGGTCACACTCTCGAAGAAGTCGGCAAGGAATTCGGCGTCACCCGCGAGCGCATCCGCCAGATTGAGGCAAAAGTCCTGCAGAAAATGCGCGATCATCCCCGTTCCCTCACGATTCGCGAACACGGTGGTTCCCCCAAGCGCATCGGCTTCTCGCCGGCGCCCGTTCCCTTCGGCGTCATCTGTCCGCAGTGCCAAATGGGCCATCTGATCGAGATCGTCAAAGACGGCGAGCCGATCGAGAAGTGTGACCACTGTGCAAAAGAATTCCGATAATTCGAATAGTCCGCGCGAAATCGTTATAGGTCACCCTGAGCCTGTCGAAGGGTGATCATTGTGCGAAGGAGTTCAGGTAATTCTCACGGTTTCTCGCAGTGGTGTATTTGACATATAATAATATGAATTTATAATAAATTTTATGAGCACCAGTGAGGTTTCGGAGTCCGTACTTGCATCTGCCGGATCCGGTTTGAATACTCACAAAATGGCTGAGGTCGATCACGGCACTCTTCGCGCCCACGAAGCGATCCAATTGTCTTTGCAGTTATCCAAAAATGTTCCCGCCGAATACAATCCACTGATTGCGCATATGCGTTTTTGGCCCGAGCCGCATAATACTTGGCTGGATCATTTTCGCTCCGCAATTTTTACCGGCGAAAGCATTGCCGAGTGTTTTGCATCAAAACCACGGAGGCTTACGATGCTTAAGTTATCACTTCTTGGTATAGAACTTCGTGAAATGATGCAAGGAGGTCTTTTTATTGATATTCCCTGCGGTCACGGACGAGCCGCACAATATCTCCCCGCATTATCCATTGCCCGATGCTGGGAAGTCGATTTGGATTTATATCGGTGCAATCAAGACATTCCAGAGCCCGTGCATGTCGTACGGGATGGCAAGTATCATTTGGAGAACGGGATACATGATTTTAGGATAGAGCGAGTGAATGGGGTTCCCGTCACCACGATCCAGGATGATCTGCTCGGTTTTATTTCAAAAATCAATAAAGAAGAGGCTAAAGAACAAAAAACTTTTTATTTATCCGGCCTCCAGACGGACAGAGAAATGTGCAAGGCGTTGCCGGGGAGAACGAAGGACAGTACCGAAATCCAGTATTTTGATGCTCTTTGCAAAGAACTAGCCAGCGCGAGCAACTCCGGCGATTTGGTCATACTCAACGGAATATATCCATACATAACGGGGATTGATCCAATCACTGAATTGCGGAAGCACGGGTTTTCACTAGCTACTCAGTCGGGGATAGTCACAGTACTGAAGAAAAAAAATAAGCCATCGCAGAATGAAGAATATGAGTGAGAGAGGCCACTTCTCATGTTAGGATCGCTCCATGGCCAAAACCGTTACAGAAAAGCACATACCTGCATCTGCTCGCAGTTCGACAATCTTTGAGAGCCAATACGTTAAGCTCAATACTCAACAGAAACAGGCCGTCGACACCATCGAAGGTCCCGTGATGGTTGTCGCGGGCCCCGGCACCGGCAAGACGCAGGTTCTTGCCATGCGGGTGGCGAACATCCTGAAGAAGACGCAAATGCGGCCGGGGAACATCCTCTGTCTCACCTTTTCTGTCAGCGGAGCTACAGCGATGCGGGAGCGTCTGCGATTGCTGATCGGCGCGGACGCGTACGGCGTCAAAGTCTCCACGATCCACTCGTTCGCGCAGTCGATCATCGAAGAGAACGCGATTGTGTTCGACGAATGGGCAGCACGGGAGCAGATATCGGATCTCGAAAAAATCCGGGAACTGAATACAATTATTGATCAGTTTTCGTCGCACATGAAAGTCATAAATCAGAAGGACCCGTATGGAAGAACTGCCGATATTCTCGGCCGCATCAGTCAAGTGAAGCGTGAGGGAAAGTCGCTGCAGGATCTTGAGCGCGTTGCCGACGAGTATGCCGCCGCGATGGCATCTAAGAGCAAGCCCGGAACAAAAGTACATGAGAAAAATTTGCTCGCCGCGGAAAAGTTCCGGGATTTCGTCACGCTCTTCGGCGAATATCAAAAGATGATGGAGAAGACCGGCCGCTACGACTACGACGACATGATTCTGCATGTCATCCGGGCGCTGGAAGAAGAAGATTGGCTGCTGAGTAACCTTCAAGAACGCTTTCAGTACGTCCTGGTCGATGAATTCCAGGACACCAACGGTTCGCAGTACCGCTTGATCGAATTGCTGACGATGTACAAAGATCTCCCCAACGAACCGAATGTCTTCGTCGTGGGTGACGACGATCAGGCGATTTACCGCTTCCAGGGGGCGAATCTGCAGAACATGCTGTCCTTCCACAAGCGCTTCGCTAAAGCGCCGGTGATCGCTCTCACGACGAGTTACCGATCACTGCAGCCGATTCTCGATGCCGCCCGCTCGCTCATCGAGAAGAACGAAGAACGTCTGGTCGGGAAGATTCCGGGGTTGGAGAAGCTGCTGACGGCATCATCGCAGAAAGAAGGCGCTGCTCCGCAACTTCTCCGCGCCCCCAGTAACGTCGCCGAGCCGTGGCTGATTGCCGATCTCGTCGAAGAACGCATTGCGAAGGGTCTTGCACCCGAAGAGATCGCCGTGCTGACGCAGAAGAACGATGAGCTGTGCGATATCTATGCCGTTCTCCGCGCGCGGAATATTCCCGTGCTGATGCGCGGAAAAGACGATTTGCTTTCCCATTCCCTGGTGCTCCAGGCAATTACGATTCTGCGCGGCATCGACCATCCGCGCACGGACGGGCTTCTGTCGGCGGCGCTCGCCTGCACATGTTTTGCCGTCCATCCCGCCGATCTCGGACGCATCCATGCGCGTGCACGGGAAGAAGAGAAACGTATTCTGGATGTTCTGGCGAGCCTGCCCGAGGATCTTTCTCTCGAAGATCGTCCCGCTCTGCTCCATGCGCACAACACTCTCCTTGATCTAAGCCAGAAGATTCCTTCCCGAACCGTCCTGGAAACGGTTGAACATGTTCTGAGAGATTGCCGATTGATCCCCGACGTGAAAGAAGGATCGGATTCTCCGGTTGATCCACGCGATACGGCGGCTCTCGAGTCTTTCTTCAGCTATGTCCGTTCTCGTTCTCTTGAACGACGGTCATGGACGCTCAAGGATCTCCTGAGCGACATTGGCATCTACGGCGATCCGACCTACGCCCAAGTCCGCCTCACCTACGAACTTCCGCATCTCTCCACCTCCGGTGTCCGGCTGATGACCGCGCATCAAAGCAAAGGTCTGGAATTCCATACCGTCATCCTCAGCAATTTCCGCGACGGGCATTGGGACAAAAAACGACGGCCATCCGGAGTCTCTATTCCCGAAGACCTGTTATTTGGTTGGGAGAAAGAACAGAAGTCGTTCGAACAGAATCAAGACGAGAGGCGTATTGCATTCGTCGCAATGACAAGGGCTAAACGCGAATTATTGATGGTCTGTCCCCGTGAGCTGACCGTCGGCGAAAAATCCAAAGCCATCGGACCATCCGGGTTCTTCGCCGAGATGGGACAGCTTCCGGAAGAAGACAGAGCTCTGAGCGATCCCGAAGGAGCATCCCTCCTGCTCCGACCGAAACCCGGTGTCATCGACGGAGCATTGCGCGGATATCTGGAGGAACGGCTGAAGACCTTCGCTCTCTCTCCGACCGCTCTCAACCGCTTCCTTCGTAATCCTCAGGAATTTCTCCTCGTCGATCTCCTCCAGCAGCCCGAACACTTCGACGAAGGCTCCGTGCGCAGTCTGGGCTACGGCAGTGCCGTCCACTGGGCGCTGAAATCATGGGCGGTGGCACGGAAGGAGAAGAAAGACTTCGCGGAGTCCGATCTGCTGGAGGCGTTCGGATGGTATCTGCGCGAGCGGACGATTCTCACGGAGAACCAGCGCCGCGATTTGCTCGCGATGGGCGAAGATGCGCTTCCCAAGTACTTTGCGCAGCGCCTCGCAGAATCTTCCCCGATTCTCCATGCCATCGAGCGGGACTATCGCGCGCACCTCAAAGACGTTCCTCTCAAAGGAAAAATCGACCGCATCGATCTCGCGTCGGCATCGTCGGCGAAAGCGACCGTCATCGATTACAAAACCGGCAGAGCAAAGACGGACTCCGAAATTCGCGGAGGACTGGAAGAGGGGAGTATCTCCCGAACCGAAGACGGCGCAAACTTCCGCCAACTCGCTTTCTACGCGGTCCTTCTTGATCACGCAGATCCGCTCCTCAAGCCCGAAGCCTTCGCGCTTGAGTTCATTGGCGAGAGAGGAGAGCATCCGCTCTCACGCAGCTTCGTGATTTCCGATAGCGAAAAAGCGGAGGTAACGGCGTTGATCCGTGATGTATGGAAGAAAATTACGGATCTTGATTTCAGTCCGCTTTGACATTCTGTTGAACCCATCCGGCAGTGCTTTTGTCCGCATACGGGTAGGGATTCACTATCAGTCTTGCGGAGACGTTGTCTTCTATCTCCAAAGAGTAACCTTCTTCCTTTCGGATTTTCTTGGCAAGATCCTGCAGACATTGTCCCATGAGTTCCATAGGTGTCCTCGTGACTTGGGAAATCTTCTTCCACGATATTTGTTGACCAGCGTAGAGCAACAAGCAGCGCAATATCCGCGGAGGATCTTGTGAGTTGAAGCGCATGATCTTGAGTACAGGATGCTCTTCCAGCAAATGATCGATCTGATGAAATTGTTCGAGAGAAGCGCCTAATACTCCTTGCACTACGCGTTGTTTTCTCCGATAGAGTTCGAGAGAAACTCTCACCTCATCATGTTTCCTTTTTGAGCGGGATTGGGAAAGATTTTCCCAGGTGGTGCGTGAATCGATGTTCATAAGAGAAAATTATATGTCTATATTTCCTTAGATGCAAGAGGAAAAAACTGAACAAAAATTGTGTCCTTCTTCCAGGTACGTCCGTCATTTCTTCATAATCTTTGTCTCCTCCCACGGACTCATTTCGCGGATCATGCCGATGGCCCGCGCGATCACGTCTTCCGGACCTGCGCCTTCGTTCGCGATCAAGCGAATCTCGGGAGTGACGAAGAAGACGGATTCTTTGATCGGTCTGTACTGGTCCATGCGCGCCTGCTGCTTGAAGGTGCGCTTGAGCGCGCTGCGGTCCTTGGTGAATTCGAGGACTCCGGCGCCGCGGAGCTTCTGCAGGATGTACACGACGATATCGGATTCGTTCCCGGTCCCGGCATCCCGGAGCACGACGATGGGAGTGCTCTTCTTGATGACCGGCAGCTGGGTCGTCGGGACGATACGGCGGTAGGTGGCCGTCACATGGCGCATGTAGGGCGTTCCTTTGGGCAGCAAGGACTCGAAAACCGCGTGGACGGTGTTGATGTCGCCGCCTTGGTTGCCGCGCAGGTCGATGATGATGCCGCGCGGTTTCATCTTTGCCGCCAGCTGGAAGGTGGGACGGATGCTCTCGGCGAGGTTGGCGCCCAAATTCCTCAACTGAATGTACGCGATGTTGCTCTCGAGTTTATTGACCGGGAGAGGTTCCACGGTCGGCAAACGCTGCGCATGCGCCGTCGCGGCGAATGTCATGAGCAGAGTGGCAAGGAGTGTCAGGCGTCGCATGTGTGATTTCTATTCTGCGTTACGCAGCCTGTCTTGTCTGTAAGAATTCTCGGAATTGTTTGAGCGCGCGCCCGCGGTGGCTCGATCTATTTTTTTGTTCAGTTTTCATGGCTGAGAATACGTATTCTTCGCCATCTGGCTTGAAGCATGCGGAGATCGGAAGCCCCGGCAAATAGTCCGCTTCGAGCGCGTCTGTAATGACGCCTTCACATGTTCCTTCAAACATATGTAGCCGTCCTTCACTATCGACATGCGCGATGGTGCACACGAACTGTGCCCGCTTGTTCTTCTCCTTCTTCATACGCTCCAGGAAGTGCGCGATCCATTCCTCATCGGTCGCGCGCGGCCCCGCGCCCCACCGCCGCGTATGAATCCCGAGTTCGCCTTCCAGCGCGTCCACATGGATTCCCGAATCGTCGGCGACTGTCGGCAGTCCGGTCTCGGCAAAATAGTGGTGCGCCTTCTGCGCGGCGTTCTCGGCGAACGTCTTCCCGGTTTCTTCCGGCGCTCCGACGGTTTTGACGTCGTTCACATCCAGCAGTTCCAGGCCGAGACCGTTCAAGGCCTCCCGCATTTCGGTGATTTTTCCTTTGTTGGTGGTGGCGAGGAGGAGGCGCATGCGATAATGCTACCACTCGATGTCACCCCGAGTAGCTCGCGTTGAAGACGCGAGCGTAACGAGGGGCATTTATAAATTTCACGGTGTCATGCCGAGTAGCCGATTGCGGAGCAATCGGCGTAACGAGGCACACTGTGCGATGCAAGCGTAATCGTAATGAGAAACGAATTTGTTGCAGCCTTCGTAAACGAATTCCCGCCAGATGCCTTGCAAATCTAGGTGGAAATTTTTTCTTCGCCAAGACATGCAATGCGTTTTCATTGTTCTGTGCCAGGGCAAGTTTTTTTTCGCGGCTCCAGCGTTTCACATGTTTCTCCCATGCGATTGCATCATGAATATCTTTGAACGAAGCCACGTAGATAAGGCGAACCGGTCTTCTTGAAAATGTATAAGAATCCGGATGAATGCCTGTTTCATGCTCATACACTCTTTTTTGATAATCATTGGTCACCCCGACATAAATGGTCTTATCGGAGCACTCCAGCAAATAGACGGAATATTCCATGGACTCAGCCTAAGTGAGGAAATAGAAACCGGAAGTACCCCAGTGAAAAATCACTTTTTTCAAATCCATGTTTCTCGCAAACAGAAGACCAAAGAAGGCGTTCTACAGGGTCGTGGAACGCCCCCTCGTTACGCTGGTGGCTCCGCCACCAGCTACTCGGGATGACAAAGCCTCATAAAAGACAATCCCTCGTTACGTTCGTGGCTCCGCCACGAACTACTCGGGATGACAATTACGCCGCAATCCTCTCCGTATAGACCTTTCGTGGCTTTGCACCGTCTACCGGTCCGATGAGGCCTTTCTCTTCCATGATATCGAGCAAGCGTGCGGCGCGGGCGTAGCCGACTTTGAGGTGGCGCTGCAGCAGGGAGGCGGAGGCTTTGCCGGTCTCCTGGACCACGCGGACGCCTTCGAAGAAGAGATCGTCGCCGCCGTTGTCGTCGGCATCGAGATCGATATGGCGGATGGCGGCGGTCGCGCTGTTGTCCTCTTCATTGCCCTCCCCATCCTCACCGTCTTCGCTCAGTCCGATTTGCTCGGTGAGCTTGCCGCCGCCGGCGATCTTCACGGCGTTGATGACGCGGCCGACTTCGGCGGTTGAGGTGAAGATGCCCTGGATGCGCAGCGGCTTGGGCGTGGAGGCGTTCATGTAGAGCATGTCGCCCATGCCGAGCAGGTCTTCGGCGCCGATGCCGTCGATGATGGTGCGCGAGTCGACCGCTGAGACGACGCGGAATGCGATGCGCGTGGGGATGTTCGCTTTGATGAGACCGGTGATGACGTCGACGGACGGACGCTGCGTCGCGATGATCAAATGCATTCCGACGGCGCGGGCCATCTGCGCGATGCGGGCGATCATCATTTCGGTGTCCTTGCGGTACTGGCGCATCATCAAGTCCGCGAGCTCATCCACCACCACGACGATGCGCGGCAGCTTGAACTGCTCTTCGGTTTGCTTCGCGTTGTATTCGTCGAGGTTGCGGCAGCCTTGTTCGGAAAAGCGGTGGAGGCGACGGCCCATTTCGGCGACGGCCCAGCGCAGCGCTTGCAGGGCCTTCTCGGCTTCGGTGATGACGGGTGTGAGGAGATGCGGGATGCCGTCGTAGGGCATCAGCTCGACGCGCTTGGGGTCGATGAGAATCAATTTGAGTTCATGCGGCGCGTTCTGGAAGAGCAGCGCGCACAGGAACGTATTCATGCAGACGGACTTGCCCGAGCCGGTGGCGCCCGCGAGCAGAAGGTGGGGCATGCCGTCGAGTTCGGCCACCACTGCGTCGCCCGAGACGTCGCGCCCGAGCGGAAGCGTCAGCGACGACTCGCTCTGCACGAATTGCGGGCTTTCGAGAATTTCGCGGTGATGCACGATGGTGCGCTTGGAGTTGGGCATCTCGATGCCGACGAGCGATTTGCCGGGAATCGGCGCTTCGATCCGCAGGCTGGGCGCCGCAAGGGCAAGCGCCAAATCGTCTTTCAGCGATCCGATTTTGCTGAGCCGCACGCCTTCGGCCGGCTGGAGCGTGAACTGGGTGACGGTCGGGCCGGGACGTGCGTCTTTGACGGTCACTTCGATTTCGAATTCGCGGAGTTTTTCCTCGATCAACTTGGCCTGGCGCTTCAGCTCTTCGTCATCCACCTGGAGCTGGCTCTGTCCTTCTTCCAGCAGATCATATGCGGGGAACGTCCATTCCTCGTACCGCGTGTCCTTCATCTCCAGGACGTCGTCGCGCTTCTTCGGTTTCATTTCCTTCTTGATGTTCTGCTGCGCCCTCTCGGTCAGCACGCTCTGCGCGAACGCGGGACGGACGATATTGAGTTCCGGAGCGTCTTCGTCGCTTTCCACGAGGTCTTCGGTGTCCGCGTCGGTTTCATCTTCTTCCTCCTCTTCGTCTTCATCCTCGTCTTCTTCGTCATCGATGTCCTTTACGACGCGTGGCCGTTTCTTCATCGCGGCCTCGGAGGGCCGTGCCTCACGGATGCGAGCGACAACCGCGTGAACGAGCGGTTCGAAGCTGATCAGCACGCCGATCAGGAACATCGCCGAGAGCACGACGACTCCCACGACGCGGCTGAAGAAGAGCAGGAACGGCAAACTCATCATGAAGCCGATGGCGCCTGCGAGTTCCTCACGCCGCGGTCCGATGTCTTCCAGCGGAGCGCCGATGTGCATCAATCCGAGGAATGCGAGCGCGCAGAGGACGAGTCCCAGCGAACGCTTCATCTCGATCCGCTTTGTCGAGAACATCGAGTGGAAAATGCCGGAGAGAATCAAGAACGCTGGGAAGATCAGGCCGTACCCGCCGAAGAAGAACGTCAGGAAGGATCGGACACCGTTGCCCGCCATGCCCGCTTTCTGCTGCAACACCAAAATAAGCAGCACACCCGCGACGATCTGAATGATTCCGCTGATGGCGTTGCGCGTCCCGGGCTCCAGCTCAAGGCCGTTGTCCTTTTTCAGTCTGCGCTTCGCTTTCCGGCGTGCTTTCGGCATCAGATGGAATTGTAGCGTGAACTGGCGGTTTCTGTCATGGCTTATTTTGGCGGGAAAGCAAACGAAGAAAACGAGGAAAACGAAGGAAACGAGGAGTTGTTCCACAGGGGTGTAGAACGCCAAACTTAGGCTTTGCGTAAAGGAAATATCATCATTGCAAAAAGAATATTATTTGAGCGATCTCGCAATTCCCGAAGAGTCAATTATTGTTAGTCCTTATGCACATCCGACCTCATGAACGGCTGATTGCTTGGCAAGAGGCATACAAACTCTCCGTGTCGGTTCACCGACTCACGAGTACATTCCCGCAACATGAGTTAAGAGGACTCACCAGCCAAATACGCAGAGCGGCAAATAGTGTCCATTTGAACATCGCAGAGGGAAATAGAAAGACATCCAGCAAAGAGAAGCGAAAATTCTTTCAAATCGCCCTCTGTTCCCTTGAGGAATTGCATTCGGGATTACGATTTTCTTGCGAAGTAGACTATATTAATAGGCAAGAATTCATGAAGGCAGATGACCATATCAATCGTGTGAGTTTTCTTCTTAATCGACTGCGAGCAGCTTTCGCATAATCCTCGTTTTCTTTGTTTACTTCGTTTGCCTCGTTTTCCTCTACTATATTCTTGTGAAAACTCTCCTTCTTGGTTCAACCGGCTATCTTGGCGAGCAATTCAAAAAGCTCTATCCGAATGCTCTCGTTCCACGGATCGATATTGGAGACAGGGCAGCGGTCATCAGCCTTTTGGATACTGAGAAGCCGGACACCGTGATCAACTGCGCCGGCAAGACCGGCCGCCCCAACGTCGACTGGTGCGAGACGCATAAAGAGGAGACGCTGCGGGCAAACGTGACCGGAGCTTTGATCCTCCTTGAAGAGTGTCTCGCGCGGAAAATCTATCTCGTGCACATGAGCTCAGGGTGCATCTATGCGGGTGACAACGAGGGAAGGGGATTCACCGAAGACGATCTGCCGAATTTTAGCAGTAGCTTTTACTCACGGACCAAAGCCTGGAGCGATCAGATTATGAAGGATTTTCCGGTCTTGAATCTGCGTTTACGCATGCCCTTCGACGGTTCGCGCTCCGAGAGAAATTTGATCATGAAGCTGGCGAAGTATTCCAAAGTGCTCGACGTCGAGAATTCCATCACCTATCTGCCGGATTTTCTCGATACTGCCAAAAAGCTCATCGAGAAGCGAAAAACAGGAACCTATAACATCGTCAACGAAGGCGTGATCTCGCCGTACCGCATCATGGAACTCTATAAGGAGATCGTGGATCCGGCGCACTCGTCTGAAAAGTTGACGCTCGAAAACCTCGGGAGCGTGGTCAAAGCCGGCAGGAGCAATTGCATCCTTTCTACGGACAAGCTGAAAGGGGAGGGGATCGAGATTCGGCCCGTGGAGGAAGCGGTGCGGGAAGCGCTGGGTCAATTGAAAAATTAACCACTATTCGCTTGCGTGGTCACCGTCATGTCTTTATATTTAGATACTCTAATCATTTCATATTCGCACGATGAGCCCTCCGAAGGATTCCCTCGACCGCCTGATCGACAGTACGTACGACTTCGGCCGCATCATGCGGCAGTTGATGATGGGTTCGATGGGGGGCAGGGGTGAAAACATGCTGCATGTCCACGCACTTTTCCTTATCAGCGAGCAGGAGGGACTGACGATGAAGGATTTCGCGAAATCGCTCCACGTGTCGTCGCCCTCGGCGACGTCCCTCATCAACCGTCTGGTGAAGATGCAGTGGGTCGGACGCATGCATGACGATAAGAACCGCAAGCTCGTCCGACTGCGCCTCACCCCCCTTGGCAAGCGTGTTCTGCGCGAAAAGAACGAAAGACGGCGCGATGTTCTGCGTCATGTCTTCGGTTTCCTGACGGCATCCGAACAACTTCAACTTGCCCGCTTGCATGAAAAACTCAGCGGTAAGTTATCCTCCTTTCCCTCCTGATCCCCATGGTCTCCATCACCACTCCTCTCTGGCACAGTATCAAACGGCATAAGAAGAAATCCATCGCGGGCGTCATCAGCCTTGTGCTCCTCGGTCTTCTCGTCTGGGGCATCACGCGCCCCGCGGCTCCCGAATACGTGACCGCGCTCGCCGAGCAAGGCGATCTGCGGCAGACGGTCGAAGCCGTCGGCACGGTCATTTCGGAGCGCGAATTGGAACTGCGGTTTGGAGCGACGGGCATCGTGGCACAAGTGCTCGTGCGCGAAGGCGACAAGGTCACGGCGGGGCAACGGCTCGCGCAGCTCAAGGCCGGCAGTCTCTCGGCGAGCATCGCGTCGCAAGCTGCGGCTCTCCAATCGGCACAAGCGGATCTCCGTGCTATGGAAGAGGGGACGCGCCCCGAAGACATCGCCATCGCCGAAGCCGATCTGCAGAACAAGCGCGCATCGCTTCAGTCCGCACGCCAGACTCTCGCGTCCGCGGAACAGAATATTGCCCAGGCGGAGCAGCAAATGACCGTTGTGCGGCAGGAAGCCGACGTATCGCTTGCGGGGCAAGTGACCACGTCGCTCAGCACCATCAACGAACAGCTCACCACCGCCGAAAACTCGCTCTCGACCATCGATGACGTGCTGAGCCGGACCGACGTCAATGACGCGGTCATCAAAGACAAGCCGAATGCCCCCGGGGACATCAACGCGCAGAAGCAGAACGCTCTGGCAGCCATCTCGGCAGCACGGCGCACCGCGGCCGCGGCGAGCGGCTACCAGGCGGCGATCGATGCGCTCTCCTCGGCACGCACGGCAGTCACGACCGCCGGCACCGCGATGGACTCGCTCTTCTCGCTTATCTCGTCCTTAAAAGAGTCGCAGTACTTCGACTCCTCGACGCGCGAGAGCGTGAAGGCGTCCATCGCCACGGAGCGCAGTAGGATTCAGGATGCCGCCGGCGCGATCTCCACGGGACTCTCATCGCTCCAGAACGCCTCGGCGAGCTACGACAGCAAAATCACCGCGCAACAGTCGACGGTGACGTCGCAGCAGGGAACCCGCGACAAAGCGAAAGCCGACATCATGACGTACGAGGCCGCGGTCCGGTCCGGCGAAGCGCAGCTTCAGCTGAAGAAGGCCGGGTCGCGACAGACCGACATCGACGCCGCGCGCGCCCGTGTCCGGCAGGCCCAGGCCAACGTGGCCGCCTCGCAAGCGAACTTCTCCGACACTATCCTCACCGCGCCCGTAAGCGGAACCGTCACGCACGTCAACGTCCGCATCGGCGAATCGGTGCCGGCGGGAGCCGCGATCACGCTCCTCGGCGAATCGCCGTACCGCGTCGAAATGTTCGTCTCCGAAATCGACATTCCCAAAGTGCACCTGACGCAATCGGGCAGCATCGAACTCGACGCGTTCCGCGGCACGAACTATGCCCTGCGTGTGGGCGACATCGATCCCGCGTCGACCGACACCGAAGGCGTTCCCAAATACCGCGTGCGGCTCGACTTCGTGCACGCGCATGACGAATTCAAAATCGGCATGACCGGCGACGCCGAAATTTTCACCGGCGAACGGAAGAACGTTGTACATGTTCCCGCCCGCGCAGTTCTCGACGCCGCGTCAGGTTCCGGCCAGATCGTCCGCATCCTCAAAGACGACGGAACAGTCGAGGAACGTCCTGTCGTTTCCGGGATGGAAGGGGAAGGGGGTGATATCGAGGTTGAAGGAGTAAAAGAGGGTGAAGTCGTTGTTGTTCTCATAAAGCAATGAATTACGGATTGCGGATTTCGAAATCCGAAATTCGTAATCCGTAATCCGTAATCCAAAATCTCTTCCGCATTCATTCATGTCCACTGCACATACGCCCCTCATCCAAACCAAGGACCTCTGCAAATCGTACTTCAACGATGATGTCGCCACGCCCGTGCTGTTCGATATCAATCTCACGATCAACAAAGGCGAGTTCGTCGCCATCATGGGGCCGTCGGGATCGGGGAAATCGACACTGATGCATATCCTCGGCTTTCTCGATATGCACACCACGGGACGGTACCTGTTCCAGGGCACCGAAACGGGGGAGCTCACGGACGATGAGCTGGCCAAAATCCGCGCGACGCGCGTCAGCTTCGTGTTCCAGGCGTTCAACCTGTTGCCGCGCACGACGGTGTTCCAGAATGTTCAGCTTCCTCTTCTCTATCATCCGACTATCAAGCTCGCCGAGCGCGAAAAGCGCACGCTTGCGGCAATCAAGACCGTGGGTCTCTCGGACCGCAAAGACTTCCTGAGCAGCCAGCTCTCCGGCGGGCAGAAGCAGCGCGTTGCCATCGCCCGCGCGCTCGTCACGGAACCCGATCTGATCTTCGCCGACGAACCGACGGGAAACCTCGATTCGGCCTCCGGCGTCGCGGTGATGCAGGCGCTGCAGCAGCTCCATGCCGATGGGCACACGATCATCCTCGTCACGCACGAACAGGAGACGGCGCGGCATGCGGAGAGGATCATCCACATTAAAGATGGCCGTATTGATTCTGATTCGAAAGATTTTAAGCGCGTGATCGCATCTGCTTCTTCTTCTCTCAAATGACGAATGACTAATCTTTAATGAAATTTCTGAATTTCAAATTTCCAACTTTCATTTGTAATTCGTCATTAGTCATTCCGATATGCGTTTATCCGACATGTTCTCATCGGCCCTCAAAGGCGTGACGAGCAACGTCTCGCGCTCGATGCTCACGATGCTCGGGATCATCATCGGCGTGGGATCGGTCGTGCTTATGAGCGCGATCGGCGCGAGCATGAAGGGCGTGATCGTCGGCCAGATCAGCAGTCTCGGCGCCAAGAGCATGGTCATTTTTCCCGGCAAGGAAGAAGGCGGCGGCGGGCAGGTGATGGCCGGATTCGACAGTCTGACGTTTGACGATCTCGACGCGCTCAAGAAACTCGATTCCATCGATACGGTCGCGCCGATCATCTTCCTCAAGGGCACGGCGAGTTACGGGCGCGAGGAAGCCTCGCCGCAAGTGCTCGGCGTCACTCCCGAACATTTCATCACGCAGGTGACCGAGGCCGAAGCAGGCCGCTTGATCGACCAGGCTGACATCGAAGGGGCGTCGGCGGTGGCCGTGCTCGCACCCGACGCGCGGGAGAAACTGTTCGGCCAGAGCGACCCCATCGGCAAGCGCGTGAAAATCGGCAACAACCATTTCACTGTCGTCGGCGTCACCAAAGCGCTCGGGACGCAGTTCTTCCAAAACGCGGACGACCGGATCTACGTGCCGTTTTCGACGGTCCGGCAGATCAGCGGCCAGAAATATCTCAATCAAGTCACGATGAACGCGACCCAGGGCTTCGATCTCGCGCTTTCTGACGTCAAATACTTGCTCCGTCAGCGGCACAGCATCGACCCTTCCCCATCCGCTTCGCCCGATTCCTCAGGGCAAATCACGGAGGATACTTCCAAAGACGATTTCATCGTCCACACGTCCGAAGAAGCCGGCGCCATCCTGGCCGGCGTCTCGCTCGGACTCACGTTCTTCATCACGACCATCGCCGCCATCAGCCTGCTCGTCGGCGGCATCGGCATCATGAACATCATGCTCGTCTCCGTCACGGAGCGGACGCGCGAGATCGGGCTGCGCAAAGCGGTGGGGGCACGCGGGCGCGATATCCTCCTGCAATTCCTCACCGAATCCATTCTGCTGACCGTCATCGGCGGACTGATCGGCATGGCGGGCGGGCTCGGCCTGGCGTTTCTGATTTCGCTTTTTGTGAAAAGCCTTCTCTCGACGTACGTCTTCGCCGTGTCGATCCCTTCCGTCACCGTCGCCTTCCTCATGGCGGCGTTCACGGGACTCATCTTCGGCATTTCCCCCGCGCGGAAGGCGGCGGGCCTTCATCCCATTGAATCTCTTCGCTATGAATGATGTTCATCGTTGTAGGGGCAAGGCATGCCTTGCCCCTACATTCGCCGCCGCATGTCCCGTTCCGTTCATCCATCACCCATGTTAATCCACGACCTCCTCACCACATCGGCCAAGGGCATTACGGTCAACAAGACCCGGACCTCACTGACGATGCTCGGCATCATTATCGGCGTCGCGTCGGTGGTGCTGATGGTGAGCATGGGCCGCAGTTTCCAGAATTACATCTTGGAACAGATCGCGACGATCGGCACCGACACGCTCGACATCATCCCGACGGGGTTCCAGAAATTCGGCGGAAATCTCGAAAGTTTGAAGTACGACGACTTTGTCGCGATCAACAACCTCTCCACCGTCGACCGCGCCACGCCCGTCACCATCGTCGGCAAGCCCGTTGCGTACGGCAAAGAGGAAATTTCGCCGATGGTGGTCGGCGCGTACAGGGAATTCGGACTCAACTACGGGATGGCGATCGGCGACGGCCGCATGCTCGACCAGAACGACGAAGATGGTGCCAAATCGGTCGCGGTTATCGGTTCCAAAACCGCCGAAGATCTCTTCGGCAACGTGCAGCCGCTTGGCAAGAAGATCAACGTGGGCGAAGTGCCCTTCACCGTCGTCGGTGTTCTTTCCTCGAAAGGTTCCGCGCTTCTGCAGCAAATGGACTCGATCGTACTCGTGCCCTTCAGTACCGCGCGCGCGGTGACGGGCCAGAAGCATTTGAGCTTCATCACGCTGAAGACGAAAGGCGACTCCGAGCTCGCGAAAGACGACATCACCGCGGTCCTCCGCGATCGGCACGACATCGAGAATCCGGAGAATGATCCCGACAAAGATGACTTCATTGCCCGCAGCGCAGAGCAAGTCACGGCCATCGTGAGTTCGGTCA
>JABFSS010000075.1 GCA_013140485.1 Candidatus Peribacteraceae bacterium | reverse complement strand
GAAGCGGAGCAAGAAGCGCGACACGCGCGTCGCAAAAACAATTCTCCAATTTCTACAAGATGACCGATATACGCATCTTTTCGTGCTCATTTCGAGACTCGTCGCTCGTGACTGTCCCTCCGTTTTTATTCTCTCGATCCTGTCACTGATCAACGAAGATTGCCGCACCGTTGTAAAAGAATATCTGGAGGAAACGAAGCAAGAAATGAAGGAGGCAGCCACGGATCTCGTCGATGACGACATACAAGTGGTCACGGGAGAGACGATCGACGCGCGCGCCAACCGAATCCTCATCGCGTGGATCTCACGCATGCAAATGGTCATGGCACTCGACGCGCAGAAGATCTTAAGCAAACTCATGCTCGATCAGCACAACATCGATGGAACCGTGCTCCAGCTTGCGACCTTTGTCATTCAGGAATTCTTCAAGAGCAAAGACGGAGGCGAACGCATCGCATCGTTTGAATCGTTGCAAGGCCTTGCGGTGAGCATTCTCCAGACGGTCTTTGAACCGTTCTTGGATCAATTGGAATTGCCGACACATTCGCATAAAAAGAGCGAAGACGATGAATGATGCGCCGTCAGCGCTTCAGAACCGCCAAAAACGCTTCCTGACTCAGATTCACCTTCCCCATCATCTTCATCCGCTTCTTGCCCTTCTTCTGCTTATCAAGAAGCTTGTTCTTACGGCTGACGTCCCCTCCGTACAGGTAACCCGTCACGTCTTTTCGGAGAGCCTGCACGGTTTCGCGTGCGACGATCTTTCCTCCGATTGCCGCCTGGATCGCAATGGGGAACTGCGCCTTGGGCAGGACTTCCTTGAGTTGTTTACAGATAACGGCGCCCACATCATGCGCTTCGGAGCGATGAACGACCGTACTGAGTGCATCAGCGGGCTCGCCCATGAGGAGCAGGTCTAATTTCACGAGATCTCCGGCGCGGTAACCGAGGTGGTCATAGCTCATGGAGGCATAGCCTGACGAAGCGGACTTCAGATGATCGAAGAAGTCTAAAACGATGCCCTGGAGAGGAATCTCGAATTCGAGAAGAGCCCTGTCTGCATCCAAAAACTGCATGGCCTTATTGATGCCTCTCCGATCCTGCACGAGCTTCATACAGGCACCGACATCCTTCTCTCGACAGACGATTTCGAGCTTCACCCAGGGCTCGCGGATCTCGTCGATCACCGACGGATCGGGCATGTCCGCAGGATTGCTGATACTGGCCACATTCGGCTCGTCGGTTTTCAGTAGGCTGGCTCTCACGACCTCTGCGGGATTTCGCGAGGTGAGCTTCACTTCAAATAGCACGCTCGGAGCCGTCACTATCAAGTTACATTTGTACTCGCGTTCCAAGCGCTCCTGAACGATATCCAGATGCAGGAGCCCGAGGAAGCCGCAGCGAAAGCCATTGCCCAGCGCCGAATTCCGCTCATGTTCCCACTGGAGAGCTGCGTCGTTGAGCGACAGTTTTTCTAGGCCTTCACGCAGTTCGGGGTAATCGACGGCCTCGCTTGGATAGAGCCCGGCGAAGACCATGGGTTGGACCTGCTTGTATCCCGGCAGCATCGAGAGCTCCGGAGATGACGAGATGGTATCGCCCACCCGCAGATCCTTGACGTCTCGAAGTCCGGAGACCACGTACCCGATCTGGCCCTCCGATAATGTTTCATCGGCGACGTACTTGGGAGCAAAGTGCCCGACCTCGAGCACTTCAAACGGAGTTTTTGTTCCGAGAAGGTGAACCTTCTGTCCTTTTTTGATCTCGCCTTCAATGACGCGGACATAGCCCACTGCGCCGCGGTAACTATCCATGATGGCGTCGAAGATGAGCGCGCGCGTTTGCCCAGCGCCGGTTCCGTGTAACTTTGGCTGTGGGATGCGGTCAATGACTGCCTGGAGGACATCCGGCACTCCCCTCCCCTCCTTGGCGGAAATCAGAAGAATGTCTTCTTTTTTGCAACCCGTGAGCTTCATGACTTCCTCACTCACGCGTTCGGGATCCGCGGCGGGCAGGTCGATCTTATTGAGCACGGGAATAATCGTCAGATCGTGTTCCAGCGCCATGTAGAGAACGGCAAGCGTTTGCGCCTGGATACCCTGTGAACAGTCGACAAGGAGAATCGCGCCTTCGCACGCTGCGAGCGACCGGCTGACTTCGTAGCGGAAGTCCGTATGCCCCGGCGTATCAATCAGGTTGAGCTGCACGCCTTTCCAATTCATCCGGACGGGTGTGAGCTTGATCGTGATGCCCCGCTCGCGTTCCAGATCCATCATGTCCAGCGTCTGTTCTTTGATCTCGCGCTTTTGCAGCGTTCCCGTCATGTCGATCATGCGGTCGGCCAGCGTCGATTTGCCGTGGTCGATATGCGCGATGATGCAGAAGTTGCGGATTTCCATGAGCAAAATGAGTGTAGCAAAAAATCACTTTTGGTGATCCGTACTTTTCAGCTTGAAGAAGAGAAAGTCAGGCGTTCTACTGGGGTGTGGAACGCCTCGAGAAATACGGGCAAAAGAAAACCGCCTTTGGAGGCGGAATTCGATACCCCAGGCGGGTATCCAGCTCTCGACAACTGTTACCAGTCTACAGGGCCTAAAAAGACCTGTCAAATTCCTTTGACCTACGCTGTTCATGCCGAATTTGTATGGGGCGTGACTAGGCGGTGTCCAGTTCTCGACAATTCTGGATCGGGGTTCGATTCCCCCACGCTCCACCATTCGGCATACTCTGGGAAATGGCGACGATCTTCATCTTCCACGGCACTGCAGGGTATCCCGAAGAGAACTGGTTCCCGTGGCTGAAGAGTGAAATGGAACAGCACGGGTTCGATGTAGTGATCCCGCAATTCCCCACGCCTGAGAATCAGACGCTCGAAGCGTGGTTTGACGTCTTTAGGAAATTCGAATCGCTGGTCGACGACGAAACGACCATCGTCGGCCATAGTTTGGGCGGAGCATTCCTCTTGCGGCTCTTGGAGAAGATTCCCGTCAAAATTGCTGTAGCATGTCTGGTCGCGGCTCCAGTCGGAATCCCTGGTACCAAGAATTGGGAGACCGATAAGGCTTTCGTCGAACTGCCGTTTGATTGGAAAGCGATCCAGCAACACGCAGAAAAATTTCTCGTCTTTCATTCAGATGATGACCCCTACGTTCCTCTTACAAATGGTGAAGAAGCAGCACGGCAGTTGAACGTTCCTCTGCACTTCATCCCGAACGCAGGTCACTTCAACAAAGCTGCGGGGTACATCGAGTTTCCGCAACTGCGCGATGCCATCCTCACGACACTCAAAGACTGAGGAACAACTTGTGAATTGCGATCTCTCCGCGCGTTTCGGGGTGGAATGTTCCCGCAAGCACTCTGCCCTGCCGTACAAGCACGGGTTTGCCGTCATGCATGGAGAGGACCTCGACTCCGCGCCCGGCCTTGGTGATGATGGGCGCACGAATAAACGAGCCATTCACGGACTCTGCTATTCCTTTCACCTTCAACGCCGCTTCGAAGCTCTGCATCTGCGAGCCATACGCGTTACGCTCGACCACGATGTTGATCAAGCCCAGCGACGACGGCGCATTCTTTCCTTTCGCTTTTGCTGCGACGAGAATCGCTCCGGCACAGGTGCCGTAGACGGCGAGTTTCCCCTTCGCAACGCGCTTTCGAATCACTCTGTCCATCCCCGTCATCTGAAGAAACTTCGCGATGACCGTGCTCTCGCCGCCGGGGATGATCAGCCGGTCCACCTGCTCCAGATCTTCAAGCGTACGAACCTCCATGGATTGTACTTTCAATGCCGTCAGCACGGAGATGTGCTCTGCGAAGTCACCGTGGAAGGAGAGAACACCGATTTTCATGAAATGATTCTACAGGAAACGCATCGTCCTCCATTGCCTTGAACGTGCAAACTGATACTGTACTTTACCCCATGAGTGACAATGAAACTCAATCCGGCAAAACAGGGAATGAACAGGTCAAATCACAGCAAGAGATTCCAGGAGTCGATTCTGCCGCAGTGGATACATCTCTTGCGAAACAGAACCTGGCCATTGGTTTTGTTTTGACAGAGAAAACTACGACCATTCCGCCGAACATGCGGGTCAAAATTGAGGCAGACATTCAACCTCTGATCAATAGCTTGAAAAACATACTGAAAGCACGATCTGCAGGCCAACTGCGGAATGAGGTCGTTGCAGAATTTCTCTTGCAGTGTGAAGACTGCAATCCGGCCTTTATGGATGAATGCAAGAGCATCATCTTGCTCACTGCTCAGAGTGAACTGGATTCCAACAGGTTGCTGCGCATTTATTGCAATGCATTCACACGCCACATCTGTATGCCAAAAGACGAATACATTGACGTTCCGGTTATTGGGAAAAATCTGGTATCAGTTTTCCGGCGTGCAACTCTCATGCAAGAATGGAAACACCATGAGTCTCCGTACGGAAATGATGTTTGGGAAACGGACATCGTATGGACAGAATTTGAGAGTAAAAATACCTCTGCAGCCCGCTCGTGGGAAGAGTTTATTTTCATGAACAAGAAAGCTATTCTGGAAAAATTTCAAAATCTTGTATGCCGTATCGAGAAGAAAGAAAATGGATTTGCTGAACGATTGCATGCTGTGCAACAAGGCGATGTAATACATCTTCTCTCTTTGTTCGAGCGTCTTATGCGAGAGGAGGAAATCGAGCATGCATATGACAATTCGTACATGAAGAATGTATCACTAGCCCAAGGAGGTTCCGGCTTTATTCACCGGGAGTCTTCGTTCCTGTCGTTACACACAGGACAGGATCCAGTTCTAAATCGACAATGGAGTCGTTTTGATGGCCAAAGCATCGCACAGGGAATTATCTCCATGGCAGTTGCAGAAATTTCGGGAAAAGCTGGCTCCTGTATTCGCATTATGCGAGGCATGATTGAGCAAGGGCAATTTGATGAGGCATATGCTGTGTTCCTTTTATTTGCGGAAGAAGCAGAACATTACCGTCAACTGTATTCACAACCTGGCGCCACGCTTTCGATGACGAACGTAAAAGAAGCATATGTAATCAGTGCATTGAGAATTTTTTCAAAAATGGGCATTAGTGATACGTCTGCTACGGGAATTATTACAGGATGTGAAAGCCATTCTGGTCATCCTGTGGTAGGTGCATTTGAATACTTACAAAAGAGCTATGAAACACTAATTTTGCCTCACTCGACGAGAGTGAAGATCTTGGAAGGCATGCGAAAAAAATCGTAGAGGGTACACTGTCTCCATGAATGCGAAGGACGTCATCGCACTTTTGAGTCTTCAGCCGCATCCCAAAGAAGGCGGCTTCTTCCGCGAAACATACCGCTCGCCGCTTAGCACCGCGATCTATTATCTTCTGACGCCCGAAACTTTCTCGGCAATGCACAAACTCCCCGGCGATGAGATCTTTCATTTCTATCTCGGTGATGCTGTCGAGATGCTGCAGCTCTTTCCGGATGGAACGGGAAAGTTCATCACGATCGGGTCAGATATTGATGACAGAGCGCAGCCGCAAGTTGTTGTTCCCGGCGGAACGTGGCAAGGATCACGACTGCTTCCTGGCGGCACGTTTGCGCTTCTTGGCACGACGATGTCTCCTGCGTTTGAGTACCCAGAGTATGAAGCTGGCAGCCGCGAAACCTTGACGAAAGCGTTTCCAAAATTTGAGAAACATATACAACTATTGACGCTTGCCTGAGAAGTTTCTTACAGACCGCGTCCCTGCATCTTCGTCTCCAGCGTACTGATTTCCAAACCGGGCATGGGCTGCGGCAAGCCCGTAGAGACTTCCATGAGCTTTTTGGAATCCTTGTAGTGCACCGTCGCCTGTACGATCGCTTCGGCAGTTCGCCGCGGATCGGCGGATTTGAAGATTCCCGAGCCGACGAAGACGCCTTCGGCTCCCAATTCCATTAAGAGTGCTGCATCGGCGGGTGTTGCAACTCCGCCTGCCACGAATGTGACGACGGGCAATCGCTGGTCTTTCTTGACCTTCATGACCAGCTCCAGAGGCACGCGCTGGTTAAGCGCCCACTTCTTGACCTGCATGGGCAGCATTTTCTTGAGATCATGGATCTCCTGTTTTATCAATTTGAGGTGGCGCACGGCTTCGACGACATTGCCCGTGCCCGCCTCGCCTTTCGTCCGGATCATCGCGGCACCTTCGTTGATCCTGCGGAGGGCTTCTCCGAGATTCGTCGCACCGCAGACAAAGGGAATCTTAAATTTGCGTTTGTCGACGTGCGCGAACGGATCGGCGGGCGTCAGCACTTCGGATTCATCGATGAAGTCGACCTCCAGCGCTTCGAGAATCCTCGCTTCGGCGCTGTGCCCAATGCGGATCTTCGCCATCACAGGAATGCTCACCATCGCCTGGATTTCCTTGATGAGTTTGGGGTCGCTCATGCGGGCAACGCCGCCCTGGGCGCGAATGTCACTGGGAACGCGTTCGAGCGCCATCACCGCGCAGGCCCCCGCACGTTCGGCGATCTCCGCCTGTTTGG
>JABFSS010000035.1 GCA_013140485.1 Candidatus Peribacteraceae bacterium | reverse complement strand
TCCGGTCCACAAGTCCGCCGTCTACGTGGGCGTCCGCAACGAAGACTATGCGGTGTCTCCCGGCGAGAAGGCCGCAATCGCCGTCGTCACGGTGGACCAGTCTGGCAAGCCTGCGCCGCGGCAGGAAGTGACGCTGACGCTGTCGTCACGAGAGTGGAACTCCATCCGCAAGAAAGGCGTGGACGGCGAGTACTACTACGAGAACGACATTAAGGACACGTTCGTGTCGGACCAAACCATCGTCACGGAGACCAACGGCAAAGCAACGGCGAACATCCTGCTGCCGGACGGAGGGCAGTACATTCTTAGAGTCGAAACGAAGGACGCGGCCGGCAGAACGGCCGTCGCAAGCACCAGCCTGTACGCCTGGTCGAGTACATATATGAACTGGCCACACTCGAACAACGACCGCATCGAGGTGATCACCGACAAGGCGGAGTACGCGGTCGGCGACATCGCCAAACTCCTGGTAAAGTCGCCCTTCCAGGGCAAGGGCGTCAAGGCGCTGGTCACGGTGGAGCGCGAGAACGTGCTCACGCACAAACTCATCGACGTCACGAGCAACGCGCTGCCGATCGAAATCCCCATTACCGAAGACTTCGTTCCGAACGTGTACGCGTCGGTGGTCATCGTGAAGCCCCGCGAAGGCGAGACGTTCGACGAGCTAGGCAAGGACACGGGTGTTCCCGCCTTCCGCGTCGGCTACGCGCAGCTCCATGTCGAGACCAAGAAGAAAACGCTCAACGTTTCGGTTGATACCGACAAGAAGCAATACTTGCCGGGAGAAAAAGTACATGCGTCGGTGACCGTCACCGATTCCACCGGAAAACCCGTCCAAGGCGAATTCACGCTGGCCGCCGTCGACATGAGCGTGCTCGCGCTCGCCGGCTTTGAAATGCCCGACCTCATCGCCAATTTCTACGCCGACCACGGACTGGGCGTCTACACGTCCCAGATGCTCACGTACTTGATCGAGCGTTTCAAGCCGGGGTCCAAGGGCGGAGGCGGCGGGGGATTCGAGGAACAGACCCGCGAGCACTTTGAAGACACCGCCTACTGGAATCCGACGGTGGTGACCGACGCGGCCGGCAAGGCGTCCGTATCGTTCGATCTCCCGCAGAACCTGACGACATGGCAGCTCCTCGCGCTCGGCAGCACCAAAGACGGCAAGTTCGGCGGAGCGGCTCGTGAGGTGGTGGCGACAAAGAACGTCATTCTGCGGCCTGTCCGGCCGCGATTCGCCGTCCGCGGCGACAAGATCACGCTCGGTGCGATCGTGCATAATTTCCTTCCTGCAGCGACGGAATTCGCCGTGACGTTGGAAGGATCAGGTTTCGATATCACGGGCAAGAAGACGCAGTCTGTCACCGTGAAGCCCGGCTCCATGGTTACGGTCAGCTTCCCCGTGGTCGTCCAGAACGTCGAAGAACTGAAACTCCAGATGACCGCACAGACGGACGGCGCCCGCGATTCCATCGTCGAAAAGATTCCCGTGTTCATCTTCGGCACGCCGCAGTCGGTCGCCACAACGGGCGTGACGGAAAACCTGGTGACCGAGACCGTGCTGGCTCCATCGGAGAAGGACGCGTCGACCGGAAAACTGGAAGTCACTGTCTCTCCGTCGCTGGCGACGTACCTCCCGGGCGGCCTCGATTACCTGTACTACTACCCCTACGGCTGCGCGGAGCAGGTGACGTCGGCATTCCTCCCACAACTCGCGATCAAGCGTCTGCAGGGCTTTGACGCGTTCAAAATCGTCGATGACGCCACGCTCAATGCGCGCATCTCCACGTCCGTGAGCGAGCTCTACCAGTTCCAGAGGGCCGATGGTGGTTTCGGCTACTGGCAGGAGAGCTGGGAGAGCAGCCCGTACCTGACGGCCTACGTTCTCTATGGCATGCGTCTCGCGAAGGACAGCGGATACACCGTCGATACCGTGGTCATGAGCCGGGCAGGGGAGTACCTGAACAACGTCCTACGTGCAGGCGGCAAATTCGATCAGTCGATCGACCTCGCGACGCGCGCGTACATCTTGTTCGTCCTCGCCGAGACCGGGAAGCCCGACGTGAACCTGCTCAATAACTTGTACGAAAAGCGCCAGAGTCTGCCGGTCTTCTCGCAGGCGGAGCTGGCGATGGCGATGCACAAGGCGGGACAGACAAAGAAAGCCCAGGATCTGCTGAGCCACGTGCTCGATAATGCGAAGATCGATCCACGCGGTGCTCACGTGGAAGAGCCGCGCGAGCGCGCGTACAGGATCTTGATGCAGACGAACACCCGCACGACGGCCGAGACGCTCCAGGCGATGATCCGCATCGATCCGAGCAACGTCTACATTCCGCAGTTCATCCGCTTCCTGCTGGCCACGCGCACGGACGGTCACTGGGACACGACGCAATCAACGACGCAGACGATCCTGGCGCTGGTCGAATACCTCAAGGCCAGCGGCGAACTCTCCGGCGACTATATCGGCGGCGTCGAAATAAACGGCAAGATGGTCGTCACGCAAAAATTCGACAAGACGAATATTCTCACGCGGAAGGAAGTCACCGTCGCGCTGAGCGAACTCACGCGCGGCAAGGAGAACACGGTCAAGATCGGCATCGATGGTAAAGGAAAAATGTTCTACGACCTCCTGCTCTCGTACTTCTACACGGGCGACGTGATTCCCGCGGTGGACCAGGGGATCTCCATTCTGCGCGAGCTGGGCTCGGTCGACGCCAAAGGTCCGCAGTTCTACAGCGCCGTGAAGGTCGGTGAAACCTACCGCGTCACGCTCACGATGACGGTTCCCGAAGACCGCTACTTCGTCGCCGTCGAGAGCCCGCATCCGGCCGGTTTGGAAGGCATCGATCCGGGTCTCAAGACCAACAGGCAGCAGGGTCAACCGCAGCAAAGCGCCCAAGAGCAAGACATGACCGGCCTCTCGTACGGCATGAACTCCGGCAATTACTACGGGCCATGGTGGTGGGACGAAGAAACGGACAACGGACTCTGGCGCTTCACACACCGCGAGTTCCGCGACGACCGCGTCTTCCTCTTCGCCGATTACTTGCCCGCCGGCGTCTACAAGTACACCTACCTCGTCCGCGCGACGACCCCCGGCACCTTCCGCGAGCGACCGGCCCGCATCTTCGAAATGTACTTCCCGGAGAATTTCGGACAGACCGAGGGGAAGTGGTTTACGGTCAAAGAGTGAGTCATGCTTCGTGGCTCCTCGCTCGCTCGGAGCACCTCAGCATGACATTCCCGCTCAGACAGCATTGGCGCTTACTATCAGCAGGTTTAGCTCTGTTGCTTTTACTGACGCTCTTGTTTGCGCCTTTGCCCTCGTCCGTTCTCACCGGATCGTCGGAACGTCCCGTGAGAATCACCGACCGCAACGGCCGGCTGTTGTATGAGTTTCGACGCGGCGCATCGGGCAGCCAGGAGTGGCTTTCCTACGGCGAAATTCCGCCATTAGCCCTCCAGGCAGTCATTGATACCGAGGACCGGACGTTCTTCGATCATCATGGAGTAAGCCTTCGCGGCACGGCCCGCGCGCTCTACCAGAACGTGACGTCTGGAAGAGTCGTCAGCGGAGGGTCGACGATCACGCAGCAATTGATCCGCATCCGGCGGCAATCCGCGCGGTCACTCTTCTCCAAGATTCTCGAAACCTGGTACGCGGTGCGCCTGGAACTTCGGTCATCCAAAGAAGACATCCTCGAGGCCTACCTCAACTCTGCCTACTTCGGACACCAGGCATACGGACTGGAAGCGGCGACCAAGACGTACTTCGGCAAATCCGCGCATGAACTGAGTCTGGCCGAGACATCACTGCTTGTAGGGCTGCTGCAATCACCAAATGCTTTCGATCCGTTTAAGAGTATGAAGGCCGCGCGGGAGCGCCAGAAGACCGTCCTCGCGTCCATGCGGGCGAAAGGGGATATCACCGCCGAGCAGGAAGAGGAAGCCTCGAAAGCGGAGATTCATCTCGCGCCGGACCGCATCGAGATCGAAGCGCCACACTTCGTCTTCTGGATTTTGGGCCGGGACGATTTGCCGGAAGATGCAACGGTGATCCGAACGACCCTCGATCTTGATCTCCAGCACGAAGTCGAGCGGTCGATCGACAACAGACTGGCCAAGCTCTACGACAAGAATGTCACCTCGGCCGCAGCAGTTGTGTTGGATGCACACACGGGAGACATCCTCGCGATGGTCGGGAGCGCCGATTACTTCGACGCCGAGCATGATGGCGCCGTCAACGTCGCCATTTCTCCGCGCCAGCCGGGTTCGACGATGAAGCCCTTCACGTATGCGCTCGCCTTCACGCAGGGCGCGACCGCGGCCACGACCATTGCCGACGTCGAATCTCAGTTCTTCACACAGCAAGGAAATCCCTACATTCCCCGTAACTATGATTACGGCTATCACGGTCTCGTCCGCTACCGTGAGGCGCTTGCGAACTCGTATAACATCGCGGCGGTCAAAGTCCTGGAGAAGACCGGCGTCGGGAATCTCCTGGCATTCCTCAAAGACACCGGCATCACCTCGCTCACGCAGAATCCGGAACACTACGGTCTTGCTTTAACGCTTGGAGATGCGGAAATATCACTGATGGAGCTCTCTCGATCGTTTGCCATTTTTCCACGGAACGGGGAAATCCTGCACGAGAGATCGCTCATGACCGACCCCGCGAGTCCTAGTCACTCCATCCTGAATCCGGCGGTAGCCTGGCTGGTCAGTGACATTCTCAGTGACGATCAGGCGCGTCTTCCGGAATTCGGCGACACCGGCCCTCTGAACTTCGATTTTCCCGTAGCCGCGAAGACCGGAACAACCCGAAACTCCCGAGACAACTGGACGATCGGTTATACGCCGTCGCGCGTCGTCGGCGTTTGGGTCGGCAATGCCGACAATTCTCCGATGAAAGGGACTTCCGGCGTCACCGGTGCGGGTCCGATCTTCCACGATGTGATGCTTGCTGCGACGCGTGGATTGCCCGTAAAGCAGTTCGTGAGGCCGGCGGGGATCGTTGAAAAAGAAATCTGCAAACTCTCGGGAAAGTTACCCACACCTGACTGCCCGGCCGTCACGCGCGAGAAATTCATTGCAGGCACGGAACCGAAAGACTTGGATGACATCTACCGGAAAATCACGATTGATACGCGAAACGGACTACGAGCAGGGGAGTCGTGCCAGAAGCAGTATGTCCGCGACGAAGTCTTCACCGTCTTTCCGCCGGAACTGCAGCGATGGGCGCGGGAGAATGGATGGAAGGAATCTCCACGCGATTATTCGCCGCTTTGCGGACCATCTGACCATCCGGCCATTCGACCATCCGAATCATGGCTGACAATCACCAAACCCAACAATCATGATCAGTTTGAACTGGATCCTTTGGTTCCCGATGCGAGCGAGAAAATCATATTCGAAGCTTCGGCGAGTCCAGATATCAAGGAAATAGAATGGTTCGTGAATGGGGCCAAGGTTGGCTCAGGAAAAGCCCCGGACTTTCGGCTGGAATGGAAACCAAGAGTGGGAGAATGGAACGTCGAGGCAAAATCCGGGTCTAGCCGCGAGCAAATCTCGATCAGCGTGACCACTCGGTGATCGCCCCCATTTTCCTCTCGATGATATCGGCTTTGCGAAGCCGAGAAATCTGCATTTTGGAGAGCATCGGATAATGACGCACGTCATCCACGTACTCCGGCACATACTCGACATCCTCCTCGTCCGTCATCCATCCACGTTTATCGAAGCGTGAGAGATCGACGGGATTCGAATACGACCGCAACGTCTTCGAGCCGTCATTCAAGAAGTATTCGTGAAAGTACGACATCGCAAGCTCGCGGATCGTTTTGTAAATGGGCTCTCGGTACCGCAGGACGCCGTGATTGGTTTTACTGATCGCGCCCCAGTGCCGGTCATGCCGGAAGACCGCAACGACGTGATCGTCATCGTGCGGAACGGATTTAAGGTCCATGACCAGCGGGGGATAACCGGCGAACCGAAGAGCGACTGCGGCGAGCATCGCGCCTTCCATGCAGTGAGCCTTTCGATTCCTGAGGACCATCCTGGGCGAATAACAGGTATCGCGGAAGTTCATGGGAAGGGAATCCAGAAAATCCTGAATTTTCCACGGCGCCTTGAGCGAACGGAGGAAGCGGATTTCTTTTTCGGAAAGATCGTTTGTCCATGACGTCATGGATCGCAGTATACGTGACCGTCATGGATGCCTGCGTAGCATCGTGCGTGCTGATGCAAAATTCGGTCGAAGAAGGTGTTTGGAACCCCGTGAGTATTTGATAGTATTGCGACACGTGGCCCTGTAGCTCATCGGTAGAGCGCTGCCCTGAAGAGGCAGGCGTAGTCAGTTCGACTCTGACCGGGGCCACCATTTGACTCGCTTCGCTCGCTCATGGTCGTCGCGCTGCGACGCTCCGGCCACAACGCATCCAAGTCATATCACTCGTGGGGCTGTAGCTCAGCTGATAGAGCGCTACATTCGCATTGTAGAGGCCAGGGGTTTGAG
>JABFSS010000094.1 GCA_013140485.1 Candidatus Peribacteraceae bacterium | reverse complement strand
CGATGTGATGAGAAACTCACCAGATTTATTAGTTTATTTGGATTGTCCCTGTCATGTCGCGGTGACCGTCGCCGCACGGGATCGCGCAGCGGAACGCGAACGTCCCCGCCGTGTCCGTCGGAATGACGATGTCCTTGGTCTCGCCGGGACTGATCGTGACGTTGATGCCGAGATCCTTGCTCATGAAACTGTGATCGCCCTCGTCGCCGGTGATCCGCACGATGACGGTCTCGCCTTGCTTCGCCGTGATGGCGTTCGGCGAGAATTCCCAATCGGTGACGGTCATCTCAATGATGCGCGCGTCGGCGGAGGGCGCCGTGGCATCGTCGCCTACGGAAGATGATGATGACTCGTCCATCATGACGGACGAAGACGATGCACTGTCATCTTGTATGTCCGGCTGTACGACGGCGGCGCCATTGCACGCGGCAAGTAGAAGGAGCGCCGAGGCGGCGGCGGAAACTTGAAACGATTTTTTCATGGGGAATGGGGAAGGAAACACAGAGTGGTTACTGTAAAGAGGGGCAGGTTAAGGAAAGATTAAGAGCCCTTCAAGAGAGTGTTCATCGTTTTTCCCAGTGCCCCTTCCATCGCTTCTGCATCACCTTCAAGAATGCGTGCCACTGTTCCCGTGATTTGTATTTCGGATACGGTTCAGGTTTCAGCGGATTCTTCGATTCCCACACCACGGTGAACTGCCCGTCTGCGCCGATCTGACCGATGCGGGCGATTTTGTGGAGGTGTTGATTGTCGGGATCGATGCGAATGAGCCCCTCCGGCGCGCGGAAGATCAGGCCTTTCGCCGCCTTGCGCACTTCGGCGATGTCGATGCTCCCGGCTTTCTCCACCGCCGCCGCGAACAGGTACATGCTCACGTACGCAGATTCGATGGGATCGCCCGTCACCCGGCGTGCACCGTATTTTTCCTTGAAGTTGCCGACGAATTTCCTGTTCGCATCCGTGTTGATGCTCTGGAAGTAGTTCCACGCTGCATAGTCACCGAGGACCAACGTGATGTCCATTTTGTTGATTTCTTCCTCGGTGATACTCAGGGACATGGTATGCACGTCTTTTGACGAGATGCCCGCTTTACGCAGCTGCCGGAAGAATGCGACGTTGCTGTCGCCGTTGATGGTATTGAGGATGACCTGAGGTTTTTCCTTCTGGATCTTCCGCACGATATCCGCGAAGTCGTCTCCGCCGAGGATTTCGTATTCCTCTCCAACCACCTTTCCTTTTAATTCGGCGATTCTCGCCTTCATGATCTCGTTGGCGCTGCGCGGGAACACGTAATCGGATCCCACGAGAAAAAATGTCTTCCCCAGATGCTCACATGCGTAATCGACGGCGGGAATCGCCTGCTGGTTCGGCGCCGCGCCGGTATAGATGATATTCGGCGACTGCTCCAGCCCCTCGTACTGGAGGGGATACCAGAGCAGATGGTTGTTTTTCTCGAACACCGGCTTCATCGTCTTGCGGCTGGCCGACGTCCATCCTCCGAAGACGGAGGTGACGCCCTCTTCGGCGATGAGCTGCTCGGCAGCCTGCGCGAATTTCTCCGGATCCGAAGCGCCGTCCACGACGGTGGGTTCTATCTTGCGGCCGAGGAGTCCTCCATTCGCGTTGATCTCGTCGATGGCCATGAGAACCGCGTCCGCCAGCGGCCGCTCGGAGATCGCCATCGTGCCGGTAAGCGAGTGGATGACGCCGACGCGGATCGTCTTCCGCTCGAGAGAGCGCCAGAGAATCTCGAAGAGCTTGTGCTGCATGTCGGCAAGCTCCTTGCTCTCCATCACCATGGCGAAATTCTCTTCGCCGGAGGAGATGATCGCGATCTTGTCGTCATAGATGAACATCGTCATCGGAAACGCGAGGTCCTCGGAGGCGTGGCGGATTTCCCGCAGTTCCCGCCGACTCGTCGTGTGCCGCATGCTCCGCGGATCGAGCCCGAACGCCTCTTTGTCTTTTTCACGCGTACGGATTTCGTGCAGAGCATAGCCTGCGGCGATGCGTTTCTCCGTGTAGTCCTCGAATGCGTCCGCTCCGACGAACTTAATGACGTTCGCGAGCGATAAGTAGGCGCGCAATGTCTTGTCCTGTGCGCTCAGCGTGCTCTCCAACACAGCGCGTGCACCGTCGACGCCGTCGAAGAACTGCATCTTCGGCTTCGTTACGGACGGATTCTGTATCGCGCTGAGATTTGCCATCATCGTTTCCACTTTCTGTCGGTTGCTCTCCATGGTCCTCTTCTTATTGTCGATAAAACTGAGCAAGTGCTTGGGATCGAGCGGCGAGAAGTAATGAACGCCGTCTTTGGTCATCTTCGTGGCAAGCGTTTTCTCCAGCAGCGAATGCAGGATGACGTACGCCGTGCCGCGGTTCATCTTCGCTTTCTGGGCAAGAACGCTGGTCGGCTGCGCGCCCAACCGCAGGAGCGTGACGTACATCCGGGCCTCTTTCTCGGAAAGTCCGATTTCGATGAGGAGCTGGTCAATCGACATAGAAAGGAGTGCTGCTAATTCAGTTTAGCACAATTTGCCTTGTAAATAGTGACATAGATAGAAAAATTGACTATAATTGACATATTGACAATTTAATTCGCTAATTTCTTTTACCATGTCTACGCCACCCCGGAAGCCGCGACAGATATCCGGCCCGAAGCCCATTCCCCTTCAGTGGGGAGCGGCGTCGGCGAAGGCGCGCGGGCCGGTGATCCCCTTCTTCAATGATCCCGCGCGCAACGCCATCGGGGGATTCGTGAACGGGATCCAGCGCGCGGTGGCAGTCGCCGAGGGCGGACTCAATCCGGCGTACCGGGCAAATCTGCACAACACGCATCCGACATTCATGTTTGAACGGAGCGACCGGTGGAAGGACATCGTGTCCCTCGATCCGTTCGGACACACGGTCACCGAAGACTTCGCCGATCTGCTGAAGAAGGGATACCGCATCCAGCCGACGATCGGCGTGACGCAGGCGCAGCTCACGATTCCCGAAGTACAGCAGGCGATGGCCGACGGAACATTGAAGCCTGACGGGAAGGTCCTCACTTGGGCGGGCAAGATCGTCGTGACGAAGGCGTACATCGACCAGGTCTGGCACCTGCCGGGCGTCGCAAAACGGCTCGGCGTCGAGGAGAAGCATCTGCGCGAGACGCTGTACAAAGAAACAGGCCAGTACAAAGATCTCATCGATCGTCCGGATCTGGACGTGTTCGTGCCCCCCATCGCAGGGACCAGCGTGTACATTCTTGGGGATCCGACGAAGGTCGGCGACCCGGACGTGCATCACACCGTCCGTATTCACGACGCATGCCATGCGTCGGACTCGTGGGGATCGGACATCTGCACGTGCCGTCCGTACTTCGTGTACGCCGCGCTGCGGTGCATCGAGTCGGCGCAGAATGGCGGCATCGGCATCCTGATCTACAACCACAGCACCGAAGGACGAGCGATGGGCGACGTGCTCAAGCTGCTCATCTACAACGCGCGCAAGCGCGACCCCGAGGGCGATACGGCGGAGCGCTACTTCACGCACGCGGAGAACGTCGCCGGCATCAAGGACATGCGCATCTACTCCTTGAGCACCGATCCCCTTCTCTGGTTGGGGGTGACGCGAATCCACCATTTATGTTCCATGAGCAATTACAAGTTCAACGCGCTGCAGCAAGCGGGCATTGAAGTGATCGATCGATTCGAAATTCCCGAGGAATTCATTCCCGCCGACGCGCAGGTCGAAATTACGGCGAAGAAGAGCGACGGGTATCATACGAAGGCCGTCCCCAGCGATTGGGAACTCTCCGCGACCGTCGGCCGGTCACTGACGCCATGAGCTCTACTTCTACACATCGGCCGTACATCGGCGTCACGGGCTTCACGACCGCCGGTCAGATCCGGTCGGCGATGGATGCCTACCGATCGACCGGAATCACATCGCACGTCTTGATGTGCGGCATGTTGGCGGACAAGACGATGCTGCAGGGAATCACGCCGCCTTCTCCGCGGCACGTGACGAATATCAATACGCTGATTTCTTTGATCACTGCGGCGACAGACGCGTTTCCCGTCATTCATTATGTGATGTTCGACTGCGAGGATTCCTTCGCGAAGGACTTGATGAGCATTCTGCAACCGCTCGCCGATCGGGATCTGCCCCTTGCGGTCCAGCTGAACGGAACGCCGACTGTGGAGGAAGTCACGCTGCTGCGATCAAAGTTTCCCGATCTGACTCTCCTCTACCAAGTGCGGCCGGAACTGCTCGCATGCGGCTCCGGTGCAGTCGCGCAGGAACTCCGGCGTCACGAATCCGGTACATTGTCGTACGCGTTGATCGATCCATCGTGCGGCACGGGGAAAGACTTCGATATTCCGGAGGTCATGCGGACGTACAAAGCCCTGCGGCAGAAAGTACCGGACATCGGTATCGGTTTTGCAGGAGGCCTCGACGGCGCGAATGCGAAAGTACGCGTACAGGAAATTCAGGAGGCCATCGGTTCCGATGATTTCTCCGTGGATGCCGAAGGAAAGCTCTTTACGGGAGATCTGCTCGATGCAGAAAAAACTGCGCGGTATCTGCGTGCCGCTGCCGGGGGATTTACAGCGTAGCGACGAACTTCATTCGTACCGCAACGCCTCCCACCTTCGCTCCTGCGGGAGCTACGGTGGGCAAGCAATCGGCCTATTCATATCGAAGGGCTTCTATTGGTCGTAATTTTGCGGCTTTATACGCCGGCAGCATGCCGAAGAAGATGCCGACGGCGAGGGAGAAGACAAACGCGAGCGTGACCGGTGCGAGCGTCATCGAAGCGTCAAGGCCGGCGTACGTGCTCAGGAGCCATGATCCGAGAACGCTGATGAGCAGCCCGATGATGCCGCCGAGCACGCTGAGAACGGTGGACTCGACGAGGAACTGCAGCATGATGTCGCGTTTTTTTGCGCCGATGGCCTTGCGGATGCCGATCTCGCGCGTCCGCTCGGTGACGGACACGAGCATGATGTTCATCACGCCGATGCCGCCGACGAGCAAACTGATCGCCGCGATGCCGCCGAGGAGCAGCGTGAAGATCTGCGTGACTTGATTAAGCGTCTCGACCGCGTCGGCTTGGTTGAGAACCGTGAAGTCTTGTTTGGCAACGTCGGTGATGCGGTGCTCGTTGAGGAGCACGGCGGTGATCTGGTTCTGGATGAGCGTCATCTGTTCCTGGTCGGCGACGGAGACGTTGATCGTGCTCACCGTCATCTGCCCGGTAAGACGCTGCTGCATCGTCGTGAGCGGGATGAGGATCATGTCGTCCTGGTTCTGCGCGCCTTGACTGCCCTTGCTCTGCATCACGCCGATGATCGTAAAGATCGAACTGCCGATGCGGATGTCTTTGCCGATGGGATCCGGATCGTCGGGGAGGAGATTTGTGAGCGTCAGCGATCCCAAGACCGCGACCTTGTCCATCAGCCGGACGTTTTCGTCAGTGATGAAACTGCCGTAGGCGACCGGCGCGTTGCGCACGACGACGTAATCGGGCGTGGTCCCGACGATGCTCGTGTTGACGTTCTTGTTTCCGGCGATCGCCTGCAAGCGGCTCTGCGACTGCGGCGCGATGCCGCTCAAGCCCTCGACATGTTCCCGGATGGCGTCCACGTCGCTCATTTTGAGCCCCGTGCTCGCCTGTCCCCCGCCCCCACCGCCGAAGCGAACGTTCGTCTGGGTGGGGCTGCCGGGGGAGATCGTGAGGAGGTTGGTGCCCAAGTTCTGAATGCGGGACGTGACGCCGCGCTGTGCGCCCTGGCCGATGGCGATCATCAGCACCACGGACGCGACGCCGATGATGATCCCGAGCATGGTGAGGGCCGACCGCAGCTTGTTGCTGTTGATCGCCCCGAGCGCGTTGCGGATATTTTCGAGGATGTTCATAAAATGAGGCCGTCTTGAATATGAATGGTACGGTGGGCAAATGTTGCGACAGTCGGTTCGTGCGTGACCATGATGATGGTTTTTCCGTCGCGGTTGAGATCGGTGAGGAGACCCATCACTTCTTTGCCCGTCTGGGTGTCGAGCGCGCCGGTCGGTTCGTCGGCGAGGATGATCGCGGGATCGGTGACGAGCGCCCGGGCGATGGCGACGCGCTGCTGCTGCCCGCCGGAGAGTTCGTTCGGATTATGGCTGATGCGTTCGGTGAGACCGACGGCGTGGAGCGCTTGCCTCGCGCGCCTATCAGCATCAGCTCTGCGGACCCCTTGATACAGCAGCGGCTGCATCACCTGCCGCAGCGCATCCATGCGCGGCAACAGGTTGAACGCCTGGAACACGAACCCGATGCGCTTACTGCGCACATCCGCCTGGTCGTTTTCGGTGAGATTGCCGACTTCGCGCTGCTCGAGAAGGTACGAACCGCCGCTGACGGTATCGAGCAGCCCGATGATGTTCATGAGCGTCGACTTGCCCGAGCCCGAGGGGCCCATGATCGCGACGAATTCCCCCGCGTCAATCTGGAGTGAGACACCCTTGAGGACGAGGATTTTTTCCTTCCCCAGAGG
>JABFSS010000067.1 GCA_013140485.1 Candidatus Peribacteraceae bacterium | reverse complement strand
AAGCGAACGACAGATCAACATCCAAATTGCCCCTCAGTGCATGGAGTGATGACTGGCGTGCCTCTGAACGATCCCGGTTCCTTGCCGCTCACCACGTAATCCTCAACTTTCGTCTTGTCCCACTCCACCTCATGGTTCCAGAGGTTCCAGAAATACCGCCATTCGTTCCAGCCGATGCCAAGGTGCTGAACGTAGATGTCGTGCTCTGTGAGCATCTGTCCGATCTTTCGTCCGGTCATACAGGGCATGGAGTAGCAGTAAACGATAATTGTTTTGTCCTCTTGGAGTGCTTGGAACCCAGAAACGATGCGGTCAACTTCGTCGTAGGCGGAGTGATCCGGGTCTTTGTAGGCTGCGATGTTGACGGCTCCAGCGATGTGTTCCTTCTCGTATTCTTGCGGACTGCGGAGATCGACGAGAATAAAGTCATTCTTATTTTCCATGATCTTTTTCCGAAGGCTGTGAGGGCTTACATGTACGGCGTTCTCCGTACGATAGAAATCACGAATGAGAGACTCATTGTTGTGTAGGTATGGTTGAAGAGCGGTAGCAGAGACAACACCGCCGACTAAGCCGGCGGCCAATCCAATAATCAATATGAAGAGATATGTGCGCATGAACGAATGGTATCAGATTGCACATTGAATTTGTTGTACTCACTGTCCTGATTATCACCCAGCTAGTCTATCAATTATCATGAAGATGAGGAGTAATGCCGCCAGGCAGGTGGCGAAGATTGCCCATTTCTTCATATATAATCTCGATTTTTTATTGAACGCTAACCAGACCCATACAAAGACAACGCCCGAATACAAAGCGAGATCTATCCAGGCACCTAATTCACGAGTGAACATAACGAGAGGGGAATCTCATGATATACAAAAGTAATGGTGACGCGGGGGTTACAGTGTACATATTGAATCTGCGCTGCTCCAGACTGCACGCATACGGTACTATGCAATCATGAAAGCTTCGTATAGAAATGCAGTCATCACTATTGCAGGAATCGCTGGGATTGTACTCCTTATTGTGATGCTTTGGGCTGATTCCAAAGTAGACACAATAGTGGAGCAACGAAGGAGTGATCGTTTGTCGGAAGTTGCGGAACAATTGAGTGCGGATTTCACCCAGTCGATGCAGCTCGCCGGATCGTCTTTTGATAATGCTGTACTTTTCTCTCCCCAAGTATGTGACCAAACCAGCAACGTACTCGAAGGAAAACACTCCTCTGTTCCGTTTATCATTTTCGACTGCGCAAGAGTTACTGGGGGAAAGTACAACCATTCAGAGACATATTTCACGGTGGTTGGATTTAGTACGGGCGACACTATTCTTCGTTTGCAAAAGGAGGACCCTGATTCAGGATGGATAATTGAAAGTACAGGAAGATGGTTCTTTGCTTATCAAAGAAATCATGACAGAGACATGAGACCTGTCCCCCAGAATCTGCGACAGTACATGGAACAAGCCTTTCAACTGTATTCTTCTAGTACGTTGGATAGATAACAAACCGATGGTGCCACGGGCCGGGCTTGAACCGGCGACCCCAGGCTTATGAGTCCTGTGCTCTACCAGCTGAGCTACCGTGGCACGACACGCAGTATGCATGATCTTGGGCATGCAAAGAAGACCACCTCTCGGCGGCCTTCTTCTTCTGAACGGGCGTATCTGCTTAATCATTCAGATCCATCTTCATCTCACCACTCAGCCAGCCCTTGGCTTTCACCTTCGACTTGAGCAAGCCGAGGTGCAACCCGCGATCTTTGCGATCGTCATCGTCATCGTGATCGCCTCTCACCTTGCGGGGAGTCAGCTGATCGGTGGCGACATGACAGTTGGCCTTGGCGGTTGCGAAGGCGGTCCACGCGGCCTTTACGTCGGTCTTGAACTTCGTGCGCGCGGTGGCGGCGGCTTTCGCATATGCCTTCAGCGCGGCGTCAATCGCGACCTGGCGGTCGGCGTTGTTTGCGATCGTGAACGCGGCCTTCAGTGCAACGCGGCGGGCTTCAAGAGCCGCCATGATGCCGGCGTTGAAGCTGACACGGGCGTTGATGGTGGCAGTCTCGCGCACGTCAACGGCCGCGCTCATACACGCAAGTTCGGTGCTCGTGGCGACACTGGCGGATACGGATGAGCTGCTGCTGCCTTGGGCGAAGGCCGGCACGATGAGAGCCATGCTCACGAGGGCTGCGGCAGCGGTTCTGGCGATGGTACGCATAGAAAATGGGGGAAAGAATAAATGGCTCCGGAGAGCATATGTGTAGACGTTGGCAGGGGTGATCGGTTACTTGGTTTCTTACGCAGGTATAGTGTCCGTATGGCCGATATCCGCGCAATTCTTAGGCCCACACCGCTCCTCTGCGCAGCTCTCATTGCTCTGGGAGTCGTCGCAGTCTACGGCGCCTCGCTCCGGAACGGCTTCGTCGATTGGGATGATTTTGAGGTGGTGATCAATAATCCGCTGATCCGGTCGTTCTCGCCGCGCATTTTTTCTTCCTTTGATCCCGAACTCTACGTTCCGCTCACGCTCTTCACGTTTCAGATTGAGTACCTGTTCGTCGGCGCGCAGCCGTTCATGTACCACGTCGACGCGCTGCTCTTGCATATCGCGAATGCGATCCTGGTCTTCTGGTTTCTCCGGATGATGATCAAGAACCGCGGGCTTGCGCTCGGCGGAGCCCTCCTCTTCGCAGTGCATCCAGTAAACGTAGAAACCGTCGCATGGGTGAGTGCGCGGAAGGAACTCCTGTGGGCGATGTTCTTTTTATTGACGCTGATCGCGTATGAGAAAAACGCGGACGGTGATGGCCGATGGAAGAAGTGGAGCGTGATGTTTTTCGTCCTGGCGCTCCTCTCCAAGCCGACGGCGCTGCTCGCGCCCTTCGTCCTCCTGCTGCTCGATTGGCGGCGCGGCGAGAAGATCTCCGTGCGATCGCTCCGGTCGACGTGGCCACACTTCCTCCTCGCGTATGCCGCGGGCGTTGTCGCGCTCATCGGACGCGGCGGCGGGATCGAAGCCTTGGGACCGTGGCAGGCGCTGCTGCTCGCATTCCGCAGCACGACGTTCTACCTGGAAAAACTCTTCATTCCACTGCATCTTTCCCCAATCTACGCTGCACCGGAGCAGATCACGCTCGGCAATCCCGTCATTCTTCTCTCGCTCCTGATCGTCATTGCGCTGATCGCGAGCGCGTGGTTCCTGCGAAGATTTGACCGGACAGCGGTCACGGGAGTGGGGATCTTTTTCCTCGCGCTCCTGCCGACGTTTCTGGCATATCAAAAATCCGGTGATGTGACGCTCGCGGCCGACCGCTACGCGTACGTTCCCTCCGTCGGATTCATTCTCGTGATCGTCGCACTCCTGAGTCACGTCCGGAACCGGATGGCGCAGCGAGCGATCATGGTCATCGGTGTGGTGGTGGCGTGCGGACTGGGATTCCTCGCGCACGCGCAGAGTCTCGTGTGGACGAGCACACGGACGCTCTTTACGCACGCGCTGCGCGAAGATCCGGCCTCTCACGTCGCCCTGAACAACCTGGCCTCGCTCGCGCTTGATGAGGGCGACATGGACGAAGCGATCCGACTCTCGTCCGAAGCGGTGCGCCTGAAACCCGCCTATGCCGACGCGTATGTGAACCTCGGCGCCGCGTACGGGCGGCAGAAGGACTACACACGGGCGGCGCAGGCACTGCAGATGACCATCACTCTCAACCCCGAGCATCCGCAGGCCTACTTCAACCTCGGCGGCATCGAACAGATCCGCGGCAACCTGGACCAAGCGGCAGCGATGTACCGAAAAGCCATTGAACTCAAGCCCACCCATGCGGACGCGTACTTCCAGCTCGCGCGTGTACTCCTGCGCCAAAGCAAGCGCGACGAAGCGCGCAGCGCCTATCAATCCGCCGTGGAACTGAATCCGAGATTACAGGGAGCAGAGCCGGAACTGGATGCGCTGTGACGATACGCGTTACACTCGCATGTATGTATCGCAGAGCGTTCGTCGTTCCGTTTGTGATTCTCCTGTGCGCAATGCCGGTGATCGCTGTTGCAGCGGAAGTGCAGATCACGCCTGCACTGCACATGACACAGGGGCAGAAGGACCGGCGGGCGGAGTCGACGGGGGGTGCAGCGCGCCAGAGCGTGCAAGGCTGGGGCGGCCGTCTGCGCATCGTGTACCGGTCTGGCACGGACATTGATCTTGATCTCGCGCCGTTGCACCGGGGAGGATCCGTTGACCCCGTCGAGATGGTCTACGCGACTCTGCCAAAAGGAGAGTGGGATGCCATCATCGACCTGACGGCGAGTCCCGGCTGGTCGATACTGCCGCAGGAATACGCGCTCCAGTTCGTCGTGCCGCCGGCGTCGGACGGGGTCGAGGTGCAGTCGATGGAATTTCTGCCGCCGGAGAATACCTCGGTGATCCGCGCGGCCTGGAAGGGGCTCCTGCAACGCGAGCAGTATCTCGTCTCGACTCCGCACCTCATCCGCGGCACGACGCTCGCGGGCATGCCGCTTGTTCTGCTGATCGGAATCGTGACAATCATCGCGGCTCTGGTGATGATTGGACGAAGGAAGAAGTCAGCGGCTGCGGGAATACTGGTCGGCGGATTCTTTCTCCTGCACCTCTGGTTTGCCGTCGACCTCGCGCGATTTACCGTCATGCATCTGCGCGAGTGGAGCGCGAGGGGAACGCTCGGCGATTTTGGCGCGGCGCAAGACGTCGGCACCGCACTACGGGAGATCGCAGTGAGTGCGCCCAAGCCCCCGTTCGTTTACGTCTGCACCAACGCCGGGAATTACTATCCCAAGGCCGTCCGCTACTTCGGCTATCCGGTTCCCGTCTCCGCGACAAAGGAGGATATTCCGCGCGCGACGCACGTCCTCGTCGCGCAGGCTCTCCGGTGGAGCGAGCAGGACGGCATCCTGACGTGCGGTGATCTGAGCGGAAAAGCGACGAAACTCCGCGCATTCGCCGACGGTTCGGTCCTCTACTCCGCCACCCCATGATGAGCGCCGTGATCTTCCTGATCGTCTGTCTGATCCTCCTCGACGCGGGGTGGAACGCCGCGCGGATTCTCCTGCCCCGCGAGTCTCTGCTCCTCCGCTTGGCGCTGAGCTTCCCGCTCGCCGCCTTGCTCAATACGGTGATCATCTTCGTCCTGACGGTCCTGCAGATCCCTCTTGCATGGTGGAGCATCCTGCCCGGTCTGGTGATCTTTATTGCGGCGTCTCACATCGTGTCATCCCGAGTAGCTCGCGGCGGAGACGCGAGCGTATCGAGGGGCGACCATCTGACCATTTCGCCACTGTGGAAGAACGTGCTCACAGCCACATGTCTTCTCCTCCTCGTAAACATCTTCCTCTTCATCACCGTCCACTCAGTCCTCTTCCCCTCCCTCACGGTCGACAGTTACACCAATTGGACGATGCGCGCGCAGGTCTCGTTCACTGACCGGTCCATGGCATTCGACCAGACGGAAGTTCGCGGCGTTGCCAAGCCGCAGTATCCGTTCCTCGTCCACGGACTGCAGATCACGGCGAACCAGGGGCAGCGCATCTGGAATGACCGGATCGCGAACACCATCACGCTGCTCTTGTCGCTGAGTTCGTTCGCGGCGGCGTATCTCTTGGTACGCAAACTTCGCGGACCGTTCACCGCTCTCCTCGCGGTCACCGCCATCGCCTCGATGCCACTGATGAGCATCCAGCTCGCCCAGGGCTACGGCGACGTGCACCTGATCGGATACCTGATGCTCGGCTTCCTTACGCTTGTCGCGTGGAAAGAGACCGCAGACCAACGCTGGCTCTGGCTCTCCGCACTGATGACCGCGGCCGCGATGTGGACAAAACTTGAAGGACTCTGGTTCGCATTCGTCCCGTGGGCGCTGCTCGTGTTCCTCCTCGCACCGAAGCGCACGCATGCCCTGCTCCCGATCATCACGCCGCTCTTGCTCTTCATTCCCTTCAGTCTCTTGATGCTGACCATCGGCCTTCCGATCTCCCACTCGGAAATCGACGCCGCATTCGCGTGGCAGGGCGCGCTCATTCCCTTCCTCCAGGCGCTCTTCACCTTTGGGTCGTTTGGAATCGCCTGGTACGTGTTGCCCGTCGCGGCTGCGCTGATCGTCCTCAACAAGAACACATCATGGGAAAGCCGCGCTTATGTGCTCTGGGGAGCACTCGTCGTCGCCGAGCTCGCCGTCATCTACCTATTCACTCCTAACGCGCGGTTCCTCATCAACAGCGAAGCGTTCTTCCGGCAGGCGCTGGCCCCGGCGGCGGTGCTGATACTGGCGTGCGCGATGCACCGCAGGCATCCTCAAGAGATTGACAATCAATCGGAAGAGCGGAAAATGCGCTACTGATTCTCCCTTCTTTCTATGGGCCTTGAATTCATGTTGCGCGGTGCACAACCTAACCATCCTCTCTCCGAGTCACACGGAAAACCATCACGGGGCTTCCCAGAAGCAGCAGATGAATCGACCATGCCTTTGGACCAGCAGCAAGCGGCGGCAATCAGCCTTGCCGGCTTGAAATGTGAAGCGGCGAAATTTGCTTTCAATTCAATGAATATCCTCGCTACAACAAAAAAATAATTCGTCTGCCGCTATACTCATGAATGTGAAACCTGTTCTCCTGTGTCTCCACGGCTGGGGTGGCTCGAAAGAATCCTTCACTGAGCTGCGAGCAGCCCTGAAGGACGCTGATCTGGAGATCC
>JABFSS010000031.1 GCA_013140485.1 Candidatus Peribacteraceae bacterium | reverse complement strand
TCACGATGCCTTTGTCGGCGGCGACATCTTCCCCTTCACGCCCTCTGTACATCACCGCGACTTCGTCCGGCCCGAGCACTTCGTCCAAGATCAGCACCGAGCCGTCCTTCTGCACGGCGAAGTCGCCGCGCTTGCCCGCCTGGATGATCTCCTGCACGCGAGCGCCGAGCCGGGGTCCCACTTTGCGCGCATCTACTTGCGCAAAAGACTGCGCGATGGCGCCGGGATCCGCGACGATATCGACGGCCTGGACGTTGAGTTCTTCCTGCAGCAGCTGGATCTCGGATGAATTGATGGCGTCACCCTTCAAAAGTGACGGCGGAACGGCGACTGTCGCCTTCGCGAGCGGCTGGCGTAGCTTGATCTTGCCGGCGCTGCGGATCTTGAATCCGAGTGAGGCGACGGTTCTGAGGACGCGGGTCTTCGCGATGAGCTTTTCCTCGGCAGACGAGAGCTTCTTCACCGCCGGCCAGTCGGTCAAATGAATGCTGCCGTGCTCTTCGGGCACCAGGTTCAAATAAATGCTCTCGGTGATGAACGGGCAGAATGGCGCGAGAAGCTGGCTGAGCGTCAGCAGCACGTCATGCAACGTGCTGATGGCGTCCATGCGGTCGCCTTCGTTCATTTCTTCCATCGCTTCTTCCGTCGTGTGGAGCCCGGCCTTGCCGGCGAATCTCCGCCGCGAGAGGCGCACGTACCAGTTGGTGAGCGCATCAATCGTGTCGTGCAGCTCGCCGCAGGTCGCGCTCAAGTCGTAGTTGTCCAATTGCTCGGTCATCCGGTTCACCAGGTCCTGCACTTCGGCGCGGATCCAGGTATCGAGCGGATGACTCGAACTCCGGCGCGTCGCCGTCGCCTCCCACTTGGCCGCGTTCGCGTACGTCACAAAGAACGCGTAGGTATTCCAGAGAGGCAATAGCACGTTCTGCACCACATCGCGCACCCCACGCTCGCCGAACCGCAGTTCCTCCGCACGCACCACCGGCGACGACATCATCGCAAACCGCAGCGCATCGGCGCCCTGGCGCTCCATCAGCTCCGTCGGATCGGGGTAGTTCTTGAGTCGCTTGCTCATCTTCTTACCGTCTTCGGCCAGGATGATGCCGCCGCAGATGCAGTTCATGAACGCCGGCTGATCGAACAACGCCGTGGAGAGGACCATCAGGGTGTAGAACCAACCGCGGGTTTGATCGAGGTTTTCGGCGATGAAATCTGCGGGAAAGCCGGGCGGAAAAACCTCACCCCCCGGCCCCCTCTCCACGCGGCGTGGCGAGGGGGAGGCGCCCCCGTGGGGCGCGGTGGTGAGGGAGAATGGATAGTGAGACTGCGCATACGGCATCGATCCCGATTCGAACCAACAGTCGAGCACGTCGGGGATTCTTTTCATCAGAGGATGCAGCGTGAGTTCCGCCACGCCCCCGTTGTCAATTTCGGCTTCGATCCCTTGCTTGTGGTTCCATTGGTTCGCCACCGTCAGGAGCGCCTGGATGGGGCCTTTATGCGCGACGACGAGCACGCGTTTGCCGGCAAATTCCTTGAGCAACCGCTGCTGAACGTGGCCGGCCCGCGCCAGCAGTTCCGTCAGACTTTCTCCGCCCGGCGGCGTGCCGTACCACAGTGCGGGTGTTTCCTTGGGGTGAACGCGATGGACGCTCTCCATGATCTTCTTGAAATTCTTCTCGTTCCACTCACCGCAGCGGCGCTCCCGGAGCTCTGCCCACTGCGCGACAAGCGGCACGCCGAGTTCCGCACTCAGGATCTGCGCGGTTTCCACCGTGCGCCCGAGATCCGACGCGACGATCACGTCGAATTTCTTCTTCCCGCTCTTGAGCTTCTTACTGAGGTCCAACGCCTGCTTGCGTCCGGTGTCGTTCAAGGGAATATCGACGTCGCCTCCCTGTGTCAGATCGTCGCGGTTCCAATCCGTTTGGCAATGACGCACCAGCGTCAGCTCCACCGATCCTTCTTTGCCCGTGCCAGGGAACGAGATCTCATCGACCGTCTCCTTATGCAGATCGAGCTCCGCTTCAGTCTCATGATCCCAGAAGTAACTGACAGGCGAGGCGAACTGCGGGTATGGCTGGTTGCAGAGTTTGGCGGGGTCTTCTTTCGTAAAGAAATGTTTGAAGTTCAGCGCGGGGTCGGCGTGCGTCACTACGATCACATGTTCCCCGCGGTGGCGCGGAAGAACTTCTTCCGTGAATCCGCGGATGCGCGCCTGCACCTGGGTCCAGGTTTCCATGCCCGGGAAGTGGTAGACGCTTTCGACCTTTCCCGTCTCGAGCTTGTGCGCACGGCGCGCTTTCACCATCGTCAGGTTGCCGTAGTCGACGCTCTTGCCTTCGAACTCGCCGAAGTCGACTTCGCGCAGCCGCTCATCAATCACAATCTCTGCGCCGGTTGCCTTGGCGATTCCTTGTGCGGTCTGGAGGGAGCGGGCGAGAGGAGAGCAGTAAATTCTGGCCACGTTTGCACTCTTCAGGTTTTCACCGAGCCCTTCCGCATGCGCTTTTCCTGCACTTGTCAGGTTGGAGCCGGGCGCTTTGCCCTGGTAGCGCGGCGTCACATTGCCGTCGCTTTCCGCATGCCGGAGGACCGTCATTTTGGTGAAGCGAATCGGCATACGAGACATCAAGTCATCGCGGCTGCCGATCACTTCCAGTTCACCGGTGGCTTCGCATCTCCAAATGGGGAGCGGCGTGCCCCAGTAGCGGCTCCGGCTGATTGCCCAGTCGCGCGCATTGAGGAGCCACTTGCCGAACCGACCGTCGCGCAGGTGTTCGGGAACCCACCGTGTCTTCTTATTATTGGCGAGCATCTTCTCTTTGATTTTCTCCACAGACACGAACCACGAGCCCGTGGTGTACGGGAGCAGCGGCGTATCGCACCGCCAGCAATGAGGGTAACTGTGGTCGATGGTGAACGACGAAAATGCGCGGTCATGCTTCTTGAGATAATCGATGATCGCTTTGTCCGTCGACATGGGGTCTTTGCCTTCCGGCTTCACGTGGATTCCCTGGAAGTCCGTCACCGCGGGAATAAAAAATCCGTCCATCTGCACGTGCGGGAGCACGTCGACTTTCTCGGTCACGGCGACCGCATTGCTGTCTTCGCCCGTCGATGACGTGAGGTGCACGATGCCGGTGCCTTCTTCATCGCTCACCGCGACGGCGTCATTGATCACGATCTTGTAGACCCGCTCGCCGTACGTCTGCACTTTTTTGCTCTTCTGCGTCGACGGAATGACGGTATCGGCGAAGTACGGAAACAGCGGCACGTAGCGCTTTCCGGCCATATCCTTCGCTTTCACTTTTCCCGTCACCGCGTGGTCTTTTTTGCCGAAAACTTTCTCCACCAGTTTCTCCGCAAGCACATAGGTTTTGCCGTCACTTTCTACTTTGACGTAGGCGATATCGGCGCCGACCGCGAGCCACATATTGCCGGGGAGCGACCAGGGCGTGGTGGTCCACGCGAGCAGCAATGTCTTGGAATCGTCCGCGAGAGGAAACGTCGCGATCACCGACTGATCCGTGCGTTCTTTGTATCCCTGCGTGACTTCAAAATTGCTGAGCGGCGTCGCGCAGCGCGGACAGATGTGCATCGGCTTGTGGCCTTCATAGACCAATTTTTTGTCCCACAAGCTCTTGAGCACCCACCAGATGCTCTCCATAAAATCCGCATCCATTGTCCGGTAGTCCCAGTCCATGTCGACCCAGCGGCCCATACGCTCGACGACCGCGCGCCATTCCTTGGTGTAGCGCTGCACCGCCTTGCGGCAGAGGCCGTTGAACGTCTTCACGCCCATGGCTTCGATGTCGCGCTTGCTCTTCAAGTTATGTTCCTTCTCAATCATGTTCTCGATGGGCAGCCCGTGGCAGTCCCAGCCGAAGCGACGCTCCACGCGGTTGCCCCGCATGGTCCGGTAGCGGGGGATCACGTCTTTCACGGTTCCCGCCAGCAAATGTCCGTAATGCGGGAGTCCGGTCGCAAACGGCGGACCGTCATAGAAACTGAAATGCTCTTCCTTGTTTCCCGTCCCGGCATCGAGCAAATCGCCATGCGCGACCGAGCGCTGCCGGATGGAGCGCTTGAACGTATCCTCCTCTTGCCAGTACTTAAGGATGCCCCGTTCCAGGTCGGGGAAGGATTGCCGAGGGTCGACGGGATCGAACATACCTGCATTCTAGCGGCACGAATCGTCTTTCTTCCAGTTATTTGCCCGCTGCGAGCAATAAATTCTCGTAGTGGACGAAATTTCACTATTGTTGTAAATTTACTCCTATGCCATTTCAACCGGACGCGACGCATACACGATGGCTCGTCGATACTACGAAGGAACTCGTCGCCATTCCGTCGCATATGCGCGAAGGGGAATTGCAGAAACTCGCTCTTATCCGGCGGAGACTTGAAGCGGAAGGAGGGTATCTGACGGGGAATCAGGCTTTGCACTTCACATCTCTTCCAAACGACGCCGATCCGCAGGTGCTGGTGGTGGAGAAGGGCTCGGAAAAAGCACGCCACCGCGTGGTGATCGATGCGCACGTCGACACGGTTGAGCACATCAGTAAGGGCGACAAAGACCAGGATGACTGGCCCGGTCGATTCACCCTCCGCGAAGCCGGGGACAAGTTGGTGGGGATGGGCGTGTATGACATGCAGACGGCCATTGCGATTCTGATGTGGAGCCTTCTCAACATCGACCTTCCCGATGACGTGCGGTTGACGGCGGCGTTTCCGTGCGACGAAGAGGTCGACTCCAAAGGCGCGATGGCATTCATCGAGTATCTCCGACAGCAGCTCCATGCGCGCGTCAATACGTGGGTCAGTTCCGAAGTCGGTCCGCAACATCCCAATGACAATGACAGGCGGCAGCAGATCATCATCGCGCGGCCGGGCGTCCTGAAGGTGCACGGAAAAATCACCGTTGCGCAAAGCAGCAATCACGGAGCGCTTCGGGATATGCCGAATGCCGCCGCCGCGTACCGACATCTGATGAACTTTCTCGAGGAAGAATTCAACCCCCGTCAGGTGGGAGAATCGGAACGTCCGTACCATGCCAATTCCCATCCGTATCTGGGTGATGACTGGGTGAGCGAAGTGTTTGCGGACGTCGATAACCGCAGCGTCCTTACCGCACCGCAAAAGATGAAGTTCGGGTACAAGGTGTTCCTGGTTCCACCCGAGAAGCCGGACGATAATTTCTCCCTCGACGCCGCGCTTGCCGTTCAAAAAGCGTGCGTGGATGAAGTGGCGCTACGGCGCGATTGGTCGACGAAGCGCATCGGCGCCGAGCTGAACAAGGATACGCTGCGCACCTCGTATCCTCCTTTTTTCACAAGCCCCGATCATGCGATCATCAAGGCGATGGCTGAACAGGCGGAAATCGTCTGCCATCCCGGCGTTACGGCGCGCGTGACCGGCGGCAGTTCCAATGCCGACCCCAATCTTTTCTACGAATTTCTGCGCCAGCAGCAGACAGCATTACGTCTGGATCCCCGTGATGCCGGGGTCATTTTCGGCATGCCGTACGACGGCGCAAACGCCCATGCCAAGCTTGAGTACGCGTCCAAAAAGAGCGCCATGAATAACTGCGAACTGTATCGCAGATTACTCCAGGAAGTCATTCCGCGCTTGCTGCAGGGCAGTACTGCGTGAAGTGCGGTAATTTGTTGACTGCAAGCCCTGAATGGCTAAAATCGCTCGTCTTCTTATGAGCACTGCGAACATCCCATTGCCGGCATCAGCGGCGCCGTTTGGCACAGATGTAGTGCGGGATCTGAGCGTCGTTGAGTCGGACGATCTTTCGGATGTTGTTCTTAGTACTATAGCCAACCTCGCGCGTGCAATGGTGCAGGTTATTCGCCTGACAGGAGTCATTATTTCAGAGACCGATGAGAAAAGTATTGTCCGTGAAATCCTTAAAAGATTCGGTCCAGATGTCCTTGAGCACTCCGATCAATCGGGAAATGGGGACAAGTTTGTCATTCAGCTTCCGAAGGACGAAATCCGACAAGCTGTGTACAGCTTAATCGGGCAAAATGCCCCAGAGAGACTGAAGGCAACGGCTTAGGAGAATATTGCTTTTATAATAATCTGTTGCGCCGATATCTAATCCGATCTAGAATGCGGATCTTAATATTCTTCACTTTTTCGGCATGTCCGAAAATGACAAAGCACCGAATACCGGTCACTATGCAAGCAAGGTAGAGAGATATCTAGAGAGAATGGAGAGCAAGCCACCGATTGACCCTGCACATCAAGCGCTTTTGAATCGTCTGAAAGAGATTCGCAGGGCAGCACTTCCTGCCGTGAATGTGCATACGGTTCTTATTAACGATCCGGAATATGCCCCAGTTCTTGCACAGCGCCATAAGCGATTGATGGTCAAAGACTTCGTTTTAGAATTCGGCGAAAACGGCACGGTCGATGATCTTCATACTTTGCAGAAGAGCATCGAAGCGAATGGAGGATTTTTCCAATTGTATTCGAATACTTTCGTGCGTGATCGCATAGAAAACTCTGTTCAGGATCCCAACAAACAGGGGTGGATTATCGCGGAGTCCCTAGGGCAAGCGCGGAAAGAAGATTTGTCGTTGGGGCCCGAAATTGCCGGCGGCGACATTCAACTCTGGATCCCCTCGATCCGGATTCGTATTTTGATAAAAGAGTTGATGCGCGACAAAAACAAAGGAGATAGTTTCGATCGCAACGGCCGCGATGGTTGGAAGGAAGTTGCGGAAAGGC
>JABFSS010000130.1 GCA_013140485.1 Candidatus Peribacteraceae bacterium | reverse complement strand
TCCTGTTGCCGCGCGCGACATGGGACACGGAGTTCCCGTTCATCGATGAACTTGAGGAAAGGAAAATAACGCTCTCCGTAGGCAAAAACATCGATTTCACAAAATTCTTCGAGTCGCTCATCGAGCGCGGGTATTCCCACGGCGACGATCTCTATCTCCATCCGGGTGAGTACCGCCGCATCGGCGATACGCTCGATATTTTCCCCATCCAGTCTCCGCATCCGTACCGCGTGCAGTTTGATTTCGAGAAAGTGCAGAAGATCCTGGCTGTCGATGCGGATGATTTATCGAAAACGGACGATGCGGGGAACGACATCGTGATGTATCCCGCCACTTTCCGGAAACGCGCGACGCTTCATGCGCAATTTCCGGCGGACACACTCCTCATTCTTGATGACCAAGAAGAGATGACAGTTCCGGAGATGATTCCGTTGCTCAACTTCACTGCGTTCCCCGAAAATGCCGCGCATCACATTCATCTTCGCTACCTCTCCGTTCTCAAGTTCTACACGTTGTCGGATTTTTTGAACGACGTGCGGGACAAGCTCACCCAAAAATGGACGCTGCTTGTCGTGACAAAGCGAATGGAAGAACTCGAGGGCATTCTGAAGGAAGAACGCATTCCGCATGATTCCGGCGGCGCAGGACATCAAGGGGCGGTCACGCTGGTCGCCGCAGGGGACGAAGACCTGTTGCCGCACTCGCTGCAGAATCCCGATCTGCAGTGCGCGATGCTGACCGACCGCGAGATTTTTTCTCTTCGCAAAGCGGGAAAACAGAGGTCGATGGCCAAGCTCGCGCTCGACTTCATCACGTCGTTGCAGCCCGGCGATTACGTCGTGCACATGGAGCACGGCATCGGGCACTTCGAGGGGATGACGCAGAAGGAAATCGACGGCGTCTCGCGCGAATATCTCGAGCTCACGTACGCGGAGGGCGATAAATTGTTCGTGCCGGTCGACCAGGCGGATAAACTGAGCAAGTTCGTCCACGAAGAAGGCGAAGAGCCCGTGCTCACGCGACTCGGCACCATGGAATGGAAGCGCGTGAATGAGAAGTTGCGGGCGGAGACGAAAGAAATCGCGAAAGAACTTCTCAATCTCTACGCGAAGCGCGCAAAATCGAAAGGACATTCGTTCCCCGATGACGGCGATCGTCAGCGGAAATTTGAAGAACTCTTCCCGTACACCGAGACGCCCGGCCAGCTCAAAGCGATCGAGGACATCAAGAAAGACATGGAATCCGAACATCCGATGGACCGCCTCGTCTGCGGAGACGTCGGCTTCGGCAAAACGGAAGTCGCGATGCGCGCGGCGTTTAAAGCGGCTGAAGCCGGCAAACAGGTCGCCGTCATCGCGCCGATCACAATTCTTGCTGACCAGCACTTCCGCAACTTCGTCGAACGGATGAGCCCGTTCAACATCAAAATCGACATGATGAGCCGATTTCGTTCAGTATCTGAGCAGAAGAAGACGCTGGAGAAACTGCGCAAAGGAGACGTACAGATCGTCATCGGAACGCATCGCCTGCTCCAGGATGACGTCGTGTTCCACAATCTGGGCCTCGTGATCATCGACGAAGAGCAGCGCTTTGGTGTGAAGCAAAAAGAACGCTTCAAGGAGCTGCGCGCGTCCGTCGATATCCTCACACTCACCGCGACGCCGATCCCCCGCACGCTCAACCTTGGTCTCCACAAGCTGCGCGACATCACTACCATCACCACGCCGCCACCGGGCCGCCTCCCGATCATCACCGAAGTGCGTAAATACTCCGACGAGCTCACGCGTCAGTCCATCCTCACCGAGGTCAAGCGCAAGGGGCAGTGTTTCGTCCTCCATAACCGCGTCGAGACGATCGATGCGTTCGCGCAAAAACTCCAAGCACTGATTCCCGAGGCGACGTTCGTCGTCGGACATGGGCAACTCAAACCCGAGATTCTCGAGGAGCGCATCATCGCGTTCAAAGACGGCAAGTATGACGTGCTCGTGAGTTCGACGATCATCGAAAACGGTATCGACCTCCCGCGCGCCAACACGTTGATCGTGAACGAAGCCGAGCGGTTCGGGCTCAGTCAGCTCTACCAGCTGCGCGGCCGCGTCGGTCGGTCCAAACTCCAGGCCTACGCGTATTTCCTTTACCACAGCCAAAAACTCAAGGACGACGCCAAAAAGCGCCTCCGCGCGATCGTCGAAGCCTGCGAACTTGGGTCGGGCTTCCAAGTCGCCATGCGCGATCTCGAAATCCGCGGCGCGGGCGAAATTCTCGGTGCGAGCCAGTCAGGCACGATGCAGACCGTCGGCGTCAGCCATTACCTGCGCCTGCTGAAGAACGCCGTCGAAGAACTCCGCACGGGCTCGAAGGGTGAAGAGGAAGATCAGGACATCACGGTCGAAATTCAGCTCCCTGTCGAAGCCCTCATCCCCTCCTTCTATATCACGGACAACGAAGAGAAGATCAGCATCTACCAGAAACTGGCCGGAAGTGAGGACGAAGCGATCCTGAAAGAATTCGAAACCGATCTCCACGAAGAATTCGGCGAACTGCCGACCCAGGTGAAGTCGCTCTTCCAAATTCTTCGTTTGAAGATGGTCTGTCGCCGAGCGGGAGTGCTTCGTGTGAAGGCTGAGGATGAAAACAAGCAGCAGTTCATCGTCCTGACGCTGAGTCCGCGCGTCACCGCCAAAGAAATCATGCAGCTGCTGCATGTGAACCCGCAGTGGAAGATCAGCGGAGCATCGCTGAAGATTCCTCAGTCAGTGATTGAGCAGAAAGCCGAAAAATCCGATTGGCTGAAGGAATTGACAGAAGAAGTGACCCTCTTGCAAAAAAAGAAGGAGAAAAAGGAGACGAGAGAAGAGGTTTAAAATCAACGATACTCAAACCAATCCTCTTGCAACACGCGAGGTCCGAGAGGTTCCGTGCGGATAATGTCCTTGTTTTGAAAAGAAACCACAACCCCCTCCTCTCCAGTTTCATCGCGGACATCCAGGGCGATCACTGCAGTCTCTTGTATATCATCATCGAGTGCGTCCGTATGACTCCTGACAACGTCATGCCAGTCGATCACTTCGGCATCACCCCGCAGTTTTTTGTCGCACTGTGGACAATTGGGCTTCTCATTCGCAGGCGATTCTGCGCCACAGAGACAGCGGAAGATCCCCCGACGGTACGGGAGAATCACATTATTCAAATAATCTATGTAGATATTTTCCACGCGCAGAGTGTTGTCAAACACCATGTTCATCCGTGCGAGAATCTTGTGTTTTCGATCATCCACCAAGCGCACGGCGATTCGCGTGATCGGCACTGTTTGCCCGGAGTCCCGTAGGTGGTGACCGGATGGACGAGGGGAGGGAAGAGTAAAAGGAGTCTTGTCATTCACATTCACTGCCACATATACGCCGTTGGGCTCACGGAGCGCCTCCTGGCCCCTTTGATTACGGACGTATTCAAAAGCATCAAGAACCACTCTTTGCAGATATTCATCTTCTTTTGCGTTGAGAGGACCGGCCGCATTCAGCGGCTTCTTCCCTTCGGACATAGGCATGAATAGAGGCATTGCCACACTCAAGCCACTCCCTTGTTGTGACGGAAGAATTCTCAGTCTATCCACTCGTAAACACTGCTCGAACACGGCGTTCGCAATAATATACGGGAATGCCGACGCGGATTTTGCGTCGCCATTCTTCAGTGGTAGCTCCAGAAATGTCAGTCCTGATAGTTCCATAGGAGGTACATCCAACGCGGATTCTTCTATCTCGTCAATCATATACTTTACCCTCTTGCAAGCGGCCTTTCCGCAGATTCATCCGATATGCACCCACGTCATTCTTGTGATGAATGACGCACTGTAATTTTTGTCCCAGGTAGTGCACCCCCGCCCCGTCATCAATCGCAATCCCCGGCCTAATCTTCCCGGCCTTCAGCATTTTCTTGTAGGAAGGCTTCCGCTCCTTCTCCCCTGACCAGTGCGGACAGCAACTGCCTTTTAAAAATCCCAAACACTTGAGCGGCATCAATTTCCCCTCCCACGAGTCTGTCACGCCTTCCTCAAACCAGCAGATCGCGCCTGCGCTCGTGCCCGAAAGCACAATCCCCTTTTTCCAAGCTTCCTTCAAAATTTTGTCGATCCCCCACTCGTGCCAGACGGCGAGCATGCTCTTGGTATTCCCTCCGCCGACGAAGATTGCGTCCTGGCTCATCAAAATTTTCCGCAGATCCGGCGTGCGCGCGAAGAGTGGGATGTGCGAGGGGCGGCAGCGCAGACGAGAGAACGTCTCGTAAAAACGCTCGATATACTTGGGGGAGTCGCCAGTCGCGGTTCCCAAGAAGCAAATCCTGGGATTTTTGGCACTCGTTTGCGCGAGGATGTACGGTTCGAAGAACGGCTTCCGGCCTGGTTTCGCGAACCCCTGTCCGCCGATGGCGATGATCTGCCGAGGTTTCATAGAATGCTCTTCTGTGATAGAATAACCAGAAACCAACATTTATGCCCACACCCATACCACCACCTCAACCGCCGACGGTGCCCACGGGCCGCGAACTCTATGACGCGCTGATGAGTCATATCGAGCCGGAGCTGGTGACGGAGTACGCCAAGACGCTTGATGAACACTACAAAAACGAGACGCCGGAGAATCACACGCAACGCATGAAGCGCTACGATCTCGCGTTCGAGCGTTACGAGGAAGCGTACCGCGAGTACATGGCGACGCTCGACGCGCAGGTGACGCGGTACCGCAAACAAGCCTTCTCGCACACGGAATCACAAGACCGGTTCGCCGAAGAGAGCGTGCTCGATCAACTGGGGAATTTCTTTCAACACGCAACTCTGTGAGTCCCGAAGTATTCCGCATAGAGGCCACGGGTGTCGATGATTCCACGATCAGGGATCAGCAACGTCTTGAGGGATCGAGAAAAGGCAGCGGACGGGAGAGCGCGGACGCAAATAATCAGCGTGCACTTCATCAAGAAGGCGCTGAGGGTCAGAACAATCCCGAGAGAAGGCCGACAAACGAAAAAATACAGGGGTATCAGAAGGGTGCCGACGAGCAGCTCGCGGCGCACGCGCATCACCTGGACGATATCAATGCGCGGAACACCGAACTGAACAGGCAGGCGCAGCTGGCCACGGAAAGAGCGGATTTCATCGCTTCCATTACCCAGAGCGCCGTTCTCCCCGGGACAATCAATACGGAACAGACAAAGGTCGAAAAGCGCACGGCGGCAGCGTCGCAGGAACAATTGACCGGCGCCGTTGCAGGCGATCAGCCTGCGGAGAAAACGGCGCAGACTGATAGGCGACAGAAACAAGAGGCGGCCGTCGCGGCAAAAGAACAGCCCGTCGAAACGGCGGGAGCTGCTGGGAAGAAGATAGAGGGGGCTCGATGAAATCTGGAAGAAGAGATGGTGATCAGGAGATCATCACTCCATAGTTTTAGTATTCCGCAAGAGCGTGGGATTGAGAGAAATCGTAAAAATTGCTAGAATAGTCAGATTTATTCACAAATCATGCCCCTCACAAACACCAACACCGATACCGCCACGCTCCCGACCGGGGAGCAAATCTACAACGCGATCATGGCGCAGATCGAGCCCGATTTGGTCACGACGTCCGGCGTAACGACGGACGCTCCGATCGCGGGCGAAACACCCGAGAATTTTTCGGCCCGCCTTGAGAAGTACCGCAAGGCGTTCGCGCTCTACGAAAAATGCTTCAACGCGTTCGTATCGCACCTGCAGGAGGAATCGAAGAAGGCACGACTCGCGACTCGCGTCGCAACCGAACAGAAATTGCACGATCAAGAGGAGGCGACGGCGGAGAAGCTTCTCGCGGATATGACTCATTCCTAACTTCCCCAGTTCTTATGAACACACACACCTTTCATCGGCGAGACGCATCGCTCTTCCACGAGCATCGCTTGTGCTTCCAGACAGGAGAAGGAGCGGGCGGAGGACAATTTATTGAACAGCCACAAACGCCCCAACCGGAGGCGAAAACGAATGCAGTCGATCAGGCGGGTGCAGCCAAAGCCGGTGGAGAGAAGTTGAATCAAGCGCAGACAAAAGAACAAGGCAACAAGCAGACTTCTTACTTGAAACTTGCCAGTGATTTTGCCGCCTCCTCACTGTCCTCACTCTCCACGGCCACGGGGGCCGATCAAGCGATGAAATTTGGAGCTGATCAGATAGCGAAATTTACCCAGCAGATCGTCAAGCAGGAGACCGCCGCAGGCCCCGAGTCCACGAGCAAGTTCCAGATCGACGCCAAGGATAACGCCGCTCAGTCAAAAGAGTTGGCGAACAAGGCGGGCGTGCAAAGTGCAGCCAAGGAAGGAGGGGCCAAAGGCAACGCCGCCGGCGAAGCCAAGACGAAAGGAGAGGAAACCGCTACGAAAGACCTCACCTCCAAACTCTCCGAACAAGCGAAAACCCTCACCGACACCGTGAACAAGGAGATCAAATCCTTCCAGTCCACTCTTAAAGAGATTGGAGAGCGCATCAATAAAGCGATTACCCCGAGCGATCGCACTGCTCTCCAAGTCGAGCTCGCCATCGCCACGCTCACCGGTGTCTTCGGCATCGGCCGCCTGGTCTCCACCCAGTTGGGCCTCATCCCCGCCTCCCCCGACGCCAAAGCGAAGATCGATCAGGCCAACAACAAGACCAACACCGCGACTACCAATCCCTCCATCAATCCCCTGACCGGCTCCGTCGTCGGAGGCGCCCTCTCGCTCAATCCCCTCGCTCCCCCCTCCGGCCCCTCC
>JABFSS010000010.1 GCA_013140485.1 Candidatus Peribacteraceae bacterium | reverse complement strand
CGCGGGTGACAGCGCCGAAGGGATCAGTGCGATGGTCCGGTTGTTTGAGGAAGAGGAAGCGATCACGGAAAAACCGGACGAGATTCCCGTCACGACGCTCGAGGGTCGCATTCACTTCCGCGATGTGACGTTCGCGTATGTGAAAGGCAAAACGATTCTCGAGCACGTCACGTTCGACGTGCCGCCCAAGACGATGCTCGCCGTCATCGGACGCTCGGGTGCCGGAAAATCCACCATCGTGAAGCTTCTCTACCGCCATTACGATGCTACTTCCGGCGCGATCCTCGTCGACGGCACGGATATCCGTGAATACAAGCTGCGTCCGTACCGCCGCCAGATCGCGCTCGTCCCGCAGGACATCGAAATCTTCAACGCGACGGTGTGGGAGAACATCGCCTTCGGTTCCAAAGGTTTTATTTCGAGCACGACCGCCGTTCCCGGAGAGCAGTCATCGGCCTCGCGCGACGAAATCATTCGCGTCTCCAGAATCGCGTATGCCCACGACTTCATCGAAGAATTCCCCGAAGGATACGACACGCTCGTCGGCGAACGGGGCGTACGGCTATCGGGCGGACAGCGCCAGCGCATCGGCATCGCCCGCGCGCTCCTCAGCAATCCCAGCATTCTCATCTTCGACGAGGCCACCAGCTCGCTTGATACCGAATCCGAGCAGTTGATCCAGAAAGCGATGCGCGATATCGCCCGCGACTACACCATGATCGTCATCGCGCACCGCCTCTCGACCATCGAGCACGCCGACGCGGTGATGGTGCTCGAAGACGGGAAGATCGCGGAATTGGGAACACACGATGATCTGCTCAAACAGGGGAATATCTATGCGAAGATGCGGGAGCTGCAGAGGTTGGGGGAGGTGAGGGCGTAATCCCTCGTACGCTCGCGTTGCGACGCGAGCTACTCGGGATGACATGTGCGATGTGTGACAAGCCCCTCGGTACACAAACAACAGAACTGTCATCCCGAGTAGAAATTGCCGCAGCAATTTCGTACGAGGGATCGTAACGAGGGATCGAACCAGGGGCATTCCTGCTATTTTTTAATCTCCTTCCTCACCGCTTCCAGCCGCGCCTCGCCTGCCGTCTTCTCCTCCGCCGTCATCTTTTCCAAAAGACTCTCCAGCATCGAGGCCGCCCGCGCATTGCCGTTCTCTTTCGCAAGCGTCAGCCACGCGTATCCCTCGATGACGTCCTGTGCGGGAACGCCTTCGCCACGGACGTACATCACTCCCGCGTTCAGCTGCGCTTCGGGGAGTTCGCCTTTGGCCGCTTTCAGAAAGTATTGCAGCGCTTTGGCGAAGTCTTTGGCTTCGTAGGCCATTGTGCCGAGTTGCTGCGCCGCGCGGACGTCGCCCGCATCCGATGCGCGGACGAACCAGCCTCGCGCCGCCGCGGGGTCGGCCGACACGCCTTCGCCGTTCTTATACATCATTCCCAGATTGAACATGGCTTGGCGATTTCCGGCATTCGCGGCTTTCCGGTACCACGGCAATGCCTGCGCGTAGTCCTGTTCCACGCCGTCGCCGTCGTGAAACATGGCGCCGAGTTCGAATTCCGCGTCGTGATTGCCCTCCTTCGCAAGATCGAGCACCAAGTCGTAACTCAGGACCGTCGTGACCGCCGGACCCTTCGGCGGAGGTTGCACCGGTGGAGGAACGGTCGGTTTGCCGCAGGCCGAGAGCATCACCAGGCAGAGCAGCGGCGTGAGAAGTCGTGATCGCATGGGGACAGTGTATCTTTTGCATGCACGAAACCCAACCGTTCTGTTAGTATTTTCTCCATGCTCCCCGTCGACCTTGTCATCATCTTCACGATGTTGCTCATCATCGGCATGATGGTGACGAGCGTGTACGGATTCATCGCCGGCGTTCCCTACGTCCCGACGCCGCATCCCGTCGCGCGCGCCATGGTGGATCTTGCGCGGTTGCGCGGCACGGAGAACGTCATGGACATCGGGGCCGGCAACGGGCGGGTCCTCATCGAAGCGAAGCGCAAACATCCGTCGATCGATGCGACGGGCATCGAGCTCGCGCCGACCGTGTGGCTGCTGGGTAAGCTCAACATCTTTTTGAGCGGCATAAGGATACGGTTTATTCGGGGAAACGCTTTTGACCACGACATGAGCAGAACGGATGTGATCTTCCTGTACCTCTCGCCTGCGGTGATGGCGAAGCTCGAAGACAAATTCGACCGGGAACTGAAACCGGGAACCGTCGTCATTTCCCACGCGTTCACCTTCCCGCGGCGGCAGCCGGTCGAAATGACGGCGCTGCCGGGATGGATGGGGAAGAAGACGATTCGCCGGTATGAGTGGTGACCCAGAGCGTCATGCATCCGTAGTAGAGAACGATCCAGAACGTGGAGAGGCCGGGCAAGTCGAGTGACGCGTATGGCAGGGAACTCAGGAGATGGGCGACACTCGTAATCCACTGCAGCGGCAGCCACGCGATGGCCGCCATGATTTTTCCCAGCGGCATCCAGATCCATCCGAGCAGCAGCGACAGAGTTCCAAGAAGCATCGCGTATGGGACCGCCGGCGGCGCAAGCAGATTGCTGACGGGCGCAATGACGCTGAATTGTCCGAACAGGAAGAGAATCCACGGCGAGGCGATCATCTGCGCCGAGAGCGTCAGGCAGAACGATTCCTGAATGCCCAGGAATTCCGGCACGCGGCGCAGATACGGCTTCAGCAGCGGCGAAATCTCCAGTACGCCGATCAGTGCGAGGAACGAGAGTTGGAAACCCGCGTCGTACCAGAGTTGCTTCGGGTTCCATGCGAGCATGAAGAACGCCGACCAGAGGACGGTGAGCCGTGTCGTCTGCATCCGGTTGAGTTGCAACGCAAGAAGTCCCAAAATCCCCATCATGGCAGCGCGCACTGCGGATGCGGATGCTCCGGTCAGGAGTGTAAAGCCCGCGATCAGAATCACCGACGGCCAAAATCGCCACTTGAGCGGCAGCCAGAAGAGCAGCGTGCCCATGACGGTGATAAGCAGGGTGATATTGAAGCCCGAAATCGCGACGATGTGCGTCAGCCCGGTGTTTTTGAAGTCCTGCGTGAGATCGTCGGGCATGCTTCCCCGTGATCCGAGCAGCAATCCCGCGAGGAGCGATGCGTGGGGCTCGGGGAGAAGAAGTGTAATGCGGTTTTCCAGTGATCTCTTGAAGCGGTAGATCGCTCTGAGGATGAAATTCCCACGATTCTCGCCAGTCCGCTCAATCATCGGATCATTGATAAGGCTGTAGACGCTTTTCAAGCTCAAATATCGGTCGTACCGGAAGTCGTCAGTATTCTCCGGCTGCTCCAGCACACCCTGCGCGACGATCACGTCGCCGTAGTCCAGCAGAGGATTGCCGATCCGCACGGTCATCAGCACGCGGCCATGGACAGGAATCGTCTGCGTGCCGTTCTTGAGCAGTTCCGCTTCGACGATGTAGTTCGTCTTGAGCGCACGGCGATCGGGATCGTCGGCGATGACCCCCTTGATCGCGATCTCGTCGGCGCTGACGTACGTGTCGATGGTTTCCGGAGAGGGGATGTGGGTTGTGCGGGAGACGGTCCAGAGAGCGGCGGATGTTCCGAATACCATCGCTAGCAAAATCAGGGCATGTCTTCGGCGCGCGGCGAGGATTCCAAGGATTCCAAAGAGTCCAAGGACCAGAAAGAATTGCCATGGGTATGTTGATGCCTGCCACCACCGCAACGCGAACACCGCAGTAAGGAAGCTGCCGAGGAAGGCATAGGAAATATGCGAAGGGCGCATAGCACACCAGCCTCTGCCGGTGCCGGCGGCTGCGGAAGACCCCTCAAAAGAGATTCTTTTTGATGTTCCGACTTTTCCTCTTCAATAAGCCATGAATGGCGTTCTATAGGGGTGTGGAACGGCGGGCTAATTCTATCCACTCCTCCACACTCAACGTCTCCGGCCTCCTCTTTGGATCAATCCCGGCCTTCGCAAGCAGGTCCATCCCATTCTCCAGATTGCCAAACGTGTTGCGGAGCATTTTTCGTTTTCCGGCGAAGGAAATTTTCAGAAGTTTCAGGATTTGATCGATGGTCGGACGGTCGGCGAGGGGTTTTGCATGCGAGATGATGTGCAAGACAGCGGAATCAACGGCAGGCGCAGGGATGAACGCGGTGGGCGGGACTGTGCAGATGATCTTTGGTGTTCCGAAGAGCTTCACCATGATCGTGAGGATGCCTGCGTGCTCATCGTCACAAATTTTCTCGGCTACTTCGCGCTGAATCAGCAGCGTCATCGTCGTCGGCGAGGTCGGTGACTCTAGAAACGCGTGCCGGAGCAGGGGAGAGGTGATGTGATACGGAATATTGGCGACGATTTTGTACGGTGTGGACGGAAAACTTTCTTGGAGGGCGTTCCCGCGGATCACCGTGAACGTCTGCGTGACGCGTTTGCTCTTCGGCGGCAGGAAATCTTTGATCAACGGGATCATCCGGTCATCCAGCTCGATCGCCGTGACTTCTCCCGCATGCATCAGCAACTCACTCGTCAAAATACCGATGCCCGGACCGATTTCCACAACATGATCATCCGGTTTGATATCGGCGGTCGTTACAATCGTCCGGAGAATCTCCTCGTCGACGAGAAAATGCTGGCCGAGATCCGTGTTGAGGCGGATGTTTCGGTGGCGGAGAAACGAAAATACCCGTTCGCGCAGCGATTCCATGGAGAAAGCATACTCTGGCTTACCGTGGTTTCGTTAATTCGTTAACTGGTTAATTCGTATGATGTCGCACGAGTTAACGAATTAACAAGTTAACGAGCGCATTTCTGTATTTTCTCCGCCAGCTCCTCCATCCTCTTGAGCGGTATCCCGGCAATATTGATCCTGCCGTCCCGGGTCATGAAGACTTTCTCGTCCGTGGCGAGCCGGTCGACCTGTTCTTCCGAGAGTGGGAGCATCGCGAACATGCCGTGACCGTCGATCGCTTTTCGGAAACTCGCAGGAAGAGTTTCTTTCAACACGGCACGCTTCTTCTCCAGCATCTCCCGCGCGCCTGCAACATCCTTCAGCCACTGATCACGATGCGTGGATTGGACGCGAGCGACCACGGACTGCCCGAAGGTCGCCGCCGCGGAGTGAATGCCGCGTGTGAGTGTCGAATAATGTGCCTCGACTTCGATCCGCGTCTTCTCATCGGGCACCACCGCACAGGCGAGACCCGTACGTTCGCTGTAGATGGAGTGGTTCTTGGATGCCGACCAGGTGATCAACGTCAGGACGTCACTCTGGGCAAACAGCCGGACGGGGGCGGCGTCCTCATCCGGTGTCCCGCCGAATCCCTGATAGGCGAAATCGAGAATCGCAATTGCGCGCTTCTTCGCCATCGCCGCCAGAACTTCGTTCCACTGCGCAGTGGAGAGATCCAAACCCAGCGGATTGTGACAGCCTACTTGGAGGAGCACACAGCAATTGCCCGCCGTGCGTTGCAGCGCATCCATCACGCCCCGTACGCTCGGCAGTCCATCTTCAAGATACGGAACTTCGACGGTGGTGATGCCCGCCGAGCGGCAAAGAGGAGCGTGATTCGCCCACGCGGGTGTCGGCAGGATCAGCGTTATCGCCGGATCCATCAGTTTCGCCAGCCGTATGTTCAATGACACTCCGCCGGTCCCACCCGTACTCGCGATGGAGGCGATGAGAGGAGCGCTGTCACCAAAGAGGAGATGATGAACGGATGTACGGTACTCCGCGAGTCCCGTGAGTGCCGGGTAGGAGTAACTGCGGCGGGTCAATTCCTTGGCAATGTCTTCCAATGCCGACCGGACACTGGGGAAGACCATCGGTTTTCCGTCTTCGTCCATGTAGACGCCGATCGTGCCGTTGATCGCCTGCGGTCCTGCGGCTTTCGCAGCTTTCGCAGCGGCGAAAATTGGGTCGGGCTTCGACGCTGGAAGAGTCAGGAAGGATGCAGGAGTCATTGGCGGGATGAAAAATGGAAAATTGAGAATTGAAAATTGAAAATAAAAACAGAAAGTGTTCGGATTATACATTTTCCATTTTCAATTTTCCATTCGCGAAACGCAGCGCATTTCGCGCTTACCATTCCCCCAGGAACCGGATGTCGGCGTACTCGCGGATTTCGTCGAGCACTTTCTGGACGCGGGGGGACTCGCGGTTGCCGAAGAAATCGAGAAAAAACAGATAGTCGCCCAGGCGCTCGCCGGTCGGTCGGTTCTCGATGCGCGTGATGTTCACGTCGTAGACTTTGAATGGCGTCAGCATCGCGTGGAGCAAGCCTGGCCGGTCGTCCTTCTTCAGGTGCAGCACGACGCTCATCTGCGTCTTCGGGCTTCCGGGGAAAGGATCTTCTTTCGCGACGACGGCGAAGCGCGTGGTATTGGACGTCCTGCTCTGGATATCTTCGGCAAGAATCGGCAAGCCGCGCTCCTTCATCGTCTGCGGCGATCCGATGGCGGCGATGGACGGATCTTTCAGAGCCAAATCGATCGCCATCACGGTGCTGCTCGTGGGGAACCGTTCCGCGGTGAGGAATTCCTTGCGCAAGTATTCCCGGCACTGCGAGAGCGCCTGGGAATGGCTCGCGACCCGCTTCACTTTGGTGCGGTCGAGCGCGCCGATGGCCTGCCGGACGGAAATTTCGTCGGTCCGCCACACGTGCGTGTCGGTTTCGAGGATCAAGTCCAGCACTTCGTCGACGGATCCATGCAAACTGTTCTCCAGCGGCACGAGCGCGACGCCGTTCGTTTTCTTGAGCGCGTCGAACACCATGTCGAAATTCGGATAGAGATCGAGTGCGGCATCGGGGAAGAGTGTCTTCGC
>JABFSS010000100.1 GCA_013140485.1 Candidatus Peribacteraceae bacterium | reverse complement strand
TCGAGCGGCGCATGCCGCGGTAGCCCTTCGCGAGAGCGCGGATCTTCTTGTGTCTGCGATGCCGGACGATGCCTCGTTTAACGCGCATGGTTCAGAGGGTGGGGACCAGGGACTGGAGGGGTCGGATGTTCGTGGAGTGAGCGACAACCGTGCGATTGAGACGCTTCTGGCGCTTGCTCTTCTGTTGGAGCAGGTGACTGCGGCCGCGGCGTTTGAACGCGTACTTACCGCTCCCTGTTCTCCAGATACGTTTCTTCGCGCCGCTGTGGGACTTCATTTTTGGCATAGGGACACCGAATTGTAGTGGAATTTATGAGGGACGCAAGGGAAGGAAAACGAGGAAAACGAAGTAAACAAGGCAAACGAGGATCCTCGTTTTCTTCGATTCCCTCGATTTCTTCGTTTTCCTTAGCGTTTTGGTTTCAGGATCACCGTAAACTGATCCCCCTGCCGCTTCACCTCCTGCTCCACATCCCCGACATCTGCCAGTGCGATGACGATGCCTTTGAGCTTGTTGATGCCGTATTCCTTGTTGGCGAGCTCGCGGCCGCGCAGGCGCATGTTGAACTTGACCAAGTGGCGTTCCTCGAAGAACTCGCGCGCACGACCGATCAGCCGGTCGATGTCGTGCTTCTCGGTGCGGAAGCCGATGCGCAGCATCTTCACCTCGACCTGCTTGCTGTGCGAGCGCTGCTTGCGCTCTTTCTTCTGGAGTTGGTAGAGGAAGTGTCCGAACTCGCCGATCTTTACGACGGGCGGAACGGCCTTGGGTGACACTTCAATCAGATCGAGTCCTTCCGCACGCGCTTCTTCCAGCGCGGCGTTCCTCGTCAGAGTCCGCGTCGTGCCGTCGTCGGCGACGAGCATCACCTCCGGCACCAAAATCTGTTCATTGATGCGGGGCCGGCGCTCGGTTTGGCGGAGAGGGCGTTGGAACTTATGACGTTGGCGCAGAGAGATTGGGGAACGTGGTACTTAATAGTATGAGATTGTCTTGTGTAGATGCAAGGCCACAGAGGCCGCAAAAGTGACAGAAGTGACAAAGGAAAACCTCAAAAAACCTCTGTCACCTCTGTGCCTTCTGTCACTTCTGTCTCCTCCCGTACGCCTTCACTGTCACATCCACCTTCACCAGTCCATCAGGTAATTCCTCGAGGCTCTCGTTCTCCATCGTCATAAACTGGATAGGCCATAATTTCTGCGCCACGAGCGTCCGTCCAAGATCTCCCTTCAGAAAGTCGCGGACTTTGGGGAGTCGGGAGTTCTCGAGCAGTGAACGGAATGCCGTTAGGAATTCCTCCGAGGACATTGCCTGCTTGAGACGCGCTTCCGGAATCGTGGGGTCGCTCACGTAGCTGAGCAGGTCGGACGAAAGGAACTGTTCGACGGGAACGATGCCCGCGTAGTTCTGCGTCTCCGTCAGACTGAAAAGTGCTTTGACGTCATCGGGAGAGAGTACGTCACCCACCGTCAGGAGGCCGGAAAGTTCCAGAATCGAGAAGAGTTGGTCTCGGCCCTCCGGACGAACCGTTGCGGAAAATGTGAGCGTGCGCGTTTGCAGCGGCTGCGATCCGGGGACCGATGGGATATCCTCCGGGTCGCCCACGATAATGGACGACATCTCCCGTAAAAGTTTCCTGCGCTCGAGGAACGTCCTCGACGATTCCAGGAAAGCGAGCAGTCGCGTCATATCGCCGCCCTGGGGCAGAACGTAGACGTGCAATTTCTCCTCCGCCGAGCCGGTCCGCAGGCTCGCTTCGAGCTGGATCAGTTCCATCTGTTGCGAGAGCAACCTCGCGCGCCGCTCCATCGGCGGGATTTCCGCGGCGAGCGGGAGCGCATATTCGCGGACGTCTTTCAGTGCCTGGAAGTGTCCCCGTACCAAAAAGACGGAGAAGGAGAGCAAGAGACTTCCTCCCGCGAGTGCGCCGATGCCGCACGCGGTCTTGCTGACGCGCGGCAGGTTCAGTCCTTTGAGGAAAGTAATGATCATCATCGGAGCGACAGGGTGATATCGAACGGGGAATGGAAGCCGGTCTTGGGATCTTCCTCGCGCGAGAACGAGGGCGTCGTCGCGCTTGCCACGAACGGCAGGGATTTGAGCGACTGCGAGAATTCCGCGAGCACCGTCATGCTGCGCGTTTCGACGTTGCCAACGTACCCGCGCATGTGCAGCGTCTTCGCGTTGGGATCGTAGTCAAACGAACTCCAGCGTACGCGATCCTCTTTCCCGGTGATCTTCGTTGCATGGTCCGAGAGTGCCTTCCGTAATTCATCCAAAGAGACGCGCTCGCGGCGTTGCTGCTTGAGAGTTTCGTACTGCGGATCGTGCACCGCCAGCACCAACTGCCGCCGCCGCTCTTCCTTCTCGGCGATCTGCGTGCCCAGCTCCGAACGGTATGCGCGGATCTGCGCTGCGTCCCGGAGCGTGCCTCCCACGTCGATGAGCGTGTAGCGGGGGAGCAGGAACGTCCAAGAAACGGCCATCAGCGCCGCGAAGAGAAAACTGAACAGGAAAAAGGGCCAGGAGAGGCGCCAGAGAATCGTCGAAAGCGTGGGGCGGGCAGCCGGAATGAGTGAGTCTGTGTGCATGATGGTTTCCTCTTATTGTAGCAGAAAACATCATGCTCCGGAAGGCGCTCAGACGCCTTTAGGCAGCATTTCTTCCATTAAATCTTTCCTCAGTGTCAGTTGTTTTTAGACCGATTCCAGCATCCAAATAGGCATCAGCCACAGACATTCCATTTGCAACTTTCTGAAGAAATTTTCCCGTTTCACTCTGTAGCAATAGGGTATTCCCGTTGTCGTCACTTGTTCCATTTGTCGCATCAAGAATTCTCTGCGCTAATTTTGCATCAAGAGGCACCTTCTTCTTATCGGCAAGAAAAGCGATTTGCTTGTCTGGATTCTCTAGTACTTGAGTTAGGGTCCAGACAATGGCGTCGAATGATGGTTCTTTGTTCATACGTGGGTTCTCCTCACCACTCCAGCGCTTGAGAGCATCCGATAAACTTTCTCGGGACATGAGCACCGCACTGCTTACAGAATGCCCACGAGCAATTTCATCCAGAAAGAGCGTGGCTCGACTGGATAGCTGCGGGCTGACTTCTTGTCCTCCTGGTATCGAGGACGCTTGAGGCATCTCAAGCATTGCTTTCGCAAAGTCTGCGGTCATCAGATCCACTTTGTCCTTTGCAGTCATAAAATCAATTTGTGCCTGTTCATTTGGCAATTTGCTAATTGCGAGAATCATATCCAAGGGCGTGTATTTATTATTGGCATCCATAACTGTGAGGGGAAATATGTTTGGGTGTAATGTAAATTATACCATACATTCTCCCTGAACGCGACTCGCTTTGTCGGAGTAGCAAAAGCTCGGTAATTATCATACAATAGAGGTGATTCTTACCCCCTTCCCCGTGGACGAACTCCTCAAGAAATTGGCCGAGCTCCAGTCTGCCGTCAACACGGGCAAGGACTCTCTTTGAGGGAAAGGGCATTCCAAAACAGATCGCGGAACTGGAGAAGGACACGACTGATCCTCAGATTTGGAGCGATCAGCAGCGCGCGCAGAGTCTCTTCACGAAACTGAAAGCGTTGCGCAAGCAGTGGGAACCGATCGCCGCGATCGCCGCGGAACTTTTGGAGCTGGTTGAACTTGCGAAGATTTCCTCGGAGTCCGATCTGTCCGAACTCCAGATGCAGACGGACGTGCTGGAGAAGCGATGGAAAGAGCAGGAATCACAGCTCTATCTCGGCGGCGAATTCGATGCAGGCAATTGCTACATCACGCTGAGCGGCGGCGCGGGCGGTACCGAGGCGCAGGACTGGGCCGCGATGCTCATGCGCATGTATCTGCGCTATGCCGAAGCGAAGGGCTGGAAGTCGAACCTGCTCGAAAAGACCGACGGGCAGGAAGCCGGAATCAAAACCGCCACCTTCCACGTCACCGGCGAAATGGCGTACGGCAATCTCAAGTGCGAAAAGGGGACGCACCGCCTCGTTCGCATTTCGCCCTTCGGCGCCAAAGGACTTCGCCAGACGAGCTTCGCGCTCGTCGAAGTGTTGCCGGAAATCGCGGAGACGAAAGAAATCGAGATCAATTTGAACGACCTGCGCATCGACACCTTCCGCAGCGGAGGCGCCGGAGGACAGAATGTCAACAAAGTGGAGTCCGCCATTCGTCTGACGCATATTCCCACCGGCATCGTCGTCGCATGTCAGACGGAACGGTCGCAATTACAGAACCGTGCGCTCGCCATGAACATTCTCAGGGCCAAACTTCTGGAGAAGAAGAGGGGAGAAGAGCTCGCGCAGAAGAAAGATCTGAAAGGCGCCACACAGAGCGCCGACTTCGGACAGCAGATCCGCAGCTATGTTCTCCACCCGTACCAGATGGTCAAAGATCTCCGGACGAACGTGGAGACGAGTGATACTGCGGGAGTGCTCGAGGGAGATATTCAGATGTTTATCGATGCGGAACTGAAGCGTCTATCAAAGACATAACTGTCATTTTTCCAAGCGGAAGAATCCCACAATGAACGGAAAACCCGGAATCACGCGCAGATGAATTTTGCCAAGATACTTCCCCGGAGCGATCTGCACGATTTCATCCACGACTCTGCGCACGTACCATGAATTCTCCGGGCTGTCGTAATCGATCCGCAGAACGTCGAGTGCCGTATCGCGCAGCCCTTTCGTCACGTACGTTCTGAAGGGATACGCGGGAACCGGAGGATCGCCCATCATGTTGATGCCGGTATTCGTTTTCGTGTTGAACGTTTTTCCCCTCCAACTGCCTTGATAGAACGCCGTGGAGCCCTTGTGGAAACCATCCGGCATGGGACTGGGAAGACTCCCCGTAAGAAATTCCTTCTGTGTCCCGCTCCACTGCACCATGACGGTTCGACCGACGCCGAGGGCGAGGGCGACAACGATGAGAGTAACGAGGAGTTGAAGCATACGTTTCATGCTGCGCGGATTGTACCTGCACATCTTCTCTGCCACGAAAAAACCCTCCTTACGGAGGGTCTGTTCGTAGAAAAGCAATCTTCAAATCAAAGATCGCACGGGCGCGTGGTGACGCGGCCGTTCTCTTTGGCACGCCATGCGGCTTTCTTGACCATCTCCTCGAGAGCGGCCGAAGCAGCCTCGGGGAAATCGCCAGCACACATCATGCCGTGCTTCTTGAGCAGATCCTTGATCGCGGATGCGACGACGTAACTCATAGAAGAGGGGGAAGGAAGTAACAGCAGGATTCTAGGGCTCAAAACGCCCCCTGCAAGCCTAAATTTGTAGACGTATGGCTAAATTGGCAATCACGAGTTTTCGGCGTGCAGAGAGGGAAAAATCCCTTCTGGAAGCCAAAAAGAATCAATTTCACCATCGAAATTTGAATATGACTAGTCAGAATAGCGATGATTGCGTCAACAACTGTTACTCCTCGCCGTCTATATGCTGTCCGGTAATCCGGTCATTCCCCCTCAAAACGTATGTCGCTCTATTACTTGCTCGCGATGGGTCCGATCTTTTGGATCATCGCCCTCTTCTACTTTATCGGTGTGCCGATTTGGCTCATCCGGTTGAGTTCGCGTATCGGGCGGCTGGAGCGCGGGGGAGTGAGCGCCCCTGTTCGGAGTTCCGTAGAGCGGGAAGAACCGAAACCGGTACGTCAGCAACCGCAAGCGGCGGCGGTTCCGCGTCCAACTGCGCAGGTGAAAGCGAAAGGTCCGCAAAAATCGCTCGAGGAACGCGTCGGCGGACATTTGTTCCAGTGGGTCGGCATCGGGGCGCTCGTGCTGGCGCTGCTCTTCTTCCTTAAATGGTCGTTTGATAACGGATTCATCGGGCCGACGGGACGCACGGTCATCGGGTACGTTCTTGCCGGCTGCGCCATCGCGGCCGGGGACCGTCTCCGCACCCGCTACGGAACGTGGGCGCTCGCCTTCACGGGCGGCGGCGCGCTGGGGTCGTACATCGTCACGTGGATTGCGCTCCATACGTACCATCTTTTCCCGGCGCCCATCGCGTTCGCCATCTACATCCTGACGACGCTCGTCGTCTGCTTGCTCGCGGGCTACTACGGCGCGTTCCCGCTCGCGGCGTTCGGCATCATCGGCGGCTTCGTCACTCCTCTTCTCACCGGGCAAGAAGGATCCACCACGTCGCTCCTCCTTTATATCCTCATCCTCGACCTCGGCATCCTCGCACTGGGGCACGTTCGGCAGTGGCGCGGGCTCAATACGTTCACGCTGATCGGCACGGGCGCCTATGAACTGTATGCGTATACCGACTTCACATTCGAGAGACCATACGCGTTCGCCTTCATCGGCGCGTTCCTCGCGCTCTATCTGCTGGTGCCGCTGATGTACAACCTGCTGAGGAATCAGAAGTCCGAGGCGGGGGACCTTATCATTCTCCTCGGCAACGCCCTCGTGCACTTCGCGCTCATTCTTCTTTGGCTCGGAAAGACTCCCGCTCTGCGCGAGACCTACGACGCGTTCGTCTCCGTCGGTTTCGCCGTGCTCTTCCTCGCGTTCAGCAGCGAAGTCTACCGCCGCAACCGCGCCGACACGCCGATGGTCCTCGGCTGCCTGGCTCTCACCGTCTTCTTCACGTCGCTCGCGGTTCCTCTCCAGCTCGGCAGCCAGTGGGTGCCGCTTGCGTGGAGCGTCGAAGGAGTCTTCCTCCTCTGGATGGCGCTGACGCTCAAAGACCGACGCATCCAATCCTTTGCCTGGATCGTCATGATTCTCGCGTACGCATGGTATTTGTTTGTCCCCGTCGCGTTGAACGATCTTCCGTCCCTGGTCGGCGGAATGCCGTACCAGTACAGCGGCTATGTTGTCGCCTATCTGCCGTTCGGTTTCTATCTCTTCTTGGGATGGGTGGCGATGCTTCTCGGCATTCTCTTCCTGGGACTTCCTCGGAAAGACCGCGAAGAACAGAATATTCTCCTGTTCGTCGTGACCGGGCTTGCGGTTCTCACTGTCGCTTTCGGCATGAACCTCTTCGTTCCTGCGCAATCGCAGCTCACCGGCTGGCAGCGCTTTACCGAAGCGGCGGCGCTGATCGGCGGCGGATATGTCGCGCTGGCGATGGCGCGCATGCAGTGGAAGGAACTCAGTGAAAAAGAGAAAGGTCTCTTTGCCACGCTCGGCATCGCGGTGCAGATCATCACTGTCGTGTACCTGACTGACGAATTTGTCTTGGGTGTCCGCGAGGGCCGGTTCCTCACCGGCTTCTTTAACCCATACCAGACGATGCAGGTCGGCATATCCATCCTCTGGGCCGTCTACGCCATCGCGACGCTCATCGCGGGTGTCCTCGGCCGCTGGAAAGGGTTGCGCGTCTTCGGTCTCGCGCTCTTGATGCTCGCGACGGGCAAACTCGCGATTATCGACTTCTTCGCTCTCGGCACGGGCGCGCGCGTCATCGGGTTCACCGTCCTGGGCGCATTGCTCGTCGGCGCATCGTTCCTGTATCAACGGCAGAAAGATGCGGTGAAATCGTTCTTCCTTTCCTGATTTTTGTATGATGTATCTCTCCTTTTTACGGGCGCGGCGAATGGGTCGTCAAATAATGGAAAGGACGCCCCCGCGGGGCGTCCCTACATTGATGGCGATGGTCATCGGATTGATCGTTGCGGTTCCCACGGCATTCGCCGCGCCCGCGTACGAACGGCCGGTGGATCTGCGAGGCATCACGGCGGCGCAAGCCGTTCTCGTCGCCGTGCCCGATGCCGTGCTCCAGCAGAGCGCGCTCGAGACTCTGCGTGTGATGGAAGGAGGAACGGCTCTCCCGCAGCGGTCCGCCGCCGCGGTTCCGGGTGAGCTACGCGGGGTGATTTCGTCCGTCACGTTCTGCTCCGTCGAAGGAGGCGGTTCTGCCGACGCGTCGCACGATGGCGATCCCAACTCGACAGTCCGGCCCGATCCTCTCAAGCATCCGTCCACATGCACCATCACGATCGCGTTCTCCGCTCCCGTGCGGGTCCACAGCGTCACTGTGGCCGCAGGCCAGACGTTCTCCACTTTCGCGGTCGCCGCGCGCAGCGGCGCAAATTACATTCCTCTCCGGTCGCTCAAGGACGTCTCGTTCACCGATTTCTCCGCCGTCACCACCGACGGCATCCGCCTTACGCTCGGGTACGACATCGTCCCGGCCATCGGAGAAATCACGCTCGGCGGCACGCAGCCCGCGCGCATTCTCTTCCGCGCGACGCCCGGGCATTCATATCGGTTAGTCTACGGCGATCCCGCGCCGCCAGCGCTCCCGGCCACTCCCAACGATCTCACATCGACGCCGTCGACGCCGTACGTCTCGCTCGGCGCAGAGAAAATGCTGCAGGAAGACGGTGACAACGACGGACTCACGGCTGCGAAAGATAACTGTCCGTCCGTCGCGAATCCTGCTCAAACCGATCGCGATCATGACGGGCTCGGCGACGCGTGCGACAACGCCCCCGACGCGGCCAACGCTCCGCAGTATGACGAAGACCACGACGGTGCCGGCGATGCCGACGATAACTGCCGCTCGGTCTTCAATCCCGATCAAAAGGACGACGATCTCGACGGCGTGGGGAACACCTGCGACGACAACGACGGCGACGGCATCATGAACGGTCGCGACAACTGCACCGGCGTCGCCAACCCGGACCAGAAAGATTCCGACGGCGACGGCGCGGGGGACGCATGCCAGCTGGACCGCGACAGCGACGGCGTTCCCGACGCGGCGGACACGTGCCGCGGCAAAGCGAATCCCAAGCAGGAGGATCTCGACGGTGACGGCATCGGCGATGGGTGCGACAACTGCCCGCAGACCCGCAATCCCGACCAAGCCGACCGCAATGCCAACATGCTCGGCGATGCGTGTGAAGATACAGTCCTTGATGCCGACGGCGACAGCGTCGCGAACGCGTCCGACGTCTGTCCGTCACTCAAAAATCCCGACCAGAAGGATTCCGACAACGACGGCCTCGGCGACGCGTGCGACAACTGTCCGACGCTCCAGAATCCCGACCAGTCAGATCTCGATAAAGACGGCCAGGGCGAAGCCTGCACCGATCTCGACCGCGATGGCATCCTGCCGCCCGTCGATAACTGCCCGGCGGTGGCCAACCCCGACCAGGCAGACGCGACGAACGACGGAGTCGGCGACGCCTGCGAAGACGACGACCGCGACAACGTGGTCAACGCGCTCGATAACTGCCGCTACGCGTACAATTACGACCAAAAAGACAGCGACGCCGACGGAGCGGGGGATCCCTGCGACCAGAGCGACGACCGCCTTTCCGAACAGCATCCGTGGGTGATCTGGCTCGGCATGTCCTTCGTCGTCCTCGTTCTCCTCGGTCTTACCGTCCGGATGATCGTCAGGATCCGAAAAGACCAGGGCGGGCAGGTCTAATCTCGGCGTAAAATCGCTTCTTGCTTGTACATTTCAAATCCCCCGCGAGAAAGTGGCTGCGCCACGTGATTGCGCGCAGGGACGTAAAGCGACTTCGTCGCACGTCCCACGTAAAATAGCTGCTCGCTTCGCTGCGCGCAATTTTACGTGGCGGAGAGAGAGGGATTCGAACCCTCGAACCCCTTTTGGGGGTTACGCGATTTCGAGTCGCGCGCCTTCGACCACTCGGCCATCTCTCCAGGCACATTGTACATCATTTTCGCATCACAGAGCTCAGGACATCATTCATCCAAATCTCCTCCCACAAATGCCCGAAGAGATGGATTTTTACTGTGCCCGCGAAGTTTTTCCAAGATACGCCACTCCTGTTGTTGAACTGCCTGGTATCCCACATCCAACCAATCCCCAACTTCAACTTGCGTATATCCTTCGGTTTTCTGCGGGAAAAACGGCTGTAATCCTTGGCGCCAGGGCAGGCCCATGCGCATGCGAATAATCAATTCTTCTCTTTTTCTCAATCTTAGTAGAATTTTATCGAGAGTTTCCCTTAGTTCTACCTGGTCGAGACGTGCATCTGCGGGTGGTAGGGAACTTGTGATGAAATCTCCGACACTCTTCGTTTTTCCGGGAGCCGAATTTGTCAAACTCAGTGCAGGCTTTCCTGTAACGATCAACTTTTTCTGGGCTTTAGTCAGCTTTCCATTTTCTCCTTCTTCCAATCTCTTTTGTTTCTTTATCGCTTGCCAACGTTTATGCTTACGGGACGGATTGTCGCCAATGAAACCTCTGGCTTCGCGCGTGATGGCATTCTGCATTCCACTGATAATCCATTCCGTCGAGTATGTGGATACCTTCCGTTCATCAATCGTTTCCATTGCACGGCGAAATGCCATGATGCCTTGCTGCTTGAGATCTTCAAGATCGATTCGATCGCCGTAGCGCGCATGGAATTGGTGCGCCTGGTCGGTGATGAGACGAAGATTGAACGCAAGAAGAGTATGCGCCGCTTCATGATATTGGGCACCGCTCGTCTCAATTCTTTCCAGCGCACCGGCGACTTCCTCGCGCGTTTGACCCAATGACTCTGCGATTTCTCCGTCCTTTTTCGTTGATTGGGAATCGGCCAAGCCCGCGCCGCCGCGCTTGATCTTTTTTGCAATGGAGAAAAGGGCCGACATGCGCAGAGGATATTGCTCCAGCATCGCAAATATTTTTTCGCGCAGACTTTCGATGGCTGCAGCGATTTCTTTTCGCTTCGCCTGGGCAGCAGTTTCATGGGAGTGAATGAGCTTTTGGAGCGAGGCATGCAATTGCTGCAACTTGCGTCGCACCAGAGGCATTTTCTTTCTCACGATGGGGACCGTGACGGCATTCTCTTCCGAGTAGTCCATGTAGAATGTTTCACGCGCGAATTCCTTCAGCCATTCCTCTACATCGAGAAGATTCAGAATTTCTTCCGCCCCGCATGAAATCACTGCTTCTCGAAACTCCTCCCGCACTCTGCAGAGGTATCGCAACAGTACTTGCTCTTCATGAGATTCCAGAAGCCGTGAATCTTCCTCGGGGCCATCCGTTTTTTCCGGGTCATCAAAAAATCGAACGGTAATTTCCCCAGCCTCATCTATTAGCTCTTGGACGAGAATTTCTTCACAAAGATTTCTTTCACTGTCGTCTCGTGAAGGAGCATCAGTGGCAGCCTTTGGTGACCGTGTCCCGCCCATAGTTGCGCTATTTGACAATTATTTGCCAAAGGAAGCAAGAATGTCGCGTACCATCGTGGGTTTTGCGCTTCAATCAGGGAAAACTGTCTCTTTTAGAACGGCAACGCATCCGGCAAAACTCCCGTTCTGTCCTTCGGTTCAATCCACTGCAATCCCAGCTTCTCATAAATATCTTTCTCCTCCTTTGATGCAATCACTTTCTCGCCGTCGAATAATCCATATTCATTCAACTTCCACCCCTTCCCGATTGCAATCTTCCGCATCGCGATGTTGTGGTCTTTGTCTCCCGTAAAGTAGAGGAGGGCCGAGCCCCATTGGTCGGCGGTCACGAATCGCACGTCCACACGGAGAGCTTCTTTGGATTTGAGCAGCACATCGAAAGAAATCTTCGTGTCGCCTTGGGCGACGATATTGCGGACAATCGGAAGTTTGCCCACCGCCTCCGACACGGTCTTCGGATTCTTGGTCACCACGGCGATATCGACGTCCCCGACTGTCGCCTTGACCCTCCGGTACGAACCCGCCGGTTCGCATTTTTCCACGCCCTTCACCTTCCGGATCGCGCGCAAGATCCGCTCCACGTCTTCCGTCACTTCTTCAATCGTAAAGCGGCGAATGCGTTCGTCCACGCGTCCCGCATTCTCCAGGATCTTCTTCTCCATCACGTCCGAAAACCCCGGCAGGCCGTTCAGTTTCCCGGCTTTCGCCGCCGTAATCAGATCGTCCACCGTCTGCACGCCGAGTTCTTTCTGGAGCACCCGCACGCGCTTGGGTCCCAGTCCCTCAATCTCCATCAAAGCAGGGGAGAGGCCGCCTTGTTGCGCCATCAATTCGTCCAGGTACTGGATATGGCCGTGCTGGCAGTATTCATGAATCTTCGCAGCAATCGCGTCACCGATACCGGGAAGCTTCTTCAGTTCTTTGACGTCCTTGATCGCACAAATATCATCCTGATGTTCCTCCACCGTCATCGCCGCCTTCCGATATGCGGCAGGTTTAAACAGAATGCCCTGCTCTGCAAGCAGCGCCGCGATTTGGCGGAGGAGTTGGGCGAGGGAGTGATTCCGTTCCATGGCCAAATATCATATCAGACACGGAGATTTTTACCTCCGGCTCTTTTGTCGAAGAGCCTTTCTTCCTGGTTTATTTTCAAATGCGTCTAAAATTTTCTCTCGCTCTGCAAGAGTAACTCCTGTTACAAATTTCGCTCCATGTGCGGGACGATAACCGCTCAAGGGAACCTCACGACGACGCAATTCCATCAACATCGTATATGCGCCGCGATCCCGACTCGACTGGTTGATCTTTTTTTCCCGGAAGAAAGTTTCTCCCACTTCAGTTCTCAGTGAATCAAACTCCGCCTCCGTCACTCTTGATTTTACATATCCGCCTACCTCCATAGGCTCAAGGAGTTCTTTATAATCCGTATTATAGATTTTAGTCACAGCATTTTTTTCTCCATTCACAGAGGCTCCACCAGCGCTTGTTCCATTCCTCTTCAATCGTGCTTCCATGAGTAATCTCCGCGCACTTTCCTCAGTTCCTCCTGTTAGTAAATCAAGTTCCACTAATGCAGCAGTTTCTGCGTCAATATTTGCAAATAATTGCAGGGCAGGAATGTCGTCTACATGACTAGGGAGTGGAGCTATTTCTGTAGTAGAGGCCATAGGTCATGAAGTGGGAATTGGCGGCATTCTACGAATCCCGGCACTTGATGCAATTGTTTTACCTGATTGTGACGACTTTTTGGCTTAGGGAAGAGAAAATGTTGCGTACTGCTCTAAGAGGACAGGCTCCCGAATCCATCAGGTGGCCAAAATGTAACGACGTCCACGGCCACTCCTTCGCGGTACGAACCAGGCCATGATGGCTGGCATTTCGTTCAACGTATTGAATCGTTTGTTCGTAGTGACCGGGTTGCACGATGCGTTGTGCGTGGAAACCGTGTTGCCAGCCGTGGAAGGTGGAGGCGGGGGTGGGGAGACCGCTCATGTCAGCGCAGACGACGGCGTCTGCGCTGACCAACGACGCGTTTAGGTCGCCATTTCGATATCGACGAATTTGTCGCGAGCTATTTTCTTTGAATGATTTAACAAAAGCGCTCAATCCGCGTTTGCCCGGTTCAAAAATGATATGCATGTGGTCCGGAAGAATACAGAATGCATGCACCTTGGCCTGTTGTAGATGTCGAGTGAGCAGAAGGTTGCCAATAATGATTTGAGGGATTCCTGGGACGATGCACCACGGTTCCTTATCCTTCGTGTTCGTCGTCACGTGGAATGTCCCATGTTGATGAAGGTGCCATTGTGGCATGGGAACAGTGTGTCCGTGGCGATGGTGAATGGAAGAGCCTCCCAACAATTTTGTTTTCAATATGTGGTTATTTCCTCATGCCAAAGCCATATTTGGCGTTCCATAGGGTCGTGGAACAGAAGGGTCAGCTCACACGCCGCCGTGTGAGCTGATAATCTCGATTGCCGTCTGAACTGATAACCGGATCACCCCTCCACATCAAACAACCTATACAACGTATCGAACGCCAATTGCGTATCCGCTTCGCCGATATACAGAACGAACTCGGTGTAGGTGGAAGCGACTTCTTCCAGGTTGATGCCTTGCAGCATGATCTGCTGCAAGATGAGACACAGGAGACCCGGGACGGGAAGATATGCGGGAGAGAAATGAATCGCGAGGGCCGAGATTTTCATATTTTCGTACTTGATCCGCCGGCCGAGATGTTTGCGGATCGTCGGCTCAAACGCGCGGTCTACGATCACAGTCACTTCCGAAATGCTTTCGCTGATCGTCAGATAGCCGCCCTTGTCCAATATCGATTTGTGCAACGCGTTCGCCGTTTCCAGAACGTGCTTGCTCTTCTCAAACGAGAAGACGCCCAGGCCGGTATGGACCGTGAGTTTCGAGATTTTGAATTGCTCCGCCTTGGGAGCAATCTTCTTCAACTGTTTCTGATACCGGCTGAGCGCCATCAAGATCGCGCTTACCGATACCTCCTTTTTTGCACGTACTTCCACATGAGGTTGGATATGCCGCGCGAGCTGCGAGAGATTGAACAGCCGGTGCTGCAGACCGTATTGGAGAATGGGATCCCCAAGGACGATCTGCGGGAGGATGGAGGAGAGAGACAACATAGAGTGTTATAAATATAACAAAAATGAATGTAATTATCAAAATATGTCCTGAAAATGGCTTCCACTTCATACACGCCATATGGTCTGCGCACTTTCTCCTCACCCCTCCTATGGTAGCTCTCCAAGAACGCTCTGCCGGTTACAGCGGTTATAGAGCATCGCTACGAATGCAGGAAGACTCACAAAGAAGTGCTCCTGCAGAAAATCTCGCAGTGCCTACAATCCAAGATTTTCGCGAGGCGTATTTCCGACTCACAATGCTCCGAGGGCAACGGGACAGGATCCCAGCCGACAACCCCGATGTACAGTTGCAGCAGCAAGTCGCAGATGCGCTACAGACCGTTCAGTCCATGTGCAATAAAATGCTGCTGTATGCCGTCGAGGGCAGGGCAGAAATAGGAGCGCAGTTGAGAACGGTGTTGAGAGAGGAATTTTCCGCAAGCGATGCGGTCATCAATGCTCTCCTGTCTTGATCGCTGAAATTTTTTCTCTGTCTGTATTATTTTATGCGTTTAACCCTGATTGCCGCAGATAGCACGTTTGATCCTGCAGTTGGCGCTTTGGAGAGGCCGTCTCGGCCCCTTGCTGCTCTGGAGCAAGAATTCGAAGGTGCGTATCGCGTGTGGTTTGCGGCATACGACAAATGTCACAATCAAAAACCGTATACGGAAGCGAAATCTCGTCCCACACGCGTTGCCTTTGACGCATTGCAAGCTGCGGGACAAGCGATGATTGAGGGTATGGCTCCGGCTGAGCGTGATCGCGTCGCAAAAACTATTCGCCGGGTAGTCAAAGACATAAGAGGGGCGAAGCAATCACCGCTGTGGGACCTCCTTGAACTTGGCTTCGAAGAGAATGACGGTCTTGATGAATGAGTGTGTCGTGTCTCAAGTTCCCTCCTGCCATCCTTCGCTCCGCTTAGGATGACAATTAGGTGCCTTCCTGCCATGAAGCTAAGTACTTCTTCTGCTCTGTTGTCAGTTCATCTATCTCCACACCCATCGTCGCAAGCTGGTACGCGGAGATCGTGTCGTCAATCTCGGGTGGAAGCGTGATCACTTCGGCTTTGAGCTTGCCGCGGTTCTTTACCAGGTACTCGCAGGCGAGCGCTTGGCCGCAGAAGCTCAAGCTCATGACTTCACTGGGATGTCCCTCGGCTGAGGCGAGGTTCACCAGGCGGCCTTCACCTGCGACGTAGATCACGCGTCCGGAGGTCATCAAGTATTCATCGAGGTAATGGCGGACGCGGCGCTTGCGGCGGGCTTTCTTCTCCAATGTCGCGAGATCGAGTTCGCAGTCGAAGTGGCCGGAGTTCGCGAGGACGGCGCCGTCTTTCATCTTGTCCATGTGTTCCCAGCGGATCACATGCAGGTTGCCCGTGACGGTGATGAAGAGATCGCCGATCGCCGAGGCGTCTTCCATTTTCATCACGCGGTGGCCGTCCATCATCGCCTGCAAGGCGGCGAAGTTATCGACTTCGGTCACGATCACCTGCGCACCCAGTCCCTGTGCGCGCATCGCCACTCCTTTGCCGCAGCTGCCGTAGCCGAGAATCACCACGGTCTTGCCGGCGATGAGCAGGTTCGTCGAACGGAGGATGCCGTCGAAGGTCGACTGGCCCGTGCCGTAGTAGTTATCCATCAAATGCTTCGTTTTGTTGTCGTTCACGGCGATCATCGGGATCTTGAGCGCGCCGTCCCGCGCCATCGCCTTCAAGCGAATAATGCCGGTCGTCGTTTCTTCACATCCACCGATGAGCGTCGGGAGGAGGCCGGTGTGCTTCGTATGGATTTCGGTCACCAGGTCGCAGCCGTCGTCGATGGTGATGTGCGGCTTGGTTTCGATGACCGCGTTCATGAAACGGTAGTAGTCCTCCTTATTCTCTCCTTTATAGCCCCAGACAAGAACGTTCTCTTCTTCGGCGAGTGCGGCCGCCACGTCGTCCTGCGTGCTGAGGGGATTGCAGCCCGTGATCGCGACTTTTGCGCCGCCCGCGACGAGCGTGCGGACCAGGATGCCGGTTTCCTTCGTCACGTGGAGCGCCATGCCGATCGTGAGGCCTTTGAAGGGTTGCTCTTTCTTGAATCTCTCGCGAACCACGAGCAACGCGCCCATTCTTCGCTCGGCAATCTCCAAATTGAGTTTTCCTTGGGCGGCCTGGGAAGGGTCTTTGACGTAGGACATCGGGCGAACGAGTGAAAAGTTAAAAATGAAAAGTGAAAAGTTGGCGCACGTATTCTCTTCCATAGATTTTCCTATGTCTACGTTCAATTTTTCACTTTTCACTATTCACTATTCACTTTTCACTGTAAAGCAGGCAGCGCCTCCCCATACGCCCCTTCCGCCCTGCTCCACACGTCATTCAGATCCAAAAAATCTATCAATGTTCCCTCTTGTTCCACAACAAAGGACGCAAGTGAGGCTCCGAGCATCCCACACTGCTTGAGCGTCCATCCCTTTGAGAGTCCCGTCAGGAAGCCGGCCCTGAGCGCGTCACCTGCGCCGGTGGGATTCACGAGTTTGTCGGCTTTGCAGGCGGGAATTTCCACCAGCCCTTCCTTCCTCGTATGAATCGCCACGCCGCGTTCGCCCAAAGTGACGATCAGCGTCGGCGAGATCTTCAAAAAACTCTCAATCGTAAGTCCGGTCTTCTCGCTTAGGAGTTTCCACTCGTATTCGTTCACGACCGTCGCGTCGCTCGTCTTCATGCCGGTGAGAAGTTCGTCTTTACCCAGTCCGATGATCAGTTGGCCGGGATCGAAGATCCACGGGATTTTCTGTGCTGCCAGCCACTGCCCGGCTTCCACCATCAATGTTCCGTTACGGGGACTGACGATGCCCCAGGCGATGTCCTCCCTATCATCACTCAAGTCAGGCCATGTGCCGTGCGCGTCGGCGCCGGGGTGGAAGAAGGCGATTTGCCTCGCGGCGTTGTCGGTGCCGATGATCGCCGTGGCCGTCACATGCTTGCTGAGCGTCTCGATGTGTGTGACGGAAATCCCGCGTTCTTCCATCAATGCCACATATTCGCCGCCGTCGCTGCCCACCGTTCCCACGAGCATGGGGGCCTGATTTAGAAGACGCAGGTTCCAGCTGATGTTCGCGCCCGTACCTCCATGGTGTTTGGCGTAGTGGGGGCTGAAGAACGAGACGGAGAGTCCGTCGAGATCCGTTCCCTTGATCGCTTCCTTAAAGGAGCCGGCGTATTGGAGGAGGACGTCGTAGGCTATCGAGCCGGTTACGAGAATCTTCATGGACCGAGCGTAGCAGAGGTTTTCTGATGACTGGAGGTGAATTATGAATCAAGAATCACGAATTAGGCATGATTCATGCTTCATAATTCATGATTCACGGATGGGTTCCTCAACGCTAAACTCCCCTTATGAAAATTGCTGTCGTCGGCACCGGCTACGTGGGTCTTGTTTCAGCAGCGTGTTTTGCTGAATTAGGCCACACCGTCACGGGCGTCGATATCGACGCCGCCAAGGTCGCGATGCTCAAGAGCGGCAAGAGTCCCATCTACGAGCCCGGGCTGGAGGAACTGATCGTGAAAGGACTCAAGAGCAAGCTGCTCTCCTTTACCACGGACCTCGCAGCCACGCTCCCGCATGTGCAGGTCGTCTTTTCCGCCGTCGCCACTCCGCAGGGCGAAGATCACAAGGCCGATCTGCGCGCCGTGTTCACCGTGGCGGAGACCGTGGCGAAATTCGCCGATCACGATTTGATCTTCGTCAATAAATCTACGGTGCCGGTCGGCACGGGCGAGAAATGCGAAGAGAGAATGTCGAAGGTTCTCAAAGACCGCGGAGCGAGTCTCAAGATTCCCGTCGTCAGCAATCCGGAATTCCTACGCGAGGGAATGGCGGTGGGAGACACGCTGATGCCCGACCGCATCGTTGTCGGTGTGAATCAGAACGATCACGCGCGAAAAATCATGGAAGATTTGTACCGGCCGATCACCCGCGTGGGGAAACCGATGGTCTTCATGAGCCGCGAAAGCGCGGAAATCGTCAAATATGCTTCAAATGCGTTCCTCGCGACCAAGATCAGCTTCATCAATATGCTTACGGAGCTCTGTGAGAAGACCGGTGCCAACATTCGCGACATCGCGAAGGGCATGGGCCTCGATAACCGCATCGGGCCGCGGTTCCTGCATGCGGGCATCGGGTACGGGGGCAGTTGCTTCCCCAAGGACGTCAAAGCGCTGATGGCGACGGCGAAAGAACACGGTCTCGATTTCTCCATCGTCGAAGCGACCGACAAGATCAACGCGAAGCAGCGTGAGCGGTTCTTCAAAAAAATCCTCGCATCACTTCCGCCGAAGTCTACGGTCGCGGTCTGGGGTCTCGCGTTTAAGCCCAAGACCGACGACATGCGCGAAGCGCCGAGCCTCGACCTGATCCCGATGCTGCTCGATGCCGGTCACGGCGTCCGTGCATTTGACCCGGAAGCGATGGAGAATGCAAAAAAGTTATTGCCGTCCGGCGTCACGTTCACATCGTCAGCGATGGAGGCGGCCGAAGGAGCTCACGCCGTCCTCCTCCTCACCGAATGGGACATCTTCCGCGGTGCGGACATGGGCGACTTGAAGAAGGTCATGAAAGGGAATGATCTCTGGGATGGGCGAAATGTCTATGAACCGAAAGAGGTGCGGGAGGGGGGATTGGAATACCATGGGATTGGCTTACGGTAGAGAAAGATGGTCATGTTCTAAATAGTAAAATTGTGTTATAATAACATCAATGTCTATAGCAGATAAATATCCTGATAGTCCGAAGATTCCCGAAGGCATTCTGCCTCATTGGTTGGAGGTGGATGGTGAAGATTGCAAAATTGTTCGCAGTTCGACAATTCCGGCGTTTCAGGAAAATCAGTACGAGCTCACTCCTGCGCGTATGGAAGCGTTCGTCCGACCCGTGACCGAGAGCATCGGATGGTTGCTGTATGCGGTGTCGCGTAATGTCTGGAAAAATGCGAAAGGTGAGGCAACCTATCAAATTCCGGGGAAGCTCGGAGTTGAAGTGAAGAAAAAAGACGCTCCGCCGGTCAGTACCGGCATCGTGGTCACGAGAAAGGATGGGGAATTTCTGGCAGTCACCGAAGTGCAAACATTATTTCCTGGCCTGAAAGTCCTGACATTGGAAGAGGGAAAGAAGTATTACGTTCCAGGACTCTCGGAAGAGGCGATGCAGGAACGGTCCTACCGTGCGAAAGTGCTCGGAGCCAATAGCCGATTTTTGTACACACTCGATAACACAGTACTCTCGCTGCACGACGAACAATCGGTGCAGAATCTCTTGGAAAACGATCTCAAGATTCATGACATCTGGCGCGATGTGTCGCTAACGACGGGCAACACTGCATCGGAACAATTTCGAGTGGTTACCACAAGGAGCGCTCTCAATATGAGTGGAAGGCAGTCCATGGGCGCAACCGTTCGCGATTTTGTGTATATGGGTGGAGACATTACCGACGACGACTTCAAACTGATGGGGAAAATGGATACTCTCAAATTGCCCATATTGGATTATCTTTTTGAGCACTCGGAGTACGACCGGCTGAATCAGCGACACACAATTGGTCATGAGATGGGACATGCGAGCGCGCCGAGAGCGCCGGATTCCTTCCAGGAGGGCATGGCAGAAATCGTTCCAACGTTCTTATCCCAACATGTCGAGGGATACAAAGATTTACCTGAACTATTTGGCGGCGGAGATTATCAAGTTCTGTTTGGTGATCCAGATGATCTTGGAACAACGGTGAATTACGTACCCGATAAAGAATTTGATGGTTTTCATAGTGTTCGAGGATGGATACAAGCACGGGCCTTGTGGAAGGCTGTGAAGCAAGATGGCAAAAACCTCCGGAAGCTTTTTGAAATTTCCAAGCAGAAAGAGCAATTTGTTGAGGGTCCGATGCAGCAAGATGCATGGCTGAGAGCAGCTGATAGCGCTATTCCCGGTTTTACTGCTCGATTGAAAGCAGCAAACATATTTGCACAGCAAAAACCCGGGAAGAAAGTGTACTGGTGTTCTCGAGCGGACGGATGGGGAGCGCTTTCGGCGTATGAAATGGACGAGAATCTAGAAGAATCAAAGACCGTCGACTTCGCGTATCGCCTCAAGTTTCGAGAGCAGACCATTGTTGTTCCGGTGAAAGGTAATATATACGTATGCATTACTCCTGATGGTGTATGCGAAGACATTCTTCAGCAAAATTCCGATCCGAACGAGATTCGAAGTTATATTGATACACCCGTCATCATTGAGGCCCAGTCTCCTATGGATGGAAAAGAATGGAAGCCAGTTCGCGATGAACCCTTCCGGTTGACCGAGAAGGATTTTGCAAAGGCACAGAAGAATATGGATATGAAAAAAGAGGGGGATAAGAATCTTCTTCAGTTTCTTGATACGCTCAAGCGCGAACGTGATGAGAGGAAAGGAGAGAAATAGCGGAGTCCATCATCCGAGATCAGTCATTTGGTCTCCTTAAACACTCCCGCTTTTTCGCCACACATTTTCCACACGACATAACCGCATACAGAATAGATGTTTTCATCAGGAGTTTTTTTCAATGTGGCAAGAACGAGCTTGCGTGCGCTCTTCAGATCGACAGTCGGATTCAGCGACTTTCCTCCGACACTTGTGGCGGTGATCATCCTTTTCAGAGCGCCGTCGATGTCGGGAAGTGCTTGCGTCTCCATGAGTTGAGCAGCATATGGATCATTTTTGACATCACAAGAGAAATTAATGCCGCCATAGACTTTTTGCCTTTGGAAAGGCTAAAATGGCTGTATGAAGGTCTTCCTAACCGGCTGTGCCGGCTTCATCGGGTTCCATGTTGCCCAGGAACTTCTCAAAAGAGGGGACGAGGTGGTGGGGCTCGACAACATGAGTCCGTACTACGATCCGTCTCTCAAAGAGGCTCGGCTCAAGATGCTCGAGGGCAAAAAGGGATTCACGTTCACGCGTGGGAGCATCCTCGACCGCGCGACGGTCAAAAAGTGCATGAAAGGCTGCGACCGCGTCTGTCATCTCGCCGCGCTCGCGGGCGTTCGGTATTCGTTCGAGCATCCCGAGGAATATATTTCGACGAATATCCAAGGCTTCTTCGAAATGATAGACGAAGCCCGGCTGCAGAAGATCGGCGGGTTCATCTACGCGTCGAGTTCGTCGGTCTACGGCGGCAACGAATCGTATCCGGCGAAAGAAACCGACCGCACCGACAACCAAGTCTCGCTCTACGGCATGACGAAGAAGGACAACGAACTCCAGGCGCACATCTACCATCATCTCTACGGCATTCCCGTCACCGGTCTGCGCTTCTTTACCGTCTACGGCCCGTACGGACGGCCCGACATGGCACTGTTCCTCTTCACCGACGCTCTTCTCAAAGGCAAACCGCTCCAAATCTTCGGCGAAGGAAAAATGCAGCGCGATTTCACCTACGTCGACGATGTCGCTGCGGGAATCATTGCCGCGCTCGATAAAAATTATCCCGAGGAGATCTTCAATCTCGGATGCGGGAGGAAAGAAGAGCTGATGGAGTACGTCCGCATGATCGAAGTGAGCTGCGGCAAAGAAGCGAAGAAAGAATTCCTGCCCATGCAGCCCGGGGACGTGCGCGTCACGTCTGCGGACATATCCCATGCCAAAGAGAAACTGGGTTTCCAACCAAAGACGATGATTCAAGAGGGAGTTCCGAAATTTGTTGAGTGGTATCGTGAGTATTTCAAGATGTGATCGTCTGTCCTTATCATTTCCTCACCCACGCCTCCACCGGGAGATCTTTCAGCTGTTTCCACCCACTCGTATCAAACATCGGCTCGCACGGATTCAAGCAGACGATGGCAGCGGCGTCTTTTGTAAATTCCGGACGGTAGCGTCGGACTTCCGAACGGGACTCGTACTGCCACTCGTGTCCGAATGGCCCCGATATCAGCACGGTTCCGGATCCCGAGGCAGCGGACATCACTTCGCGCGCCACGACGGGCGTCCGAATCGGTTGTACGAACCAGGTGATGACGGCGCTCGCACAGATCAAACATCCCAAGAGAGGGAAGGCGTGAGGATGGCGGCGCGCGTGGAAGATTTTCCAGAGTCCGGCGACGAAGAACGGCGTAAGCATCACTGCATAGTACCGGGGTGTGATCGAAAAGAAGCAGTATGCGCAGACGAGTATGAAGGAGAGCAGAAGTGCTTTGTCCCGCGAGCGGAGAATTCCCCATGTGCCCACGGCGCTTGCGACGCCCGCGCCGCCGATGATCCACAGCGTACCGAATCCCATCGCTTGCGCAGCCAGACCGGTTCGCAGTCCTTCGTCACGGTGCACAAGGATGATCGCGAGCGCCAAGGGGTTCGTCAGTGTATAGAGAAACAGCAGAACAACGGGACCGAAGACGTATAGAGCGGTTTGCGCGATCGTACAGCCGCCTCGCCGCAGAATGTTCCACACCAACGGAAACAGAAGAACTCCCGTATACGTCGTGAAGACCGTCGCCAGCCAGAACAACGCGATAGCGGCGGGCATTTTTTTTGAGACGTCACTTCTCGTTTGCAGCCAGAGGAACACCAGCGTTTGCAGAGCCATGACCGGCGCCAGCAGAATGGATCCCGCTCCCACAAGTACGGCGGAGGAGAGGAGCCAGCCTGCGCAGATCATCATGCGGTCTTCTAAGTGACCCTTCGACTTCGCTCCGCTCCGCTCAGGGTTCGTCAGATCCCACACCAGCCAGACGGCCTGCACTATCAGTGTTGCGAGTAACAGGCGCCAGAACATTTCCTGGAATGGCAGCATTTCGGTCATGGACATCAGCCAGCGCATCAACGGCGGATGCGGGTAGGGGATATTCAGCAAATACTTCGCTTCATCGGTCCGGACGCCGCCGAGCGCCTGCCATTTCGCGAGAGCGACGGCGAGCAGTTCCAGGCAGCCGGCGATGATTAACTCAGTTTTTCGTCGCATGAGTGGAGGGAACGGTCGGCAAGGGCGATCATGACGCAGAATTCGCGATCGGCGCCGCGCAGATGTTCACGATGATGCAAGCGGACGTGATCGGCAGTGACGCCGGTCACGAGCATGTCGGAAAGAAGCCAGCCTTCGCGTGCCGCCACGTCGGTCATTGAAGTCCGGACGGATTCGCGGACGGAGGAGTCGGTATAGAGGGGGTGCAGTCTCCAGATTTGGCACAAAAAGAGAACTCCGGGGATCAGGAGAACCGTAATGAAGATTGCCATCTGAAGACTGAACGGCACTCGCATGGATGAATTATGAAGTATGAATCATGAATCATGGAATCATAATTCATTATTCATAATTCATGATTCTTCTCTGATCGCATTTCCACAGACTCAGACATTCCACGTGAACAACCTCCCGATCGTGTAATTCCACATCATCCCGATGAACGCGCCGATGGCCAGGCTGCTCACGGTACCCATTCCGCCCCGGTAGAGAAACGCGGTGACGGCGATGTTCGCGAACGCGCCGAAGGCGCAGACAACGTTGTACTTTGCGAATCCGGTCACCGCCTTCCAGCCGCGGAGTTTTGCGTACGAGAAGGTCCACGCGTTGTTGAAGAAGAAGTTGAAGACGATCGCGGCTTCGATGCCGGCGAGGAGCGGCGTGGAGAAGAGTCCGAACTGCGGCGACTCGTTGAGCAGCAGGGACACGATGGCGTAGGCCGCCAGGTTCACGGCCACTCCCATCACTCCGACGACGCAGTATTTGATCAGCGTGAGCGGGAGGTAGCGCCCGACTGTCGCGTCGTAGAGGAATTCCAAGTATTGCAGGCGCACTTGCGTCGAGAATTTACTCACACCGCCGATTCTTTCCTGAAAGGAGAAAGGGAGTTCCTTCACTTGCGTATTCGCCGGTACATGGACGAGCAAATCCAAGAGAATTTTGAAGCCTTTGGGATTCAGTCTCGGCAGAACTTCCTCAAATGTTCCGCGCGACACGGCAAAAAATCCGCTCATGGGATCCGTCACCCTCACTTGGCAAACCCAGTGCGCGAGCGCGGTGCCTATGCGGCTGGCCCATGCGCGGAACCCGGTCCAGTCGCCCACGCTGCCGCCTTCCATGTAGCGCGATCCCATCGACATGCCGCCGTTCTCGCGCGCAGCATCGGCCAATTTCAGGATCAACCCGATGTCGTGCTGGCCGTCGGCGTCCATCACCACGAACACGTCGCCCTTCGCGGCCAGAAATCCTTCAATCACCGCTGAGGAAAGTCCGCGGCGGCCCACTCTACGGATCACATGGAGCTGCGGGTGCCGCTGCGCGAGTCCGCGTGCGACTTCCCATGTCTTATCCGGCGAATCATCATCAACCACGATGATCTCGTACTCCGCGGCTCCCAATGATTCGACGATCTTGGGAATCAAGATCGGGAGGGACTCGCGCTCCTTATAGGTGGGGAGGATCAGGGAAAGCATTGGGAGGCAGTATATACGTGAATCATGAATTATGAATCACGAATCATGCAGTATTCATACTTCTTGATTCATAATTCATCTCCAGTTCAAGCGAAACTTCTGCTAGGCTGCCTTCGATGAAAATTTTGGTCACAGGTTCATCGGGCACCATCGGGACGCGCCTTTGCGAAACCCTCCTCCAGCGTTCCTACGACGTCGTCGGGGTCGATTGGGTGCGCAACAAGTGGCAGCCCGCCGTCGATGCCATCACCACGCACGTGGATCTGCGCGATTGGGACGCCGTGAGCAAAATGGATTTCCCGGGTGTCGATGTCATCGTCCACTTGGCCGCCAACGCCCGGGTGTACGAACTGGTCGAAGATCCCATGCGCGCGCGCGACAACATGACGAGCACGTTCAACGTGCTGGAGTTCGCGCGGCAGAAAGGCATTCGCAAGGTCCTCTTCGCGTCGTCGCGCGAGTGTTACGGCAACCTCCCCATGCGTCGCTTTAAAGAAGAAGCCGCGCGTATCGAAAACTGCGAGAGTCCGTACACCGCGAGCAAGATCGCCGGCGAAGCGCTCGTCGAGTCGTACACGCGCTGCTACGGCATCGACCACGTCATCTTCCGCTTCAGCAACGTGTACGGCATGTACGACGACAGTAACCGTCTGGTGCCGCTCTTCATCCGGCAGATGCGCCAGAATGCGCCGGTCACGATCTTCGGTGCCGACAAGTGCCTCGACTTCACGTACGTCGACGACACGGTTGAGGGCGTCATCGCGGGCATTCTCAAATTCGATCAAGTCAAAAACCAAACAATCAATCTCGCGTACGGGCAGGGGACGTTCCTCGTGGACGTCGCAAAAAGCCTCAAGCGGCTCCTCAAGAGCAAGTCCGAAGTATCGGTCGGCGCCTCACGCGTCGGCGAAGTCGTCCGTTACGTCGCCGATATCACCAAAGCCAAAGAAATGCTCGCCTACGAACCCAAAGTTTCCTTTCGCGATGGCATCCAGAAATCGGTGGAGTGGTATACGAGGAATACGTGATTATGTTTTCTTCTCTTCATGGTACGCCATCTCCACATTCACATCCCACAGATTTGATTTGTCCGTCTTCCCCTCCACAATGTTATCGACCGCCATCATCGCGGTGAGCATGCTGTGGTCTTGGTTGTTGTAGCGGTGCATGCCGTTGCGGCCGACGAGGTAGAGGTTCGGGATCGTATTCACGTAGTCACGGACGACGTGGAGCTGTTCGTAGCTGCCCCAGTAGGCGGGGTAGGCCTTGGGCATGCGCAGGACGCAGGCGTCGAGGACGTCTTCCTTCTTCAGGAAACCGATCTTCTCCATCTCCTTCGTCCCGAGCGCGATCAGATCCTGATCGGGCTGGATCCAGAGGTCGCCGCCTTCGTTCACAAAGTACTCCAGGCCGATCCAGACAGTATTCTTCCAGTCTTTCACCATGTACGGGCTCCAGTTATTGAAGATCTGCACGCGTCCCACGCGCACGCCGCCTTCTTGGATATAAATCCAGTTGTCGGGGACGTTTGTTGCCGGATTCTTTCCTTTCTCCTGCACATGAAGCTTCCTCAGCAGCAGCCCGACGGTCAAAAAGTCGCGATACTGTAATCCTTCGGCGACTTCAACGACGGAATCGGGAACGCGCGGCGTCATCATCCCGATCAAATGCTTGATCGGCATCGTCGAGAAGAAATAATCGCAGAGGATTTCCTCCCGCGCGCCGGTCTCCACGTTCTCCGTCGTCACCGACGTCACTTTCCCATCAGTGAGATGCACTCCGGCAATGCGCGTTTTCATCCTCACCTCCGCCCCGCACTTCTTCACCTGCTCAGTGACCGTCTCCCACATCTGCCCCGGTCCGAACTTGGGGTAGAAGAACCGCGTGATCAAACTCGTTTCGCGTTCCTGCTGCTTCTTGGAGAATTCGCTGCTCAAAAGATCTTTCACCGCATGGACAACCGCGCGCTTGAGAGAAAGCCCTTTGATGCGTTGCGCCCCCCAGTCGGCGCGGATCTGCCCGCAGGGGATTCCCCACACTTTCTCCGTGTATTTCTCAAAAAAAGTTTTGTAGAGCCGCCGCCCGAAGCGGTTGGTGAAGAAGGCGTCGAGGTAGGTTTCATCTTTGAGCGGGAACCACTGCGCTTTGATGTAACTCAGCCCGATCAAGAACGTATTCCACAGGCCCAGCCTCCGCGCGACCGTCACCGTGATGCCGATGGGATAGGGGAAGAAATGTTTTCGGTAGAAGATGCGGCTGAGGCGGGGGCGCTGGAGCATCACGAGATCTTCTTTTTCGGGATCGGGCGCGGACCTCAGGCCCTCACCCGGCGCTGCGGCGCCACCCTCTCCCGGAGGGAGAGGGGAGCATTCTGGGCAGAGATACTTGACCACGACGTCCGCCGCATACTCAATCTCATGTCCTTTCAATTCTGTGTCAGCGGACGGTGCTCCTTGTTTCGGCAGAATATTGAACCACCAGTTCATCACGCGGTCGCTCTTGCTGAAGAAGCGGTGGCCGCCGATGTCGATGCGATTGCCTTTATAATTGAACGTCTGCGCGATGCCGCCGATGGCGTCGGTGGATTCGCAGACGATCGGATGAATGTTCGTACGTGCGAGGAGTTCATACGCCGCGGTCAAACCCGCCGGGCCGGCACCTGCGATGAGGGCGATTTTCTGTGACATCGGCGATTACAATAGCTTTCTCTTCAGCCACTTCCATCCCATTTTGATGATCTCGCGCCGAAAAACGCTCTTCGTCAGCTTTTTCATCGGTCCCGGAGGCAATGCTTCCGCCAGAATCTTCAGCGTTCGCAGCCGATCCATCCTCCCCGCGCCGCTCTCCTCATTCTTTGCGGTCGTTCCGCTCGCATGCACGCGAAATTCGCCCAGGTTTTCCGCAATCCACCAGCCATCGCTCTCGAGTAGAGCGCGCACCCAGTATTCGGCGTCGAGACCCTGCTTCATGTCCTCCAAAAACGGGCCAATTCGCTGCATGAGCGACACACGCAGGACAACGAAGCTCGGTTCGCCGATTAAATTCGGTCGCAGACCCCGTTGCACCCAGTGGCGCAGGAACTCATGACGATGAATTCTCCCGTTCTTCATCACGGCATTGCGCAGCAATTCCACTTCCTTATAGATACCTGTCGATGCCGATGCCGTCGTCCCCTCAATTCGGTACAGATGATTCGTCGCGACGAAACCGATGTCTTTCTCGCGATCCAGAACGCCGGTCATCTTTTCCAGATACTGCGGATACCAGAGATCGTCCTGGAACATGTACGAGATCATCGGTGCCGTCGATTTGCGTATCGTCGCGTTCCAGTTACCGCCGATACCCAAACGTTTTTCGTTCTTGAAGAACTTCACGCGCTGATCGTTCAGGAACGGCTCCACAATCTTCTGCACGTCCGCGTTCGGAGATTCGTCATTGATGATCAGTTCCCAATCGGAAAATGTCTGGTCGAGCACGGATGAGATAGCCGCCTGCAGGTGTTCAGGTTTGGGTTCGTAGGTGGGGAGGCAGACGGAGACGAGGGGCATGGTGGAAGATTACCATGTGACGAAGAACCCTCATTCCAAAATAACCTTCGCATCGGCGATAACAACGCCATCTGACCGTACAATAACCGGATTCAAGTCCAACTCTTTGATCTGCGGGCAGTCGGTCACGAGGTGGCTGATCTGCGCGATGATCTTCGCAAGAGCGACGATATCCGACTGTGACTTTCCCCGCAGTCCCAGAAGCATTTTCCACGATCGCAATTCCTGGAGCATCTCGTACGCGTCGTTTTCCCCGATGGGAGCGATGCGAAACGCGGTATCCCGGAAGAGTTCGGTGTAAATGCCGCCGAGGCCGGTCATCACCAGATGGCCGAAGTTCGGATCTTTGATGGCGCCGACGATGAATTCGTCGCCGGCCGGTAACATCTGCTGGATGAGGACGCCGTTGAGAGTCGCTTTTGGGGCGTTCTTCTTCGCGTTAGCCATGATCTCTTCAAACGCAGGTCGAAGACCTGCGCTGGACGTGATATTCACCCTCACACAACCGATGTCCGTCTTGTGAATGATCTCCGGCGAGCTGATCTTCGCGACGACGGGGTAGCCGATCTGCTCCGCGAGCTTCACGGCTTCATCCGCGCTCGTGGCGACTGCAGAAGAGGGCAGGGGAAGATCGTATGCCTTAAAAAGTTCGGAAGTTTTTTCCTCAGAAAGCAGTCCGTGAACCGAATCAGGAATCATGAATAATGAAGCATGAGGGGGAATTCTTGATTCATGACTCATGATTCGTGATTCATTGTGTGTATGAAGTGCGGCGAGGGCAGCAACAGCTCTCTCCGGGCTGGAAAAATTGGGAACCCCATTCGCTTGAAGAAGCGTAATCGCTGCTTTGACGTTCTTCTCGCCCATAAAACTCGTCACGATCGGCATCAGCGGATATTTTGCATGCACGTCGATGACGGCCTGGGCGATCTCCGCGCATGGCGTCATCACTTGCGGCGTCAGCAGCGCTGCCACGCCGTCGATGTTCGGATCTTTGGCACAGGCGATGAGTGCCGCTGCGTAGCGGTCGGCAACGGCATCACCCAGAACGTCGATGGGATTCTTCACACTCGCAGCGGCGGGCAGTTGCTTCTTCAGCGCATCGGCATTCTTCGGCTCCAGTTCCGCGAGCACCAGATTTTCCCGTTCGGCGGCGTCCGTCGCGAGGATGCCGGGGCCGCCCGCGTTGGTGATGACGGCGATGTGCGGCGTCAGCAGGTTCGGTTGCGTCGAAAGCGTCCTTAGGAGATCGAGGAATTCCTCGGTTGTATGTGCGCGATGAATGCCGGTCTGCGAACACACGGCATTGATTGCGGCATCAGAGCCCGCCAGCGCTCCTGTGTGCGAAGAGACCGCTTTCTTTCCCCGTTCGGAGACGCCCGATTTGATCAGAACGATGGGTTTTTTCGGGACGATCTCCGCGGCCGCGTGCAGAAAGCGTGCTCCTTCCTGAATGCTTTCCAGATAGAGACCGATGACCTTTGTTTCAGGATCATCTCTACAGAGCTCCAGAAAGTCGCACTCATTCATTGCCGCTTTGTTACCCATGCTCACCACCAGCGAGAAATCCATGTGGAATGACGCCGCAGCATCGAGAAGGGCGACAGCGAGTGCTCCGGACTGGCTCAAAAGCGCGATGCTTCCCGCACGTTCCACGTTCTCCGCAAACGACGCATTCATTCCGATCGACGGCCGTATCACTCCCAGACAATTCGGCCCGACGAGATCGATCCCGTACTGCTTCGCGATTCTGATCAAATCTTTCTCCAGCGCATGGCCCTCGTCCGTTCCCGTTTCGCCGAATCCCGCGCTGATCACGATGACCGTCTTCACGCCTTTCTTCCCGCATTCGTCGAGTAGTGCGGGAACCGTCTTGCCCGGCGTGACGATCACTGCGAGATCAAGTTTTCCATCGATTGCCGTCACCGACGGGCACACCGTCATTCCGAGAATCTCTCCGCCTTTGGGATTCACCGGATAGAGCTTTCCTTTGAATCCCTGTGTCACAATGTTCTTGAGCACCATATGCCCCACCTTCGTTTCTTCGGCCGAAGCGCCGATGACGGCGATGGAGGCGGGATGCAAAAGCGACATTCCTCTTAGTATACAGAAAAACGCGCCTTTTCGGTATACTCTCCGCGTGTCTTCTTTGACCATCATTTACGCCTCCACGAGCGGCCATACCGAGTATGTGATCGGGGAGCTGCAGAAGTTCCTGTCAAAAGATGCCAAAGATCTGAAAGTTCTCGTGAAGCGCGTCGAGAAAGCGACGGTGGACGATCTCATGACAGGTGATTTTTTGCTTCTCGCGTCGGGCACATGGAACACCGGCGGTCCCGAGGGGCAGTTGAACCCGCACATGCATGCGTTCCTTAATGGAGCCGCGAAAGCGGTCGACCTGAAAGAAAAAAAAGTCGCGATCATCGCGCTCGGCGACGACCGGTATTTCTATAC
>JABFSS010000078.1 GCA_013140485.1 Candidatus Peribacteraceae bacterium | reverse complement strand
AACCAGCTCGACGGCAACGGCGTCGTCACCGACCGGACCGCTCCCGACCAATGCGCCGCTCTCGCCGGGAACGCTGACCGTCACGCTCCCGACGGCGGGGACCACCCACACCGAAACGGGAACCGGATTCTTGCTCGAAGGCGCGACGTCGGCACAGACCTCCACGATCGCCGTCAACGATTACGTTCTGCAGCTCTATAAACCGGGCAAGACGACGTGGAACTACATCGCAGAGACCGGTCTGAACAATCTCAAAAAGGGGAAGAACGTCTACGTGATCGTCGCGCGGAATGCGAAGCAGGAGATTTTGGATACGATGACGTATACGGTGGAGTACGCACCGGAGTAATCCCTCGTACGATCCCTCGTACGCTCGTGTTGCGACACGAGCTACTCGGGATGACAAAGCCAATGAATCAAGAAGCTCCTCGATACGAAAACCGCGCGGCGGTTTTCTACTCGGAGCGCCTTTCTAATGCGTGTCGCCGAGTAGCTCCGCCGCAGCGGAGCGTATCGAGGCGTTCCTCTATAAAATTCTTTTGTCATCCCGAGTAGAAATTGCCGCAGCAATTTCGTACGAGGGATGCTCCTCATTTCTGTTTCCACTCAATCCCTGCGGCATCCTTCGCCCGGAGGAAATTCTGAGGCACCTCCGCCTCCACCGCATGTTCCTTCTTGTCCGCGGGAGACGTGAACGCCAACTTCCACGCATGCAGGCACAAGCTTCGAATGTCGAATTCCTGCATTAGTCGTTCACTCAACAGCGAAGTGTACGTGCTGTCGCCGAGAACCGGATGACCGATGGAACTCAGATGAACGCGGACCTGGTGCGTGCGGCCCGTGTGGAGATCGCATTCCAAGAGGGAAGCTTTTCCCGCGGAATCCAGAACCCGATACGTGGTTTGCGCCGCGCGCGTCCTGGCCGAATGAAACACCGTCATCTCCGTCCGATTGTTGACGCTGCGCCCGATGGGGGCGTCGACCGTCGCCTCACTGACTTTCGGAATGCCGGCGACGAGCGCCAGATACTTCTTTTTGACGGTCCTCGTCTCGAATTGCTGCTGGAGAAACAGATGCGCCGCCGCGGTCTTGGCGACCAGCACGCACCCCGTCGTATCTTTATCGAGCCGGTGCACGAGGACGGAATCCGACGTGAAGGGAATCTTTTTTTTCTTGAACAGAAACGAGATCCCATGGAGCAGAGTCACTTCGCCGGGCGCCATGCCCGCACCCGGGTGGACGGCAACGCCCGCGGGCTTGTCGATCACGAAACAGGCAGAGTCTTCGTACAGAACTGTCAGATGAAGATCTGCAGGGGTGATCTTCGACTCTTCATCAGAAGCCGGAGCAGGGGAGTCCACGCTCACCTGGTCGCCTTCCTGCAATCGATGAGCGGGCTTGGTGACCACGTCGTCATTCACGCTGACCTGCCCGTCCTCAATCGCTTTCTGCGCTTTGGTACGGCTGAGCATACGGCCGTCTGCGGCGAGGAAAGAATCAAGCCGGTCGGGGAGGGAGACGAGCCAGTCCATGGAATGATGGTACTCGATCATGGCGAAGGTGGCACTCACTGATTGTTTTGCGCTGCTCATTCTGAAAGCGCCCCCCCCGCATGCGTACACGGGAAGGGGCTGTTAACGGGTCCCGTTACTCGGTTGGAGGAGCAGCGGGCTCTGGTACCGGCTCAGGAGCCGGATCCAGTTTGAGCGGGGAGAGCTTGTTGTCTCCCAGCGTCGTGATCGCCGCGAGGCAGACCACGATGATCAACGCCAGCATGACGGCATATTCGACCTCCGTCGGGCCGTCTTCCTTCTTGCAGAATTCCACGATCACATCGCGGAATTTTCCCAAAGAGGGAGGACCGTTTGCTGGTGGCGGGGTTGGAATGACCACCTCGTCTTGGGGTTCAGCCATGGCTGTACCCTCCGTTAGAAAAAGATCAGTACCCCGTTGGTACTTTTCTGCAGAAAGAGTACAGACCTGTGCGTTTTTTGTATATGAATCTTGTCATCATTCCTATTCGTTCTACACTCATCTTCCGGCAGATTATCTATTTTTTCATTTGCCGGGCAGTCCAGGACCGTTTGGTCCTGGGGTTGTTTTGAGAAATTGTTGTACACTCAGGAGGAATGTCTTCCCCCGACCTCCTCACCCGCGGCGTCAGCGAAGTGGTTCCTCGCGCGCTCGCCGAAGAGAAGCAAAAATCCGGCAAGCCGATGCGCGTGTACCTCGGCATCGACCCGACGGGCGCCAGGCTGCATCTGGGCCACTCCGTTCCGCTACGAAAGCTGAAAGCCTTCGCCGATGCAGGACATCACGTGGTCTTCTTGATCGGCAGCTTCACCGCGATGATCGGGGATCCGAGCGGGCAGGACAAAATGCGTGAGGCTCTGACGCGCGAGCAAGTGGAGAAAAATTTTGAGACGTACAAGAAGCAGGCAGGCAAGATTCTCGACTTCGGAAAGATCGAACTGCGCTACAACCACGAATGGCTGGAGAAACTCGACGGCCGGAAGATACTGGAGCTCGCGAGTCATTTTACCGTCAAACAAATGCTCCAGCGCGACATGTTCAAGGAGCGCATCAAACAAGAGAAGGAAATCGCCGTCATGGAATTTCTCTATCCGTTGCTGGTTGGTTACGATTCGGTGATTCTCGACGTTGACGTCGAACTCGGCGGCAACGATCAGCTGTTCAACATGCTCGCCGGTCGTACGCTCCAAAAAGCCTACGGCAAGCGCGACAAGTTCGTCCTGACAACGAAATTGATCGAAGGCACCGATGGCCGCAAGATGAGCAAAACCTACGATAATTGCATCTGGCTCGAGGATTCGGCGAAGGAGATGTACGGCAAGCTGATGTCGATCAAAGACGAACTCATCGTCACGTACCTGGAATGCGTAACCGAAATGGCGATGGCGGAGGTGAAAGAAATTGAGAAGAGTTTGAAGGGCAAAATGAATCCGAAGGACGCCAAAATGCGCCTGGCGCGCGAAGTGGTCACGCTCTACCACGGGGCGGACGCCGCCAAGCACGAAGAAGAACAATTCACGAGCGTCTTCAGCAAACATGAACTACCGGAGGACATTAAAGAAGTGAAAGTGGAGAAGGGGAGTCTTGTTATCGACGTGATCATGAACGAGAAGCTGGCACCCTCAAAATCTGAGGCCCGGCGCTTGATCGAGCAGGGCGGAGTTCACATGAACGATGTCACGGTAAAGACGATTGAAATGAAGGTGGAGAAGGGAATTTTGAAGGTCGGGAAGCGGAAGTTTTTGAGAATCAGTCTCTGAGAGAAAACTCCGTATTTGGCGCTATTTCGACTTTCTGGACATTCTTTTTGAAGATAAAGACGGGTTCGGTCCCGAGCGAAAGACACTTGTCACCGTTCACGAATATTCCGGATTCTTCCGGAATCGCCAGAAGAGGAATATTCGATTTCTCTTCAAAATCCATCAATGCTTCCTCATGCTGTGGAATGTAGTGACAATGGACGTTGTAGTTCTTCAGAAGATTGAGTGCGGAAAGATCTTCAAGTCCGATGGCGTTTTTGTCTTCATCCTCAGGAGGAATACGGTCCTGAATGTCTTTGCCCAAGACATACGCACCCGCGCTGATGCCATAGACGATTTTTCCATTCTCTAAAAATTTGCGAATGAGTTCCAGAATGCCTGACGTTCTCAATTGATGGAGCAACTCAAACGTATTTCCACCCATGAGGTACAGCGCATCAAATTCTTTCATGTCCTGTTCTGTTTTTCCCTGAAGGTCTTTCCACATCACTATTTCGAGACCCCCAAAAGCTTTGGATTTTTGAATCCACTCGAACGCTTTTTCGTAGCTCCACAGTTTGGGAGAAATCGCATGGGGAATGAAGAGCATCTTTTTTCCGGACAAATGCCCGGCAAAAAACTGATCGACCTTCATCGATTGTTCTGGTGTGCCGCCTCCCGCAAGAATGAGCTGCATGCAGCGCCAGCATAGCTCAGATTGGCCTAATAATGGGCAAAAAATGCTTTCCCACACTGGTATACTTGTTCCTATGCCGCCCTCCAAAAAAGCCCAGCCCAAAGAGCTCATCACCTACCTGTGCACGCGCTGCCGGTGGGACTTTGCGCGGACGGAGAACGACAAGCCCAAGTGCACGCTGTGCGGGAAGACGGATCGTTTGAAAGAGATCGCCCGGCAGCCGATGTCTCCGCAGGCGCTGGAAGGCGCGATGATGCGGTCGATGGAGCGGTTGATGACGGGGCTCGAAGGAGCGTACGAGGCGCAGCAAACCCAGCGTGGGTCTTCGACCCGCGAAGATGAAAAAAAGAACGATGATGAGGAAATCCTGCTCCTCGAAGCGATGGTAAAGGCGAAGAATTTGCAGAAGAATGTGGAGAAAGCATTTGGGAAGGGGAAGCGAGTTCGCACGATAAAAACCAAACTCTAATAGAAGGAGTCCGTGCGACTGGGCACAGACTCCTAATGCTCACCGCGTGCCCAAACAGGGGGCTATATATTGTTTGCGGTGAGCGCACCGTGCAGACAGAGACCTCACAGGGTCTCAGTGCTGCACGGTTAAGTGACCTTCTTCATTCGAACCTCCTTTCATATCCACGAGAATTGGTTCGGGCGAAGTACTGAGATTATTCAGAATTTATTGAGATAAGCAACAATTGGATGAGCGCACGCCTACTTTTTATCCATGGCATACGGAAAAGCGAGTACAAAGAATTTTTACTGACTTTCAAAAAAATCCCCCCGCCGTTGAGAGCGGGGAGGATTGATGTCGCCGGAATCAGTACGTGGTTGCAGGCGGAGTGTCGGTCGAAGGCGGCAAGTTGACATCGCCTTCGATGTTGATGTCCGATCCTTGATCGGCGGCAGCGCTGAAGAGAGTGCCGTTATAGGCGAGAAAGCCGATACCCGCCGCGATGGCGAGAATGATGACAAGAGCAACCATCATGACGATGGATGCGGAACCACTGTCTTCGTGAATGTGACGAACTTCTTCCATACAAAAGTGGGGGAATAGATGCCCCTATGACGGACGATACAGAGGATTCTTACGCTTCCTTGCCATGAAACTTCTTATGGACCTCTTTAAGGCGGGGATTCGTGACGTGGGTGTAGATCTGGGTGGTGGAAAGATCCTTATGCCCGAGCATTTCCTGCACGGACCTGAGATCAGCGCCATTTCTGAGTAAATCGGTCGCGAAGGAGTGGCGCAGCGTGTGCGGTGACGGGTCACTGACGATTCCTGCCTGCCGGGCGTACTTTTTGACGGCGTTGTAGATGGAAATGCGTGAGAGGCGGAATTCTTCGCCGGGGGGCAGAGCCGTGGATGCTTTGTCATGATGGCGGATGAACAGGGGATTCAAGTGATCCAAACGGCTCTCAACGTATTCTTTGAGGGCGTCAGCCGCCCTGTCGCTCACAAAGACCACCCGGATCTTGCCTCGCTTGCCGCGGACGGAGATCTCGCGTGTCGTGAAATTGAGGTCTTTGCGGTTGAGTCCCCTGAGCTCCGCGAGACGCAGACCTGTCGAGAAGAACAGATGCAGCATCGCCGCGTCGCGCTTCCCCTCCTTTGTGGATGTATTCGGTGCCGTCAGGAGCCTCTCCAGTTCTTCGGTGAACAGCACTTTGACCTTCCGCTGCTCTTCTTTGAAACGGGTGACTCTATCCGACGAATACACATCCATTTCCTCTTCACGTGTCAAATACCGCAGAAATGCGCGAAGAATGGTCAGATGGTGATTCTTGGTACGTACCGTCAGCTCTTTGCCGCTCCGGGCCCGGTACGAGTGTAAAGCGGACTTGTAGATGCGAATGGAGCTTTTATCGAAGAGTCGGGGATCGGTGATATCACTTATTCGAAGAAGGAGATCCAATGACTCTCGATACGCGCTGATCGTGAGCGGAGATTTATTTTCTTCCGCCTTGAGGAACGTGAGGTACCTGTCGATGGCCTTCGACAAAGCATTGGGTGTACGGGCCGGCGGAGGAGAGGATGACTTATCCACAATACTTACCACTTAACATAATGCATTTTATGTTAACAATTGCATCAATACAAGCAAATCCACGCCAATGGCTTCGCGTAGGAGACTTCTGGCAATAAACAGCATCTGCGGCCTGGGCTCCGCAGGGTACGTCGGCAGCTCCCAGCCCTGGATATGCGCAATCATGCGGATGCGCGCCAAGTGATACGCGTCACTGATGGCGAGCACGCCATGACAGTCATATGTCAAGGGCCGGGTGTACAGAAGGTTTTCCCACGTACTGCTCGAATCCTCTTCCAATGTGATGCGTTCCGACGGAATTCCGAGTGACACCGCATATTCTTTCATCACCTGCGCTTCGCTCTTGGTATTCCCCACTCCCCTTCCCCCGGAAAAAAACAGACGGTGAATCCTCCCCTGCTCGAAGAGCTCAGCCGCAGTGGCGACCCTCCGGGCAATCCCCGGCCCCGCGGTGTACGCCGTGATCTTTCCGTCATCATTGAAAACGGGGCGTACGGCAGCGCCAAACACGATGGCACAGTCGGCGGTACTGACGCCGTTTCCGTCCATCCGCTGGTAGACGAAGAGAACGGTTGAAGCGTAAAAAATGGCTATGGGAAGGCCAATAAACAGACACAGACGCCGCACGGTATGAAGAATTTTGAGAGTCACGGAGAAGATTATAAGGGTAAAGAGGACTGAGAGGGTAAAGACGGTAAAGAGGATTTCCTCTTCACCCTCTTTACCGTGGCTCGCCCTCTCCGTCCTCTTACTGCGGCGTAATCCGAATATTCGACGGTATCGACGGCAGCACTCCGGCCCACGGCGGCCACAAGCGGATCTCGACGCGATCGACTTCGGGGAAGTTGCGCAGAATCCTCTGCGCGTCGTGAACGGAGAGGCCGGCGATCGCTTCGCGCACTTTCTTCCCGAACTTCGCGCCGACCTGCGACAAAGGATCGAGCACGAACTGTTCGGTCCCCACCACGTCGGCGGTGATTTTGATCCACGAACCGGTGTAGCGGTTCTCTTTGGAGCCGT
>JABFSS010000064.1 GCA_013140485.1 Candidatus Peribacteraceae bacterium | reverse complement strand
GGGAAATATGGTCCTGGTTCGAATCTCATAAACGCACTCTCCCCTGGCGAGATCTTCCCGATACCGATCTCACCGGGCGCGCGTACAAAACCCTCGTCTCCGAGATTATGCTGCAGCAGACGCAGGTGCCGCGGGTCATCATCACCTTTAAGAACTTCCTGGAACGGTTTCCGACTCTCCGCGATCTCGCTGGCGCGTCTAATAAGGAGGTGCTTATGGCGTGGAGGGGGATGGGATATAACAGTCGTGCCTTGCGGCTGCGGGACGCTGCTAGGAAGGTTGTTGGAATTTCGAGCGGCTCGTTAACTCGTTTACTCGTTAATTCGTATGCCGAAACACGAGTTAACGAATTAACGAATCAACGAGTTATGTTTCCTACATCAATGGACGACCTCACTTCAATTCCGGGAATCGGCCCCTACACCGCCGCCGCCATCAGAAACTTCGCGTTCGGTCTCCCCACTCCTTGTATCGACACGAACATTCGGAGGATTCTTCACCGGACCTTTGTCGGGCCGGAAAATCCGGACGGAACTTGGGAGAAAGATGATCAGTATCTGCTGGAGATCGCGAGTGAGGTGGTGGAAGAAGCACTTCGGCAGAAAGGAAAACGAAGCAACCGAAGCAAACAAGGCAAACGAGGATCCTCGGTTTCTTCGTTTCCGTCGTTTACTTTGTTTGCTTCTGAGTGGCATGCAGCTCTCATGGATTTTGGATCTCTGGTTCAGACCAAGCGCAATCCGAAATGGGATATTTGCCCGCTGACGCGGGAGGGGATTATGAAGACCACTCGAAAGAATTATGAATTACGAATTACGAATTATGGAAAAAAAGCACGCACGCAGTCATTGAAGAAAAGGGAGCCCGGGAGGGCGGTCGGATCGGTGTTTATTCCGAACAGAATTTTCAGAGGGAGAGTCATTGAAGCGCTGCGGGATGCCCCAAAGGGCCTGACTCTCCACGATATCGGCGCGCAGATTGCGATTGATTGGGATTCCGATGAACATCACGACTGGCTCAGTGGCATCCTCGCGCAACTCGTCAAAGAAACCATGCTGGGGTGTCGGAAAGGCAGATACGTCCTGGGATGATTTAGTCCTCCGACGTGTCGTCCGGAACCTGCAGCGTGCCGCTCGGGCGCAGCGGTTCCTCTTCGCGCCACTTGTCACCCTCGCGCTTGGGAAGCTGGCGCGGGCGGGCGCGGCCCTGCGGGAAGGTCTTTTTTTGGACCGCACGATGCGTCGTCGCCGGCTGGCTGCGGAAGATTGTGCGCAGAATATCACGGTTATCGTTTTCGGTTTTCCCTCCGGTCCGGCTGTTGAGGATATTCATCCACGAAGAAGTGCTCACGGCGTGCAGCGTCAGACGCGTTCCCAGCGTGACGGACATCGCCAGCGTGAGAGCGACGATCGCGGAGACCGTGGTGGTCAGGTGCCCGGAATATTTGTGTCGCGGCATGTCGGGTATTGGGAAGATCTTCCGTGATTACTGCCTTACGCACGCGCCGCTCGAACAGGTGTATCCCTCGGGGCAGGGGATGCTCGGCATGATCGCAAAGCTCGGAGACGTTGCCGTGCAGTACGCTTCGTACACCTGTTTCTCATAACCGCTGTTGCCATTGCAAACGTCGGTGCTGCGGCCAGCTGTCCCCCTCACGAAGATATTTATACCGCCGTCGGTATCGCTGCACTTGGGGTCCGTCGTCGGCCCGCCGTCTGCGGTGCATGCGCCGTTCACGCACTCTTTTCCGAGCGGGCACGGCGTGAGACTTTCGTAGACCTGCTTGCCGTCGCCGCCGACGCACAGAATTTCGTTGACGTAGTTCTTAATGCCCTGCCGGCAATTGTCCGTTTTGTAATTAACCGTGGCCTTCTGAGTCGGATCGCCGCCGTCGGGATCGTTCGGGCACATTGCCGTTCCACTACCGCAATCTCTCGAACACGTTGACGAGTTTTCCTGAGGAGCTTCGCATCGTCCATTGCCGCACACAGGTCCTTCGTCCCGGCAATCCTGAGAACAGTTGGACGAGGTTTCGTCGGGAGCTTCACATTTTCCATTACCGCAGACCGCTCCGGAACCGCCTCCTCCACCGCCACCTCCGCCACTACCGTTCTTGTAGAGCGTCGATTTGACGGTTTCTGTCGGGAGATCCGTCCAGCGCAAGACCGATGAGGTGGTGTCGCCGTTTCCAAGAGTGTCGGCATCGCGGTCAATCCATTGGAGGTGCGACGCGGCAAGGCCGAAATCCGCGCTTTGGAAATCGCTCTTCGCGAAGTTCTCCAGCATCACTTGCACCGTCGAGTCGTGCTCGCGGGATGTTGCGGAATTCGTGATGTTCATTTGCAGCACGAAGGTTTGTTCTCCCCCCTGCTCGATCGCCGAGTCGATGAAACTCGGAAGATCCTTGCACCATGCGAAGAAGTTTCCTTTCACGGGCATGGTCATTTTCTGCCCCTCTGCATTGAATGCCTCACACGTGACCGCCGCTGCGCCATTCATTTTATTTATCAGCTTCAGCGCGCCGACCTCAACGTACTCGGATTTCACCGAGAAGATCATGTCGGACAGCGTCGGCTTGTTCACGCCGTTCTCGGCGTTGAACTGCTTTGCCGCGACAAACTTGAATTGTCCGATGTCCGATAGACCGTTTGGAATAATCGATCCGTCGGCATCGGGATTGGCGTTGGTGACGGAGATAATTTTCGAAAGGACAGTGGCATTCTTCGGTCCGGCGATCTCGCGGTTCGGGCCCGCGCTATTCGTACCTGTGAAAACTTCTCCTTCCGTCGTCGTATTACCGTTATTTCTCAGGAGATTGACGTTCGACGTCACTCCCGCGGCCGTTACGGCTTTGTCATAGGTGGTCGACAAGAAGAGTTGAACGGGCGTGCCGGAGAACGCGCCGCCGGTATCCGTCTTGATCACGGGTTTGACCGCGACGCGCACTTCCGTGTTCTTTTTCACGACGAAGTTCGCCGCGGAGAGATCGGCGCACAGCGTGTGGGCCGGCACGATCTCGTTGCCGCATGCCGCGACAGTTGCTTTTGCAAAGGGCGTTGTGGATTCGCCTGAGTATAGATTGAGGTGATCATACGGAGCATCTGTCGAGGCGTCTGTGATCTGCATTTGCAGAACACGGATGTCCTCAATGCCATCGGCACGGAACTTAAGGTTCAACGCCGAGGATCCTTCCGTTCCACCGACGATCAGCTGGATTTTTGCCGGAATGCCGTCTTGCGTCACATAGAGGTTGCCTGCTTGCACTGTTCCCACGCGGCAATCTTTCGGACACGTGGACGATGTTTCGCGCGGCGCTTCACATTTGCCGTTGCCGCAGACCGGGCCTTCGGGTTTGCAATCGCGCGGGCAATTCGCTTCCGTTTCCCGTTCCGCTGCCCTTACTCCTCTTCCCGCGTTCACCGGGCACGAATAGTAATTTTCGCACACACCGTTGCCGCAACCGGACTGCGTCGATCCACCACCTCTATCCATCAATCCACTGCCGCCATCATTTGTGTCCCCACCGCCCACTCCACTGATGTCACCATTTCCGCTTTCGCCACTCTGGCCCATGTTTGAGCCGTTCGCAGGAGGTCTCTGGGGAGGAGGCACGGGCGAGGTAGGAGGCTGCGGTGTCGAAGGCATCGTGAAGCTGCCGGAATTTTTTTTGTCCTGGCACTGCTTGAGCTTGGGCAGATAATCGCAGATGTCGATTTGGCCCTGGAGGCCGGAGAGCGACGTGCTGCTGAGCGCGAGCGCAAAAACTGAAACGCCGGCTGCCGCGACGACGATGCGGTTCTGGAAACGGGTGAACATAAGAAGATGAGGAATGTGAATATTGGTTTCAGATTGATGGTCAGCGGCAATTGCCCAGCATGTCGCAGAAGAGCATCTGCATCCAATCGTCGGATGCCTGCGCCTGCACCGAACCGGTGGCGCTCACAAAGCCCGTCAAAAAAATCGCGAGCGCGAGGCCGGCGACAACGGCGCGTTGAAGAGTGAACTTGGTCATAGAGGGTGGTTGTGAATGTTAGGTTTATTTTACATGATTTTGGGGGTTCTAGCAAATAAGGAAAACGAGGGAAACGAAGAAAGCGAGGCAATCAAGGATCCTCGTTTTCTTCGTTTGCGTCGATTTCGTCGTTTTCCTTTACTTGGCCAATTCTTCAATCCTCCTCTCCCGAATCACATTGACCTTGATGACCCCCGGATAGGTCAATTCAGCCTCCACCTTCTTTGCGATGTCCTTGGCGAGGCGCTCCTGCGTCAGGTCGTCGATCTTCTTGGTGTCGACAAACACGCGGACTTCGCGGCCCGCCGAGATGGCGAAGGCGCGCGTGACGCCGTCGAAGCTCTTCGCAACGTCTTCCAGGTTCCGCAGGCGCTTGAAGTATTCCTCAATCGATTCCCTGCGCGCGCCGGGGCGGGCGCCGGAGATGGCGTCGACGGCGGCAACCACGAACGCTTCGGGCGTCGCCATCGGAATGTCTTCGTGGTGGGCTGCCACGCAGTGGATCACTTCCGGACGGATTTTGAACCGCTTGCAGATCTCGACGCCGATCTCCACGTGCGTTCCCGTCACCTCGTGGTCAAGCGCCTTGCCCACGTCATGCAACAGACAACCTTCGGTGACCACCGAGACGTCCGCGCCGATTTCCTCGGCGAGCATCTTGCCCAAGTGCGCCATTTCCACCGAGTGCTTGAGCACGTTTTGGCCGTAACTGGTGCGGAAACGGAGGCGTCCGATGATCTTCAACAAATCCTGCGGATAGCCCTGGATGCCGAGTTCTTCCACCGCGCGTTTGCCGAATTCGAGCATCATCTTGCCGACTTGTTCCTTCATTTTGCCGACGACTTCCTCGATGCGCGCCGGCTGGATGCGGCCGTCCTGGAGGAGTTTCTCCATCGCGAGTTTTGCGACGTAGCGGCGGGCGAGGTCGAAGCCGGAGAGGACGATGGCGCCGGGAGTATCGTCAATGATCACGTCGACACCCGTCGCCTGTTCGAACGAGATGATGTTGCGGCCTTCCTTGCCGATAATCTTGCCTTTCATATCGTCACTCGGGAGCTGCACGATGGTCGCCGTCGATTCGCTGGAGACTTCGGACGCGTACCGCTGCATGGCTTCGGCCATCAAATTACGTGCCTTGTCTTCGGCTTCACCTTCCATTTCCTCGCGCTTGAGGCGGATCTGCGCGGCAAAGTACTCCGAGAATTCTTTTTCCAGTTCCGTTTCGAGCTGTTTTTTGGCTTCCGTCTGGCTCAGCTTCGCGACTTTTTCGAGCGCTTCGCGGTGCTTGGCCGCGGCCACCGAGACTTCCTGCTTCTCGGTTTCGAGTTCGCCTTTCAGCGTTTCGACGGTTCCGCGCTGACGCTCCACCTCCTTCACTTTCACGTCGAGGGCGCGTTCCTTCTCCTCGATGCGGCCCTGATCTTTTTCCGCCTTGGCTTCGAGTTCGGTCGCGGCGAGCCGCGCTTCGTTCACAATGTCTTTCGCCGCGGCCTTCGCTTCATTCTCGGCGATTTTGATCTGGTTTCTGGCGTCCGCGAGTTTCGACTGGGCCTTGGAGAGCTCGCGTTCCTGTTCATTGATTTGCGCCTGCAGCGTGGACGAAATTTTCTTTCCTTTCGAGAAGAGCGACCAGCCGACGGCAAGGCCGATCAGGGCACCGCCCACGAGGGCGACTACTATTGAGATATTTGGCATGGGGGAGGGGGGGACGGACTATCCCACCCATGTTTTCACGCCTTCAGGCGCACAGACCGGCTAACAACGCAGGCGGACGGCCTGCATCGGAAGGTTCCAGATTGTGGGGTCGGAGTGGAGACATGGGAGGATGTACGAGCGCAGTCTACCCCTCGTTCCAGAGGGGGCAAGGTGGGGCGTTCCACACCCCTATGGAACGCCCAGGATTGGCTTCTCATAAACGAAAAAACCGAATTCCAAAAAGTGATTTTCTCCGGACCCCCCTCCCAAGGCCTTTGTCTTGCGGAATGCTGTCCCTCCTATGTCTCCCATCTTCTTTCCTCATCGGCGAATTATCATCCTGTGCATCGCTCTGGTGCTATCGCTCCTCGTGGGTGAACACGCGTTGGCAAAGGCCGTGATCACCGAAGTGCACTGGGCGGGGTCGGACCTCAGTACGAGTGATGAGTGGATAGAAATCGCCGGTATCGATCAGGAGGCGTCTCTTTCCGGATGGACCCTCACCACGCTCAACTCCAGCAGCGCCGAAGTCACGATGCTGACGTTTCCCGACGGCACAGTCGTTCGTCCCGGAGAATTCCTCGTCGTCAGCCGATTCGTTGCGGCACAGTCACGACTCCTGTCCGAACCTGCATTTATCACGTCCGCAATGAGTCTCCCGAACACCAAGTTGCTCCTGCGGCTGCGCGATGCGAACGGTCAGGTGATGGATCAAGCCGATGACGGAACGGGATCGCCGTTCGCCGGAACCAATTCGACGAGTCCGGTTCTGAAAGCGTCGATGGAACGCGTCGATCTTTCGGGGGCAGGGGATGATGTGGGCAATTGGGTGACGGCGACGGAAATGGTCGGATGGGCGAATGGGCAAACCGTGATGCGGGGAACGCCTGGATTTGCGCGAATAGGAACGTCGGTAGGGTCATCATCTGCGTCATCGCAGACATCATCGTCGGCATCCTCGGCTTCTTCGGCATCCTCTTCACCACAAGCAGGATCATCTGCGTCAACGTCATGCCCCGTTCTCGATCCGTACTTCATCCTCCAATCCGGCGCCACGTCCGGCGCCGACAAAGTCACATTGAACATTCAGCTCGGCACGCACCAAGGCTCGCTGACGAGCGCAACGTGCGTCGTGGATTTTGACGATGAGACGGTGTCGCAGAGTTGCAATCCGCCGTCGCATACGTACGACGAGGCGGGAACGTACACGATCACCGCGGAGGTGAAGAATTCCTGCGGCACCGTCACGCGCACGATGCCCGTCACCGTCACAGGATCATCGGCGTCCAGTTCTTTCACATCCGGAGAAGTCCAGAACACCGGAAATAGTTCTCCGTTCATCGAGAGCAACCCGGTCATGAACGAAGGCAAAGGGTTCGTCATCACCGGCGTGTTGCCGAATCCCGCCGGCAAAGATCCCGGCAACGAATGGGTGGAAATCCGCAACGTCAGCAACCAGACGGCAAGTTTGGACGGTTGGACGTTGCGGCTTCCGCACGCCAAGAAAAGCATGTTCACGTTCGGGTCGGTCAGCTTCTTTCTGCACGAGAGCAAGCGCTTCTCCGACCGCGATCTGGGGATGACGCTCGGGAACACCGCGGGAGAATTGTCGCTCATCAACCCCGCCGGCGAGACCGTCCAGACGCTCTCGTGGAAAGACGCGCGGGACGGCATCACCTACAGCGCCGACCGACCATCCACGCTCCCGGCCGGTCCCGTGAAAGCGAAAGTTCTGCACGTGATAGACGGCGACACGCTCGACGTGGCCCTCACGGACGGGGGACATCAAACCGAACGCGTGCGTCTGATCGGCATCGACGCTCCCGAACTCCACGCGTCCGATGCCCGGCAAATGTTGCTCGGCCGCCGCGCGACGGATTTTTTGCGGAGCCTCGTCGAAGGCGAAACGGTCACGCTTGAGGTTGGCCCCGACGAACGCGATTCGTACGGGCGC
>JABFSS010000106.1 GCA_013140485.1 Candidatus Peribacteraceae bacterium | reverse complement strand
TGATTATGCAGCACTCTTCGACACCGCCGCCTTGCCCGCCTTGCGGCGGACCTTCTCTCCAAAGTAGCGGACACCTTTGCCCTTGTAGGGCTCCGGCGGACGCAGCGAGCGGAGATCGGAAGCGACTTGGCCGACGAGCTGTTTGTCGATGCCGCGGAGAATGACGATGTTCTTGTTCTTCTCGTCCTGCGCGACCTCGATGCCGGCGGGAATATCGAAGCTGACCGGATGGGAGTGACCAAGGTTGAGCGCGAGCGCCTTGCCTTTGATCTGCGCCTTGTATCCCACGCCGATGATCTCCAACTTCTTTTCGTACCCCGTGCTGACGCCGATCGTCATGTTCAGGATGAGCACGCGCGTCAGACCGTGGCGGGCGCGGGCGTCGTCGCTGTCGTCTTTGCGCGTGACTTTGACCTCGCTGCCTTCAATGGCAACGGACACCTCGGGGAGGAGCGCGTAGGTGAGCTCGCCCTTGGGGCCCTTTACGTGGACAACGCCGGACTTCACCTCGACGGTGACGCCGGACGGGATTGCCACTGGTTTAGCTCCGATACGAGACATGGATTGGGGATGGTAGGGGCGCCCCGCTGGGGCGCCCTATAGGGGGGTTATGAAACAGTGCAGAGTACTTCGCCGCCGACTTTATTCTTTCGCGCTTCCTTGTCGGTGAGGAGACCTTTGCTCGTGGTCAGGACGGCGACGCCGAATCCTTGAAGGACGGGCTTCAGATCTGCGGAAGACGTGTAAGCGCGCCGGCCGGGCTTGCTCACCCGCTTGAGTTGGAGCGGGGGCTTATCGGCGTTGAAGGTCACTTCGACATCTTGCTTGGGCGCTTCGCCGACCACCGCGACATCCGCGATCCAGCCGTCTCGCTTGAGAAGCTCGAGGAGTTCCAGTTTGATCTTCGACCACGGCGCGCGGCAGGTTTGCCTGCGGGCGTGCTGCGCATTGCGCATCCGGGTGACAAGATCTCCGATGGGGTCGTTGACGACGGTCATGGTTGTAGGAATGAATGATAGAGGGGATGGTTCCCTCTCCCGCCGCAGTGGGGGAGGGTGGCGCCGCAGCGCCGGGTGGGGGCTTTTACCAGGAAGATTTCGTAACACCGGGAATCTCTCCATTGCAGGCCAGTTCCCGGAAGCAGATGCGGCAGATTCCGAAGAATCGCATGAATCCGTGCCGGCGTCCGCAGAGTTTGCAACGGTTATAAATGCGAGTCGGGTACGCGGGCTTTTTTCCGGCGCGCTTTGCCTTCATGTATTCATCCATGCGGCGTTTCTGACTGAGGACGAGGGAGAGACGAGCCATAGCGGAATAATAAGAGAGTGGTAGGGCGCCCCGCTGGGGCGCCAGGGGTTAGGAAGCGGGAGTATTGCCTTTATCAGTCGCAGAATCAACTTTCTCCGCGGATTTTGGGGTCGTTTTGACACGGTCCGGAGTGAACGGCATGCCCATGTGTTTCAGGAGAGCCTTGCCGTAATCATCGCGTCCGGCAGTCGTGGTGATCTGAATTTGCATGCCGAAGATCTTGCCGACGTCCGAACTGGGAACTTCGGGGAAGATCGTATGGTCGCGCAAACCGATGGCGTAGTTGCCGCGTCCGTCGAGTTTGGTCGGCAGTCCGCGGAAGTCGCGGATGCGGGGCAGGATGTAGCTGATGAGACGGTCGAGGAATTCTTCCATGCGCTTGCCGCGCAACGTCACCATCGCGCCGACCACGAGCCCCTCGCGCGTCTTGAAGTTGGAAATGGCGATGCGCGCAGTGCGGAAGACGGGCTTCTGTCCCGTAATGCGCTTGAGCACGTCGACAATGAACTCGTGAATTTCTTTGCCGTCCATTTTCGTCTTGTTGATGCCCACGTTCACGATCACCTTCTGCAGCCGGGGGAGCGCATGAATGTTTTTGATCCCAAGCTCCTGCTGGAGCGCTTTCGCGATGGGACCTCGGAGCCGGTCGTGGAGGGTGTCGTATTTGGTCATGAGCGGAATGATAGAGGGGTGGTTCCCTCTCCTGCCGCAGCGGGAGAGGGTGGCGGGCTTAGAGCCCGCCGGGTGAGGGGGTTAGGAACCGCGGCCACCGGAACGGTGTACCTGCGACTGCTGTTCGGGAACGGTGTGATCTTGCTTCGAGCGCGACTCCTCTTGCCGGTCACCCTGAGCTGCGGCTTCCCCTGCTCCAAACCCCATGCGCTTCCAGAACGGCGACTTCTTTCCAGAGGCCGGAGATACATCCTTTGTCCCCTTTTCTTCCGTCTTCTCCTTTACCTTTGTCCCTTCTGTCGCCTCTGTCGCTTTCTTTTTGGCCTCCTTCTTCGGTTTGACGGCCTTCACTTCCTCCCCGCTGATCTTGCTGATGCGAGTCTTCTTTCCTTTGTCATCGACTTTGTAGCCGATGCGGGAAGGCTTTCCGGTCTTGGGATCGAGGATCATGACGTTGCTCGCCGAGATGGCCGCTTCATATTTCAGGATGCGGCCGGCTTGCTGGAACGTCTTTTTCACATGGCGCGTACGCATGTTGACGCCTCCGATGATGACGCGGTTTTCGGATTCGAGGATGCGGAGAACGGATCCTGTCTTCCCCTTATCTTTGCCGGTAATGACGAGGACGGTATCGCCCGTGTGAAGCTTCATGATGGAAGATTGTAGGGGCGGTTCGTGAACCGCCCGCCGGGTGAGGGGTTAAAGGACGTCGGGCGCCTGGGAAATAATCTTTTGATACCCACGGGCGCGCAGTTCGCGCGCGACAGGGCCGAACACGCGCGTGCCCTTGGGCACGCCGTCTTTTTGGATGATCACGCAGGCGTTGTCATCAAAGCGGATGCAGCTGCCGTCCTTGCGCCGCGTCATCTGGCGCGTGCGAACGACCACCGCGGTTTCGACCGTCTTCTTGCGAACGGTACCGCGTGGCGCCGCCTCTTTAATGACGACGATGATCACGTCGCCGATGCGCGCGTAACGCCTCTTGCTGTCGCCGAGCACGCGGATGCACATGGCAATCTTGCCACCCGTGTTATCGGCCACAACGAGCATGGACTGGGGCTGGATCATGATTGGGCGGAAGAAGTGTCGGTTGCATCCTCTTTATTCTCTGAACTCTTGTTGCGATGTCGCATCACGCCTTCGATCGCGCTCTCTTCGGCCATGTCGCTGACGCGCGGAGCGCGCTTGATGACATTGCTGACTTTGAAACACTTGCGCTTGCTGAGCGGACGGCACTCGGTGATCTCCACCGTGTCGCCGACGCCGAGATCCGTGACACCCTTGGTGTCCGCGAGGAATTTTTTGCTGACGCGGAACCTCTTGCGATAGAGCGGGTGGAACACCGACCGGTGGACCGTCACCGTGACGGTGTCGGTCATCTTCGCTGCGGTGATGGTGCCTACTTTCGTTCTCATAGTGATGCTTTGGAAGTTTTGCGTGGCTTCTTGGAGACGGCGACTTTAGCTGTAGCTGGCGACTTTTTCAAAGGTTCCTTTGTCTCTTTTGACTCCTTTGTACCCTTTGTCTCCTTTTGCTTCTCGCCAATGACCATCATCATCCTCGCCAATTGCTTCTTCTCCTGACGGTACCGTCCGGTGTCCTTTTCCGTGTTCATCGTGATCTGCATGCGCATTTTGCGGACATGCGTCTGGTGGGCGCGCAGTTCCTTGTGCAGATCGGCGATCTGCATCGAGCGGAGTTCGGTGATGGTGATGGCTGGAGACATGGGAGGGAAAATAAACGGGGGTAGGGGCGCCCCGGTGGGGCGTCCGTGAACTACGCACGCAGGCGTACAACAATTTTCGTTTTGAATGGTAATTTATGCGCCGCCAACCGCAACGCCTCGCGCGCGATGTCTTCGGCGAGACCGTCCATTTCGAAGAGCATCATTCCGGGTTTGACGGCGAGAGCGTAGTACTCGACGGATCCCTTGCCGGAGCCCATGGGCACCTCGGCGGCTTTGCGCGTGACGGGCGTGTGCGGGAAAACGCGGATCCAGATCTTTCCTCCGCGCTGTGCTTTGTGCGTGAGTGCCCTTCGGGCCGCTTCGATCTGCCGCGCCGTGAGTTCGCCTCCGCCCTGCGCCTTCAGTCCGATGGAACCGAACGCCAACTGCGCGCCACGGGTCGCCTTCCCGTAGAAAGCGCCTCGGCGGCGGTGATGCTTGCGGTGCTTTAATTTCTTAGGCTCTAACATGATCGGTGAGGGAAGCGGACTGCGCCTGTTGAATCTTCTTAAACACCATTCCTTTATAGATCCATACCTGCACGCCGATCGTGCCGAACTTGGTGATTGCATGACGCTTGGCGTGCACGATGTTCGCGCGAAGGGTCTGCAAGGGAACGTTGCCGTCTTTGAAGAGGTCGTCGCGGGCTATTTCCGCTCCGTTGAGGCGGCCCGAGACCGTGACTTTGATGCCTTCGGCGCCCGCCTGTCTCGCCTTCTCCATCGCCATTTTCACGGCGCGGCGGTAGGGCATGCGACGCTCGATCTGTCCCTGGATGGTCTCGGCGATCACGTCGGGGTCGGCGTCGGGATTGCGAAGTTCCTGAACTTCGACCATGAACGATCCGCCGAAGCGCTTCTCCAGATCTTTGCGCATCTCATCAATGGCGGCGCCTTGCTTGCCGATGAGAACGCCCGGCTTGCTGGTGGTGATCGTGACCGTCACTTTCTTTCCGCGGTCGATGAGAATCGAGCTGATGCCCGATTCCTTCACGCGCTGGCGGAGGTACTGCCGAATCTGGACGTCCTGGATCAGGAGTTCGCTAAACTTTTTGCCTTTCGCATACCAGGTGCTCGGCCACGTGTGGGTGATGCCGATTCGGAAGCCGTTGGGGTTGACCTTTTGACCCATAAATGAGGATTGTAGGGGCGGTTCGTGAACCGCCCGAGAAGTTAGGAAGACTTAGGAGAAGGTTCTTTCTTCGCGGAAGCTTTTACAGCAGTTTTCGGCTTCTGGGAAGCATCTTTGGCGGTTTTTGCGGAACGCTTTGCCTTCTTTTCGTCAGGAAAGCCCAGCTCCAAGTCGATGTGCGACAAGAACTTGCGGAACGGACGCGTGCGTCCGCGGGCCATCGGCATGCCGCGGCGGTAGGCCGTTCCCTGGTTCACGACGATCAGCTTAATGATCATCGTTTGCGCATCCTGCTTGTCGTTGTGCGACGTGTTGGCGATCGCCGAGCGCAGAAGTTGTTCGATGATGCGCGCCGCTTTCTTGTGCGTCTTGCCGAGCGCGTCCATGGCGTCGGCCACGTTCATGCCACGAACCATCTTCGCGATGAGATTCGCTTTCTTGGGGGCGATGCGCACTGATTGGAGATAGGCTTTCATGATGGGGTGATAATCGTTAGAGGGGTAGAGACGCGCCGGCGGCGCGTCTTTACATCATTATTTAGAAGGTGAAGGTGGAGCAGCGGATCCCGTGGCACCCGGCGCCGCGCCCGCGGGGGCGACGGTCGTCGCGGCCTTGCCGCCGTGGCCTTTGAACTTCGTCGTCCATGCGAACTCTCCGAGCTTGTGTCCGACCATTTGCTCGGTGATGTACACCGGCACGAAGTCCTTGCCGTTGTGAACCGCAAAGGTGAATCCGACGAACTCCGGCGGAATGTCGCAATCGCGCGCCCACGTTTTGATGATCTTCTTCTCCTGCTTCTCGATCATTTTCATGACCTTCTGCAGGACGATCGGATCAACGTAGGGGCCTTTTTTGAGGGATCTGGACATGGGTGGGAGGAATAATGGGAATCGTAGGGGCGCCCCGCTGGGGCGCCCTATGGGGGATTATTTACGCTTCTTCTTATGCGTGCGGCGCCGGATGATGAGCGTTGTGGACTTGCGGCCTGAGCGCGTTTTGACGCCGAGCGCCTTTTTGCCCCACGGAGTCTTCGGCGCAACGAGACCGATCGATGCGTGGCCTTCTCCTCCTCCGTGCGGGTGATCGACGGCGTTCATGGATTTGCCGAGGACGTGGGGCTTGCGGCCGAGCCACCGCATGCGTCCCGCCTTTCCGTAGTTGATGAGGTTGTGTTCGCCGTTGCTGACGATGCCGATGGTCGCGAAACATTCCTTGCGCACTTTGCGGATCTCGCCGCTCGGGAGCTGGATGATCGCGTGCGGCTCGTCGAGACCCACGAGGGTCGCCGTCGCTCCGGCGGAACGGACGATCTGGCCGCCGCGACCGATCTGCATCTCGATGTTGAAGACGTGGTAGCCGACGGGGATGTGCTGGAGCTGCATGCGGTTGCCCACTTTCACTTTGGTGCGCTCTCCTGTGACGATCTGATCGCCGACTTTGAGGCCGTCCGCCGCGATCACGTACTTCTTTTCGCCGTCGGCGTAGTGCAGCAGAGCGATGCGCGCCGAACGGTTGGGATCGTATTCGAGGGCGCTCACGCGCGCGGGAATGCCGAACTTCGTCGTCTGCTTAAAATCGATGATGCGGTAGAGCCGCTTGTGCCCGCCGCCGCGGAAGCGCGAGGACACGCGTCCTTTGTTGTCGCGTCCCGACGAGCGCTGCTTACCCTCGACGAGCGTCTTCTCCGGTTCCTTCTTCGTGAGCCACGAGAAGTCCGCGATCGTCATCTGACGTCGCCCGGGAGTCGTTGGTTTAGGCTTTTTTAACGGCATGCTTAGGAAGAAATAACTTGGAAAGCAGAAATATCCAACGCCTTGCTCTTCTCGGACAGCGTCACCATCGCTTTCTTGAACGAATGCCGCTTCTCCATGATCTTCCCGGCGCCGAGATTCCGGCGCTTGGCCTGCGTCTTGATGATGCGGACTTGCGTGACGTCGACATCGTAAAAGATTTTCAGCGCGTTCTTCACGTCGATCTTCGTCGCAGTGGGCGCGACGCGGAGCGTGTAGACATGCCTGCCCGCCGTAGCCTTGGCGGAGGCGGGGCTTCCACCCGCTTTGAGACGCTCTGCCTTCTCGGTGACTACGGGCGCGATGATGACGCGGGAGAGATCCATATTGAGGATTACGAAGGTTTGGAGGATGAAGCGGGCTTTTTCGCGGATGTCTTTGCGGCTTTCTTCGGCTCGCTCGTCTTGGGCGTCTTTGTCTTTTCAGCCGTTTCTCCGAAAATCGTCTCGGCTTTTTCGACGCTGTCGCCGACGAAGACGATGGATTTCGCGAGCAGCACATCTTCGGGGTTCAGATACGCTGCGCGCAAAATCTTGACGCGGGGAACGTTTCTCGACGACATCCAGAGAGCATCGTGCTTCTCGGGAACCACGAAGAGCAGCCGGCGACCGATCTGCACCGGAAGCTTCTTGAGGAGATCGTGGAATGCTTTGGTCTTGATCGTTTCGGGATAGCCTTCGAGCCCGAAGATCACTCCGTTCTTGGCCTGGACGGAGAGGCAGCTGCGCAGCGCTGCGTGGCGCATCGCGCGAGGCATCTCCTTGGTGAAGTTCGCGTTCTTCTTGGGACCGAACGCCTTGCCTCCTCCGCGCAGCAGCGGCGAGCGGACCGAACCGCGGCGCGCGCGTCCGGTGTGCTTCTGGTCATAGGACTTCTTGGTCGACCCCTGCACCTCCGCGCGGCTCTTTGCGTGCGCGATGGGCGAACGACGGTTGCTCTGCTGCAGCATGACCGCCTGGTGCATCAGGTCCATGTTGACCCGAGTCCCAAAGAGGCCCTCCGGGAGGTCCCGGGTTCCTTTCTTGGTGCCTGTGGCTGAGTAGACGTCGATCTTCATAGAAGGGGTGGGTTCCCTCTCCCACCGCAGTGGGGGAGGGAACCCACCCCTTCTATGA
>JABFSS010000108.1 GCA_013140485.1 Candidatus Peribacteraceae bacterium | reverse complement strand
GACACGACAACGGCATCAAACGCTGCCGGTATTTTGGATCGCACTCGACGCAGATGAGTAATCCGACGAAGACGGACGTCGTCGTAAGTGAAACGCTCGGGAATTTCGCACTCGAGGAGAACATCATCGAAACGCTCAACGACGCGCGGCGATTTTTAAAGCCGGGCGGAACCATGATTCCGTGCGGATTGAAGCAGTTCATCGCGCCGGTCATCGCGCCGCGTCTCTATGAGGAGCTGAACGTGTGGAACAAGCTGGGAAATTTGGATTTCTCTTTTGCAAAGGAATTGTGCATGAACAACATGTACGTGAAAGACGTTTCACCGGATGATCTGCTCGACAAAGGAACGCTCTGGGACGAGGTCGATTTTACAAAAGAAAACACCAGCATCCGCACGGCGGATATGAAATGGACTGCCGAAAAAGGCTTCACCGTCTACGGTTTCGCCGTGTGGTGGGAATCTCTGCTCGTTCCGGGCGTGACTCTCACGACGAGCCCCCTCGCCCCGTCGACTCACTGGAAACAAATTTACTTTCCGGTGATTGATCCTCTGGACGTGAAGACGGGCCAGACCGTGACGCTAAAACTGACCTCCGACTCGCGCTACGAAGTGAAAATCAACGTCGGGTGGGAAACGACAGTGCTGGATGCGAAAGGGAAGATCCTCAAGAACGTGAAGCAGAACATGATAAAAGGATACATATCGTAATTCCGACCTCCCCCCCCCTCTGAGAGAGGACCATGAGGGGTATACTTACGACATGCGAATTTTCGCCCTCGAAACCGACATCGACAAACTCAACAAGAGCTTCCTCTCGCCCGGAGAGCAGATCGTGCTGCAGGCGCGGTTCCACGGATTTCTGTTCTTCATGCGGGCGCTCGGCGCGACGCTACTGACGCTCGTGCTGGTCGGCATTGGTGTCGGAGCGGGACTCGCGGGCATTCCCCTGTCGATCGCCGTTCCCGCGCTCGTTCTCATCTGGCTCTGGTTTGTCTTCCGTCCTCTCTTGCGCGGCTTCATCGACTGGCAGTTCGACGAACTGCTCGTGACCACGGAGAAAATCGTAGTGGTGAACCAGTCGTCGATCATCCGGCAGGAGATCAAGCAGATGAATCTGGAAAATTTGGCATCGGTGAATGCTCTGACGCAATTCGGCGGTATCTTCCCGTTCGGGAAACTCCATTTCGAGTTAAAAGAAGGAACAGGAAAGGGTCTCAGACTGCGCTACATTCCGCAGGCACAGCAGGCATGCTCCATCATCGGAAATTGCGTCGTGCAGTTCCAGCGAAGGCAGGCGAATACACCTCACCGTTAATACGCCTTCGCATACAACGCCATCACCGTCCCTGCTTTCCCTGAAACCGGATCCTTTCCTGTCACAGGACGATCATCTTCCGGCAGGAGACGGATCGTCGCTTTCGTCTTGTCTTTGACCGCGTTGGCCGATTCTACGGTCCCGTCCCACGGAACCCACACCATGTTCCCCTCTTCGATCAGGCGCGCGAGATCCTCCATTGTTGACGCTTCCTTCGTGTGATCGTCGAGATGCTTCTTCGCCTGCGCGTAGAGCGTCTCTTGAATGTTTTTGAGGAGTGATTCCATGGCGGAAGCGGACGCTGCGTCGATCGGCATCGCGCTCTTCTCACTCGTATCGCGCCGCGCAACGGTGATCTGCTTCTTCTCCAGGTCCTTCGGCCCGATTTCCACGCGCACCGGCACGCCTTTTACTTCCCATTCGTTGAATTTAAAGCCGGGAGACTTCTCGTCGCGGTCGTCGATCTTCACGCGAATCGTCGGTGACCAGGATTTTTCCAGGTCGCGGCACGCCGCGAGCACGGATGACTTCTCCGCGTCGGTCTTGTAGATGGGAATCACGACGATCTGCGTCGGCGCGAGCGTCGGCGGGAGTCGCAGACCCTTCTCGTCGCCGTGAACGACGATAACCGTGCCGATGATGCGCGTGCTGAGGCCCCAACTCGTGATCCACGGACGCTGCTGCGCTCCTTTTTCGTCGAGGAATTTGACGTCGTACGCTTCCGAGAAGCCTTGTCCCAGGTTATGCGACGTTCCCGCCTGAATCGCCTTGCCGTCTTTGGCAAACGCCTCGGTGGTCAGGGTGTAGTGGGCGCCCGCGAACTTCTCATGGTCGGGTTTTTTGCCACGGAGCACCGGGAGCGCGAGGAATTCGCGATCGAAATCGCTGTACATCGTAAGCGCGGCGTTCACCATGCCGTCGGCGTCCTCCTTTGTGGCGTGCGCGGTGTGACCTTCTTGCCACAGGAATTCGAGCGTGCGAAGGAACGGTCGCGTGCGCATCTCCCACCGCACCACGTTCGCCCACTGGTTGATCTTCAGCGGCAGATCGCGGTACGAATGGATCCACTTCGCGAACGTCGGATACATGATCGTCTCGCTCGTGGGACGCACGTAGAGTTTTTCGGTGAGTTCCTTCCCTCCCCCGTGCGTGACCACCGCGCACTCGGGCGCGAATCCTTTGACGTGATTCTTCTCCTTATTCATGAACGACTCGGGGATGAACAGCGGGAAGTAGCAGTTCTGCACGCCAAGCGCTTTGATGCGGCGGTTGAGATCATATTGAATCGCCTCCCACAGCGCGTAGCCGTAGGGCTTAAAGATGATGCAGCCTTTGACATCGGCATGCTCGGCCATGTCGGCCTGCTGGATCACGTCGAGATACCATTGCGGGAAGTCCTTTTGCTGGTCGGCGAGACGAGGCATGACATGATTGTACAGGACAGTAGAAAGAAACGAGCGCGTTCAATTGGAATATTCTGCTAGAATCGAACCCAATGAGTACTCGCAACCTCCAAGCTGAATTGAAAAGGCATCGCGCGCAAGAACTCCACGGCAGCCCTCTCGGCCCCTGGATCCACGATATCGTCTACGGAGCGCACGACGGCATCGTCACGACCTTCGCGGTGGTGGCGGGCACGGCGGGCGCGGGACTCTCGTGGGGCGTCGTGATTATCCTCGGCATGGCGAACCTGCTCGCCGACGCCGTCTCCATGGGCGCGGGCGCATTCCTCTCGATTCGCAACGAGCGCGACCAGTATCAGAGGCTTTTGAAAGAAGAATTGCACGAAATCGAGACCGATCCGGAAATCGAGCGCGAGGAAATTCGCGAAGCGTACGCCGCCAAAGGATTTTCGGGCAAAGATCTCGAACACGCGGTGGAGATCATCACGAGCAATAAGAAAGCGTGGGCCGATACGATGATGAAGGAAGAACATGGCATGATCGAAAGCAAGGACGGCAGGGCGCTCCTGCACGGACTCGCGACCTTCCTGGGATTTCTTCTCTTCGGCAGCGTGCCGCTGATCCCCTATTTCCTCTTCCGCGAAGGATCCGACAACTTCCCGTACGCGATCGGCGGAACTTTTATCGCTCTTCTGCTCGTCGGCGTCACCCGGAGCATCGTCACGCGAGAACGCATCTACCGCGGTGCACTCGAAATCCTCCTGATTGGAGCGGTGACGGCGAGTATTGCGTATGGAGTGGGAGTGGCGTTGAAGAGCGTGGCGGGGGTGTAAATGAAGCAAACGAGGTAACCAAAGAAGACGATGGAAACGAGGATCCTCGATTGCCTTGTTTGCATCGTTTTCTTCGTTTTCTTTTTCACGTGCTGAGCCAAATCCCTACCCACGTCACCACTGCCCCAAACACAATCCCTCCCAAAACCTGCAATCCCGAATGCCCGACGCGTTCGCTGAAGTGCTTCCACTGCTGCATGCGGTTGAGCACCGACGCTTGCTCCCCGATCGCGCGCCGCGAACTCATCGCGTCGTACCAGACCATGCACGCGAACACGAACGCGATGGCGAACTCGACCGACTCGGCCCCGAGCGTGTGCCAGATGACGATCAAAAGCGACGTGACGAACGCCGAATGCGTGCTCGGCATGCCGCCGGACCGGAACATTCCCTCGTGCCAGTTCCCCGTGCGGATTCCCTCCGTGATGACTTTCGTCATCTCGCAGAGCAACCCGACGACCGTGGGAATAAGGAAAGGGTAGAGACGGAGGAGGGACATAGATCTATGGTACCACCGGCACGTAACGGACAGTGGCTTCTCGGCGGCGCAGTGCCGGAAGGCCGGACCGTGCGATATCCGTTGGAAGCGGATCCGCTGAATCCAATACGCCAAGTTGGCCGAACGAACGAACACCTGTGTAATACGCCAGTCGCCGTTCAATTTGTGCCGCATTTTGGTTTGCAGCGCCGGCTGTGAGGGCGTCTCGCAATGAATTTACTTCAATGTACGTCTCGTGTTCACCGGTAATGGCATTCAATGCGGTGTTGCTTGAACGAGTTAGATTGACGTCGATGCGGAGAAATTCTCGCTCACCGATCCTCGTTCGGCGTCCGCGGAGCAGTAATGCCCCCAAATCCTCGGTCATTTCGCCTAGAATAGGAATCTGTCCGACACCCTGAAGTCGGTACCGCCGTTCGCCCATACGGAAGATAAAGCTCTGGCCATCACGCTCGAGTTGCAGTGTCTGTCCTCCGATCTGAATTGGCGCAAACTGTGAAAGGGCAAGAATATCCGGGGTATTTGCAGAATTCGCCGGAAGCAGCCTGTTATCGTTGAATGAAATGGACCCGTTCTGCAAAAGTTCCTGAGCGAGTTTCTTTGCCGCGGCTTCTCCAGTCAGTTGTTCCGCCCGCTCTTGCTCCAGGGATGCAGTGCCTCTTGAACGCGATCTCAGCCATTCGGCCGCCCCCCGCATTCCAAGAATACCGGCAACGGGAGCGAGCAACGATGCACCGCCCATACGGATGATAGTCCCGAGCCAACTCGCTCCTCCGCGCGCAGCCGAGTAGATGCTGTATGCCGCCAGACCAATTGCCCCCAGCGATCCACCGACACCGGCAAACGTGGCCAATTGAGGATTTTGCTCGGCTAGAAAATTTGCACCGGCGACGATCTTCCGAGCGCCGGGCTGTAGGATAGTCCCTTGAAGGAACGCAAGCTGCGGTCCGATGAAGTTCTTGGTCAATAATTGCCGAAGAGCGTCGATTTCATGAAAACGCGTGTGTAGCAATGTCGCATCGTATAGTCGACTGAGGTTATCTTGGATCTGCACATTTTCGGACGCGCGCAATTGTGGAATTCCCGTCAGCAATTGCTGCAATTGCGCCGACGTAGGAAGACGGTTCTGCGCAAATCCTTCGACCACGGTCGAAAGAGTCTGCTCTGAAGACTCCGAAGGATTTGGTTGTAGATTTTCGCGAGGAGAGGGGTTCATGAGTGTGTATGAGGAATGTCGATACAGTTGCAGGAAATTCCGATGTGGTGGTTGTTGCTGTTGACCATGGATGCGAGGAGTACTTAACCGATTCGTAGAGGGCCGTTCGGCTGTTGAGGTCCGACGGGCGGTTGCGGTAACGGAGGAGCGGAAGGGACTATCGCATTTCCGTTTTCATCAAGTTGCGGTGGAGGCGGAGGAGGAATCACATTCCCGTTTTGATCAAATTGAGGAATTCCCGGCACAGGCGGAACGGAATTATTCGGATCCAAACTCCGAAACGGCATGGGCATTACGGGGGCAACCGGAAGAGGATTTCCCTGATTATCAACACGAGCGGCGGGCTGGACAGGAACCGCACGCGGCAAACCAGTGACAGGATCAATGTCGGGCTGCGGAGGACCAACCGGAACGGGAGCGATTGGAGGAACGTATGTCGGTTGCCGCTCGCTGCGAGGAGGCTTTGCGGTTACCTGTATTTTCTGTTCCTGCGGAGTAGGTAGAACCGGCGCAACTTTGGTGCCTTGCTGGCCTCTCACGTCCGCGGCTTGTTTCGTCGCAGCGGGAGCAACGGGCGGGGCATTTGTTTTGGTTCCTTGCTGCCCTTGCACGTTCGTTTTTGTACCCTGGGGAGTAATCACGCGCGGCGGAGCATTTCTCGTATCGGCGGCGTCCAGTTCCCTACTGATGATTTGAAGTTTCGCGAGGCGCATGCGGAACAAGGCCTGTCGCGGCGATTGAGAGTTAAAGAGAGGAATCGCAGCCTCGAGATCGATGCGTTCCAGCCGAACCGCATCGCGCGTCGAAGCGATGGAGACGCCTAATTCACCCTGCGAGTTCGTTCCGCGCAGTTTCGCAAACTGCCCGTAGTATTGATTCGTCTGCTTCTCGCGTTTCTGCAAATTATCGCTGATCGTCTGTTGTTCTGTCGTGAGTGTCTCGGCCTGGCTGCCCTGGAACATCCGATTGAACACATCGCGCACCCAGGGAATTCCAAGATACGCGGCCGTGCCCGCAACCGCGGTGGCACCTGCGGCGAGAGTCGCGCCGGTCCATGAGCGGAATTTCGTCCACATATACACGACACCTGCTGCGATCCCGGCTGTCGCAACGACGTTCACCCACGTCGGTTGGGCGCGGAAAAACTGAAGACTCTGGTCTCCGAGCAATTCGATATGACCGAGCGCTTGTCCGGGGAGACCATCGTACCGCAACCGGATGACTCCTTGCGTGATCAGCTCTTGATCCAATTCTTCCAAGGCTGAATGGACGAAATCCAATTCGTTGCGGCGTTCCGCCTGCGCGATGTCCCTCGCGAGTCCCACCATGCTCTTCCGCGCCGATAGAACGGCGCCGAGCCTTTGCACTCGCTGGAGGTCCTCCGGAGATTGAGACCGTGCGAAGGTCCGAATTTGCTCTTTCAATTGGCGGATTCTCGCACCACCCATCGTGCGGATCTGCTCGAGAGTCATCTCGCCGGTGAGTTCTCGCAGGGTGGTCGAAGCGTTGTTGAGGGCGTTTGTGGACATACTTTTTCTGGATGAAATGAGATCACTCAAACGTGACTGCCGTGCGCGATGCGAAAACAGCTTTGGGTTTGCCCGGGCGGTTGATCGCTTCCGCGACGAGAGCGCCGAGCGTCATACCGTCGGCCTCGGTGCCGCCGTTGAAGACGACCTTCACCAATGCGGCATCCGTTGCGCCACGGTTACTGAGTTCAATTTTGTTGAAGTTCCCGCGCTGTCCGGTTGTCGAGAACGCGTCGACCAGTTCGATGCGCCGCATGCCGTTGCCTTCGGGGAAGGACATCGTGTAGATATTTCCTTCCTTCTTGAAGGTGACGCGCTTGCTCGCAACGTCAATGGGTCTGCCTTCCGGCGTCACTTCGACTTTGCCGGTCGTACCGAAATCGAGAGTCCCGATAATCTGCGTCCGAGGCGTTTCCGTCGGTGCCGTCACGGGGATGGGCGTCAGCTGGGCTTTGACCAAACGGTCTTGATACTGCTTTTTCGCGTTCTCCGTTTCTCCGTCTTCGATCTTCGGCATGGGAACGGTGATTTTTTGCTTTCGGGCTTTCTGCTCCTGGGCGAAGAGGGACCACTTGCCGTAGTTCTCGTCCCAATATTCTTTGACCAGAGGACTTGGAAGAACCAAGGCTTGCACTTGATCCGTCGACATCGTTGCCATATCCGTGAATGTGGGACGGTTTGGGCGTCCGTTTCTCGCTGCCACCTTGCGGCCGGCCTCCGTCTTCCAATATGCCTCCAGCGCCAGGCGCCAGTTGAGTTCTTTGCCAATCGCGCGCGCCTGTTGTTCGATTTCGGGCCCGACGAACTGCCGGAGGAGTTCGGGGAGAGACGCCGTCGCCAGGAAATTCGCGACCGTACCGCGGATCAGCTGGAAAATCATCTGTGCGACTTTTTCCTGGCTGGGATTGATCTTGCCGCGCGTCAAATTTCGCAATTGTTCGATGCCTCCACGGACGAAGTCACTGTCCGCGATGCCAACCGTGAATGTGCGGATGTTCTCCATCACATCGTCGGCGCTCAGATTGAGTTCGGGACCGGTG
>JABFSS010000117.1 GCA_013140485.1 Candidatus Peribacteraceae bacterium | reverse complement strand
GAACAGAAGAATCGGCGCGGTGATGTCGCCAAGGAATGTCTGCGGAGAGAGCTGAGACCAGAAATCCGGATTCGATTCGCGCGTGCCGCTGAGCTCTTCGGTGCGGTCATCTTTCTCGCGCTCCTTCCTCCAGCGGGAGAAATTCTCCCAAACGTCGGCGTTCACCGGCGCGTAGAGCACTGCGGCGGTGACGAGCTCCGGATGCGAGGTAAGGACGGCCAGAGTGACTCCCCCGCCGAGCGAGTGACCGAGCATACCGACTCGCGAGGCGTCGACGCGCGCAAGGTTCGCCGCGCGGATAGCGAGAATCGCGTTGATGCTGTCCATCGCATATTCCAGATTGCCGTCGTACGTCTTCTCCACCATCGGACTTTCATCGGACTCGCCATGTCCGCGGTAATCGGTATGCAGAACGGCGAAGCCCGCTTTTGCGAGATAATCCTGCTCGCGCCTCAGCCCTCTGCCCACGGTGTAGATGGAGGGGGAAATATGCCCGTGATTGAAGATGACCAGCGGAAACGGCCCGTCTCCCGTCGGAATATTCAGGATGCCGCTGATCGCCAGGCCGTTGCTCAGGTACCGGATCTCGTGCTGCACATACTCATCCGTCCGGCGAAGAACTTTTGTCAGCGTCAAACCTGTGCCCGTCAGATTCATTTGCGAGAAGTACGGGATGCTGAGTTCGGACGGCAGAGATTCAAGTGCGCGTGCGGAGGAAACCGAGGATGTTGAGGATGCCAAAGATGCCGACGAATTTCCGGTACCGTGCGCCTCTTTTTGAGGTACTGCAGAGGTGCATCCGGTCACCAGAAGAGAAATGAAGAAGACAGACAGAAGATGTTGAAGCGTCATGGAAGTGATGCGGGATTCACGCGGATGATCTTATCATCGTCCGCCGCAGGACTCCCCCGCCCGTCTCGGTTACTCGTGGTGAGGTAGAGCAGTCCGTCGGGGCCGGTACGGACTGTGCGGACGCGACCGAACTCTCCGTGGAAGTGCGTCTTCAGCAGAGGCTGGCCCCCGTCCGGCCGGATGACTGCCTCGTAGAGCGCCTCGCCGCGCAGCCCGCCGAAGTAGATGCTGCCGTCGAAGTACGCCGCGGAGGCCGGCGCCCATGTGGAGTCGGCACCGGACTGGAGCATGGGCGAGCGCACGCCATCGCGGGTTGTGGGGCCTTCTGTGTGCGGCCAGCCATAGTTGCCTCCCTTATCAATCAGATTGAGTTCGTCGTACCCCGACTGCACGCCGCTGCGTCCGTGCTCGGTGCTCCAGAGCCGGCGATTGGCGTCCCACGCGATCCCTTGCGAATTGCGGTGGCCATAGGACCAGACGGCATTGCCGAAAGGATTATCGCCGGGAATGGAACCATCGTCGTTGATCCGGAGAATTTTCCCTGCAAGAGAGTTCTTATCCTGGGCAAGATTGCTCTGCCCCGCATCTCCCGTCGTGATGTATAACTTTTCATCCACCGGTCCGAACTCGATGCGCCCGCCGTCGTGATTTTGCGCACCCGGAATTCCCGTCAGAATTTCCACCCGGTCGGTCAGTTCATCATTTTCAAAACGATACCGCTCGATACGATTGACGAGATTCTCGCCGCTGCGGGTGGTCATGTAGAGATACAGAAAATGATTGTCCGCAAAATTCGGATGCAGTGCGATACCGAGAAGTCCACCTTCACCTACGTGCCGGACTCCGTCGATGGAATATGTCTTTTTATCGGCTCCAATCCTGAGAAGTGTCCCCGGCCGCTCGGTCACAAGCAGATCACCACCGGGAAGGAAGGCGATGTCCCACGGAATATTCAGATGATCGGCGATGACTTCTGGCTCATGTTGGTCACTCACTGCAGACGATACTGACGAACTGCCTACGCTTGATGACGATTGCTGTGTCAGCGGTGATGAAGCTGTGGGCGCGCATGCGCTCACGATCATGAACGACAGAATGCCGGTCGCGACTGAGGGAAGACGCATAAAAATAGTGTGACGGCACCGAGAGAGGGAATGCAACAGAAGGAGAGAGTATTTTTCAGCTACGCTCTCGCTCGCTCCTTCCTGAACACGCTCCAATAGAGGAAGACGCCGGAGAAGAGAATGCATTCGACAATCAGAAGTGGCTTCGCGGGGCCCAGCGAGTCAGCAACTAACCCGAAGCAGACAGCAAAGACCGCATGGAGCAGACTGCCCGCGAAGGTATTGAGCGAACCCATGGTCGCGCGCTGCCGGTCGGTGAACTCCCGTTGAAGAAGCGAATTCTCCGCAACGCTCTTCATGCCGTAGATGATTGACGTGCACGAAATCATCAGCGGCGACAGGACAGTGGGGAATCCGCAAGCAATAAACGCGACGGTGTGGCTGGTGATTTTCCCGGTGAGGAGCACAGGAAGAGCCTTGAACCTCTTGATGATTCTCCCGGAGAACCAATAACTGAGACATGCCAGTAGATTCGCGAGCATGCGCCCAAGTCCGATCGCCCAGAGTGGCCAGAACATCTGGAAAAATGCGGGCGTGAACCGCCATTCCGCCTGACCGACGCCGAAATCCAGAATTGACGCCATACTCAATGTGCGGAGCCTCGCGTTCTTCTTAAAGTTCCGCAGCGCTTCCGCGAGATGGGCGAAGATATTGCCGTCACTCTTCTCATGGATCTTCGGTTCACGCATGAACAGACTCAGAAGAACGCACATAAACCGGGGCAAGACGCCGATCCAGAGCACGAGCGGCAACGAATATTCCGCAATCACGCCGCCGAGCAGCGCGGATATTCCCAAGCCCGCCTGGAACAACGAACTCGTGCGTCCGAGAAAGTGCGCATACTGCTCCTCCTGTCGGGCTTCTTTGAGCGTGTCATGGAGAAACGCGTTGTTGTTGCCGCTGTAGAGCGCCATCATCAATCCTTCAAAAACGGAGCCCACCGCAAGCAGAGGAAACGACGTCGCCAGTGCGTAACAGAGAATGGAGAGTGTTCCGGCAATCCCTCCGAGCGTCATCGTGTACTTTCTGCCGATCATGTCCGAAAAGACGCCCGTCGGGACTTCGAAGACGGCGGACGCGAGCATGCTGATCGAAAAAACACTCATACCAAGCGTGAATGACCCCGTCACATGGGAAAAATAAATGATGGCGACGGGCGCGAGCGGCTCGAAGTTCACGAAGAAGTTGAACCAGGAAAGCAGCCGAATGTTGCGGCGGGGGGACATTGTCGCAATCATAGGTCATTTTCGGCTTGCAACCGATGGATATACAATGTATAATTATCACATGCGCATCCGCTTAACCAAATGGGGCAACAGTCTCGGCATCCGATTGCCGAAAGTTTTTGCGGTCCAAATGGGACTGCGCATGGGAGAAGAAGTGGATTTGGAATTACGAAAGAATGCACTCGTCGTTTCTCCCGTGGATACTCTGGACGCTTTACTTGAGCGCATTACGCCGGAAAATGTACATGCTGAAATCGACACGGGAAAACCTGTTGGCAAAGAGATATGGTGAAAAGATGGGTACCAGCACAGGGAGATATTGTCTTTCTTCAGTTCAATCCTCAGAAAGGACGTGAGCAGGCGGGAATGCGGCCTGCACTTGTTCTCACAAACGAAAAATATAACGAGAGCGTCGGATTGATGATCGCGTGTCCCATTACCAGTAAAGCCAAAGGTTATCCGTTTGAAGTACTGCTTCCTTCGGGTCTCCGCACACATGGCGTGATTCTCGCCGATCACGTGAAAAGTCTCGACTGGCGGGAGCGACAGGTAAAATTTGTAGAGCGTGCCTCAGAGAACACTCTTGATCAGGTTCTTGAAAAGCTGACGCTGCTTTTGAGATAAAACCAGCATTATTTCTTCTTCGACCTCGTTTGCTTTGTCGGCTTTCGTCCTAGAATGTCATCAAAAAGTTCTTTTGCGGAGCTATACCCTTTTATCTTTCCTTCCCGATATGCCTTTCTCAATGCAGCGGCTTCTTTTTCGAGCGTTGCAATGTAGCTCTTTGAATATTTCATATGATGATTATACCTTACTGCTCCCCTATCCCGATCGTGATGCTCGTCTGCCCCTCGGCAGATCCGATCAAAAGCGAAAGTGCGCGGGTGCCTTTGGTGGCGCCGAAGATGCTCGTGCCCTGAGCTTCCATCGTCGACGAGATCGTCCAGCCCTGCTTGGCGAGTTCGGCTTTGTAATACGTGACGACATCCGCCGCGCTGTCGCTCGTCGTGAGAACCGCCGCGGAACCGGGCTTGCCCGTGGTGCCGTTTGCCGAGCCGGAGAACTGGATTTTGGCGCCCGCGTAGATGGGAGCATCCGTGGGCCAGTCTTCAGGAAGTTGGTTATTGCCGGCGTTGTATGTTCCGTCCTTCGTTGTCACCTGCATCGAACCGTCGGCATTCATATCGACATCGGCGTCCCCTCCTGTTTCTTGTCTGATCTGCTGTTCCATCGCGTTCTCCGCTGCCTTTCGTCCACAGGCGGGAAGAAGCAGAAGAGCGGATGCGATGGTGACGGCCGTTGTGGTGCGGATGCGCATGAATGAGAGGGGGAAAATCGCCGTTATTATCCCGCTCCCGAGTGGAAATACAAGTTTTTGCGGAGTAAGGTTTTCGACCCTTGCACGTCTTGATCATCATGCCCCGGGAATGGATTCGAATGACGGCCGTCTGGCTCGTCACGCTCGCGTGCGCCTTTGCGCTGCCCATCGCGGCGGTGGGGGCCACGGGCGCGGTGAGTTCGCTTGCCGGTGAATTATTCGCAAGCATCACGGGGACGCTTGCCCCGCGCGACGCGGACGGCCGGACGAACGTCCTGCTTTTGGGCGTCGGAGACAGCGAACATACGGCCGCCGACCTGACGGACGCAATTGTCGTCGCGAGCATGGAACCCACGAGCCGGAGTCTCGTTCTGTTCTCGATTCCGCGCGATCTCTACCTGACGGATTCGACGAGGATGGCGCCGGGGAAAATCAACGGGCTCTATTCCATCCGCAAACGTGCGCACCGGAAGGAAGGACTCACTGCGACGGGGGCATCTCTGCTCGCGATGCGCGATTTTGCGGATGAACTTGAAGAGCGGCTGGATATTCCCATTCACGGCGTCATGAAAATGGATTTCATCGGCTTTGAGCGGATGATCGATATGGTGGGAGGCGTCGACGTGACGGTGCCGAAGACGATCACCGACGACACGTACCCCGTGGAAGAAGGCGAGCTGGGCGTGTTTGCAATTGAGGCTGGACAGCAACATCTGGATGGCAAAACGGCACTGCGGTACGCGCGGAGCCGGCATTCGACGTCGGACTTTGACCGGTCCGCCCGTCAGCAGCAGATTTTGAGCGCGCTGATGGCGAAGACGCGTCCCCGCGACGTCATGGAAAGCGTGCATCTTTTCGACGGGATACTCGACGCTCTCCGCGGCCACGTCGAATGGACGTTCCTGCCGTCCGATCTGTGGGGACTCGCCGGAACCGCCGCCGGCATCGACCGCGACCGGATCATCACGATGCACCTCTCGACCAAGACCGGCGGAGACCGAAGCGAAGCCGCGCCGGGAGGATTGGTCTATCCCCCGCCGCCGGGCGTTGCGGGGAGTGGATCAGTGCTGTTGCCCGTGTCGCTGACGGATGACGTCTCGGATTGGGGACAAATTCGCTCGCTCGCGTCACTCCTCTTTTCTCACCGCGATCTGTACCTGACCCGGCCGACGGTGACCATTACGCATGCTCCCAAGGCAAAAATCCAGGCGCAGCGTTTGCGCAATGAATTGCTCCGTTACGGCTTCACAGTTGCGAAGGCGGAAAAGGGGCCCGAGTCGCTGGACATGCTGTCGTTCCTGAATGTCCGAGGCGGAAGTCCGTCCTCCGCCCGTCTCGCGGCGCAGCTCAGCGGCGTACCTTTTAGTTGGAGATCGGACGTCCGCAGCGCTTCGGGGACGGAAATTCGTTTTTCGTTAGGAGAGGAGTACAGGTTTGTTCCATTCGAACGAAGATTATTTCCGCAATCGTGAAAGATTCAAATATCCTCTTTTCCAAAACCATCAACTTACCATTCAAACTTTTTCTGGTACGATCCCACGCAATCTCTTCCCCCTTATTTCATGAAGAAATACCTCCCGTTTCTCGTGATCGCCGTGGTATTGATCGTCGGTGTCACCCTGGTCAGCACGAACGTCCTTGCCAGTATTCCCTGGATGACTCCGTGGCGCATTCAGCACCAGGCGGCGACATCGAGCTCCAGTTCCGTTGCCTCCTCCAGTTGGAATGCGGCAGGGATGGTTCGCGAGACGGTATCGGCTTCCGCATCGTCGGTTCCGGACGCTTTGCCCCGGGCCACGACCAGGCACATGAGCAGCAGCTCAGCATACTAAGAAGTTCTTCCTACGTACTGGAAAGGCCGCCTGAGGGCGGCTTTTTCAGAACTGGCAGCCCCTAGTAGAGATGATTCGAACTTTTTATATTAAAAATGAAACTGGCCTGCCACTTTTATAAAGTACAAAATTCGATAAATTTCATAGCAATCGGCGTGAGTCTTCCGCCTACTCTACTCATATCAGCGTCGAATGGAATGCTTCTTGGTTCTGTATTAGTGAATTGTAATTGATAAAGTTCGGCAGCAGCTGACATTAGAATCTCGCTGCTCGTATTTCCTAAATGTGTTCTGAGTTTAAAACCAGATTCTCGACCACCCCCCTGTGGTATTTTTCTGGCTTCATTCAATGCAGCGATCAACCTTATGTGAACTGGAGAAAGCGTATTAACGAGATTTAAGAAGTATTCTTGCTCGTCATCAGAAATGGTACTTGGAACTGCGGCGTTAATGAGAATAGCCTTATAGCTATCGATCTTCTCTTTTTGGGGATGCCTTGCCACTCCTCGTAAACATTCTTCGAAAATAAATGCATAGTGATCTGTTTTTAACTTTTCTTGATCGATTCGGTCATTCACTTGTGCAATTGCTTGCACAGTCTCTTCCATAAACTTAATAATCCGCTCTTCTTTCTTTGCAGCAATATGATCGTCCAATAAATAAATAAATGCACCTCCGCCGGGAATTTCAGAGAGGAGTGCTTTGAAAACCGTTAAATGACGCTGTAAGCCAGGATTGGTTTTAATTTTTTCCTGTATTGATTGGACAACCAGCTCTGCCTTGCTTTTTTTGTCCCCATCTTTCGTCATGCTTAAACCATACTCTTAGATAAACAATTTGGCAGTCACACAGAGAGCCGAACTCCGCTTAACGGATTGAAAACCCGCTCATTTATATTCGACAAATTTTACAATTTTTGCAGTACCGCCTCTGCGTCTTTCTCCATCTCCAACTCTAATGTTGCAGAATTAATAACTCCAAAGCCTGGCGCACTCGTATATAGACCGATAATGAGTTGATCATTGTATTTGCTGAGCAGATCAATGATATTCAGCGATTCTTTTGTCGAATTCCACTGAGATTTAGCACTCACAGGCAACGAACGTAGGTTAAGTCGCAAATGTCTCGTCTGCCCAGCAAAAAACACTCCCCCTCTTTCTCGAGCATCATCATTGTTAGGGGCATTGCTGCCCTTTTCATTACCTGTACCCACAAAAAGACTGTTGTTGCCCTTTCCTGCCCAAGATGCATCCAAGTAACGTTCATCCAGGACATGGAAAAAATCCTTTGTACCGATGCCCAAGTAAATTTTGACTGCCACTGTCTTTGAGCCATCGTTAGGAGGTATTGCACTTTTTGTTGTAGCAGTAACATCAAGGTAGCCATCGTAGAGCAAACCTGAAGTTTTGATCGTAACTGCAGACATAGCTCTAAGGAATTGCACCCCGATAAGTCCTTGCTTCGCGCCAACACTCGGAACAAAGGGTGAGGCAATTATTGGAAGGCTCATTGTCTTTTCGTCAATCCTACCGTCACAGTCATTATCCTTCTCATCAATAAGTTCCTCTGCACCAATATGTACAGTGAAAGCAAAATCGTCACAGTCTCCCGAGAGTTTTGTGAATCCGTCGTTGTCATTATCCGAGGTATCGCTTTCGATATAGTCCTTGCCGTCGCAATTCTGATCCGTTCCATCGAAGCTTTTCTCTACTGCATTAGGATAAATATTCGATTCGAAGGGACGACAATCACCTCCGATATAGCTTACATCGTCACCATCAAAATCGTGCAAAAAAAGAACTGACAAGATACCTATCATACAGAGCATGATGATCGTAATGCCACTGAAGAGTAGTTTTCGCTTCATAGCTTTGCGCAGTCCATGGGAAATTCTTCGGGCGCGGATTGGTTTGCGACTGTCACGTAGACAGTCATAAAGAAAGAATGTTCTTTGATCATGCTAAAAGCTTCAAGAAAGTCGGGGGAAAAAGGGCATCTCATTTTTGCATCCTTCCGGTCATCCTCTCCGATTGGGCAAACAAGAGTAGCCCCTTGGATGGTAAAGCGGTATGACTCAGCACTCTTTGCGATCAATCCCGCGTGATAAAACTCAAAAGCGGTCGCATCTTTAGCAATCTTGCATGTCCTCATATATTGAGAGTTAAAAGAGGGAGCAATGTTGTACACAAGGCTAGGAAGATTGGGGATTTTTGTCGCATCATTGTCGTCACCTTGTTCTTGCTCCTCACAATCGACCGAGAAAGAATCATGATCGGAGTCTTGTCTTTTTTCTTTGTCATATAAAGAGAAGACCATGCTCTTCCTACAGGTCCAATGAAGCGTTCCCAATTGCGGATCCGAGAGGTATTCAAGAGGGAAGAAAAACATCCCGATTATCATTAAAACCGTAACTACTACAAAGACCCAATGTTTCCATTCCACTGGAAAATGAGCGAGCAATAAAGATGCGACAGCAAATGGCACTGCCCAATACCCGAGCAGCAAACCAGAGGTCCATAAAAAAAATGCCCAAAGCATGAGGCATCCTGCAATGATAAGATTAGTAATAAGCCGATTCCGTGACTCCTTCATAATCACTGCGCGATTCTAGCGGAGCAGGAGGGTGTTCATAGTCCTTTTGCAAGTTGAATGGCAGCCCCACGGGGAATCGAACCCCGATTTGCAGGATGAGAACCTGCTGTCCTAACCGTTAGACGATGAGGCCGTGTGAGAAAAAGGAACGAAAGAACCAGAGAAGAATTATCTGCGACATCGTCCTGAGCTTTGACGAAGGACGATGAGGCCGTGCAATTAAATAGCGCCCGCGAAGTATAGCGAATCAAAACAGGATCTCCAGAGGCTTGCTGATCATTCCAGAAGCGTCAATCCGAACATGATCACAATACCCGCCAGCACGCCGAGTAGCTGCAGCATGGACTGGGAAACGCGCGTCTGTTTGTGCAGTTCAGGAAGAAGATCTGCGATTGCGATATAGAGGAAGTTGCCGGCAACAAGCGGCAAGAGGTATTTTTCGAGATTGGGGAGTGAGCTCTGGAGAACCAACACGATGGCCGCTCCCACGACAGACGTGAGAGCAGTGACGAAGTTGAGAAAGAGCGCGCGTCCCCGCGTGTATCCGCTGTGCAGGAGAATCGCATAATCGCCGATCTCCTGGGGAATCTCGTGCAGAATCACGGCGATGGTGGTTGCGATGCCCGTGGGCACGTCGACCAGGAAGCTCGTGGCGATCAGGAGGCCGTCGGTCATGTTATGCGCGGCGTCTCCCACGAGGCTGATGATCCCAAGCGGCTGGCGGTGATCTTCACAATCGACATGATGACAGTGATGCCAGTGGATGATTTTTTCGAGGAGAAACGAGAGGAGAACGCCGCCCAAGATGATCAGCGACGCGGTTGGGAAAAATTCCGGGTGCCCCTCCGTCATTTCCGGGAGAATATGAATGAAGACATCGCCGAGCAGACCTCCGACGGCGAAGCTGATGAGGACGGACAGAATGCGGTTCACGAACGCGTGCCGCATCCCGAGCACGGCGATGCCGGAGAACGACACGATACTCACAAGCAGCACGCTGCCGATGGTGTAGAGGGATGTAGTAAACATGGATCAGTGGCAATGGGAACAGGTGCCGAGCATTTCGGTTAAATGGTGGGACGTGCGAAAACCAACCCGCCGTGCAACCGCGTCTTCTCTACGACAAAGATCATGGTCATGGGCTTCTTCCGACCTGCCGCAGGCGGTGCAGCGGAGGAGAACGTGATGTCCATCAATATCGGGGATCGCGCAGAGGGAATAGCCACCGTCGATGGGGTGACGGTGCAGCAAACCCGTCTGTGCCAATGCTTCGATGACCCGGTAGACGGTGACAAGTCCGATAGAACCTTCCTTCCGCCGCACAAGATGGAGAATATCTTTGACGAGCAGTGGCTTGGCGCTCGCTGCGAGCACGCGAAGAACGGACAGTCGTGGGAGCGTCTCTTTCAGGCCTCGTTGACGGAGAAGAACAGATGCGGAGAAATCCATGCACATACATTTTAATGATAGTAAATTACAAATGCAACTAATTTTCATTTGAAAACATGCTAATCTTCACGCATGCAAAAGAAAAAGATCATCTGGATCATCCTGGCCTCGATCATCACCCTCGCCGTCCTCATGGTTGTCAGTATCTATGTCTATTTACTGGTAATGTTTCAGGTGACCCGGTTGATTTTGCAAGAAACGATGAAAGAGGTCACAGGTGACCGTATTCATCTTGAGGTCCAGGAAGACGGCTCTTTGCATCCTGTTGAGCAGCCGGGTTATGACGATGAACTGCAACAGTGAAGTGGTAATCAATGATGATACCCGCCCCCCTTCTTGATCTCCATTGCCCGATAGAGCTGCTCGAGGAAGAACAACCTGCTCATTTCGTGCGTGAGCGTCATATCGCTCAAGCGGATAGACCCCCGGACAATGCTCCTCACATGATCACTGACGCCGTATGCGCCTCCGATGATGAATGTGAGCGGAATGCCCATATCCTCGGCCTTGCTGAGGAAGACACTGAATTGCTTCGATGCCATTCGCTCTCCAGCTTCGTCAAGGAGGAAGATGTCACCGCGCTGCTTCTCTAAAGCATGCAGAATCTGCTCGCTCTCCTCCTGCCGCTGCTTCTCCGTATCCTTTTGACGACTGGGTGGGATTTCGGTGATGGTAAATTTGACGGAGGGGCGGAGGCGGTCGAGATATTCCTGACAACCCTCGTTGATCCATGAAGATTTCACTCGGCCGACGGTGAGGAGGGTGATGTGCTGCACAGAGAGATGAAAGCAAACGAGGCAACCGAAGTAAACGAGGAAAACGAGGATCCTTGTTTACGTCGTTTGTTTCGTTTCCTTCGTTTACTTTCGTTGAAGTAACGCCACCGTCTCAATATGCGCCGTATGCGGAAAAAGATCGACAGGCTGGACCGTTCGCAGATCGTAGCCGGCCTTGAGGAACGCGCCGAGGTCGCGGGCAAACGTGGCCGTGTTGCACGAGACGTAGACAATCTTTTCGGGCGCGTGTGCGATGACCGCTTCGCATGCTTTGGGATGGAGACCGGCGCGCGGAGGATCGAGAATGATGGTGGTGAACTGGTACTTGCCGCCGGGCTTCATCTGGTCGAAGAGGACCTGTTCGGTCCGTCCTTTATAGAAGCTGATATTGCCGATCCGGTTGCGACCCGCGCTCTTGAGCGCATCATCGATCGCGGAAGGATGGCTCTCGACACCCACGACGCGGGAACAGAACCGCGCCAAGTACTGGCCGATCGTGCCCATGCCGCAGTAGGCGTCGAGGACGGTGTCGCGCTGCGTGAGCTGCGCGGCCTGTGCGATGCATTGATAGAGTTTCTCTGCGGCGAGCGTGTTCGTCTGGAAGAAGGAGAATGGGGAGATTTCAAAGCTGAGATCGAACAGCCGCTCGGTGACGGTGGGTTTGCCGATGAGCGTGTGGACTTTGGGGAACTCGGGCTTCTCGTGCAGGCCCATATGCTCGACGATCAGGAGTGACGCGAGATGCGGGCGGCCGCCAAACGCGCGCAGGAACTGCTGGAAGAGCGGCTCGAGTTCTTTCTTTCGCGCATGGAGCAGGAAGCAGATCATCTGCTCGCCTGTGTGGACTCCGCGGCGCAGGAGCAGATTGCGGAGCATGCCGCGGTTGGTTTTGGGATTGAAGACCGGCAGCTTCGTCTGTTCCATGAAACGCTTCACGTCAGCCAGCAAGACGCCGACTTGTTCGTCGTACAGATGGCATTCGGTGATGGGCAGGATGGTGGACCACTGGCCGGGCTGGTGGAATCCGACCGAGGGACCTTCGTCGAAGTACAATCGCTTCCCCGCGCGCTCCTCCGATCTCATTGCCTGATAACCGAAACTGAACTCCAACTTGTTGCGATAGTGATAGATCTGCGGGCTGGGAACGATATTGAGGACACGGCCCACGAGTTGCTTGCGGACGGCATCGTCGACGGGAGTCAGGTGGCTGAGCGTTTCGCGAACGATGTCCTCCTTATAAGCGATCTGTTTGTCGTACGGGAGGTTCTGCCAGATGCATCCTCCGCAGTCGTGAAAGTGCGAGCAGCGGGCCGGGATTTCGTCCTTCGCGCGGCGTATGACCTTGAGGACTTTTGCTTCCGCGAACGTCTCCTTCTGTTTGGTCAGCTCGATCTCCACCTGCTGTCCGGGAATGGTGTCGGGGACGAAGACGGCGAGACCGTCCACATGCGTCAATCCCGCACCGCCAAAAGTGAGCTTTTCGATGGTTACCGTGTGTATTGACATCTATCTATAAATATGATATAAAGTATCCTTTTTTGGGAAACCCGTGCCGAAGAACGCTTTCCTGCCATTGGCGACCCTCCTAGCGATCTTCACGCTCGCAGTGCATCTATACCCAAGTGTAGCAGAGTTGAAGGCTGCGGCAACAGTAATTCCGGACACGTCGACCATTGTCGCGACGAAACAGATAGCCGGTCCGCGCCCGCACCAAGTCCGACAGAGGCCGGTGACGACGTCTTCCCGCTCGTCGTCGAGTTCTACGGTCGCCGAAGTCCCCTCTCCCACTCCTGTGTTGGTTCTGGAGATTCCCGAGAAGCCTCTCCTCGAAAAAATACTCGACGCGTCCGGAGTGAAGGACGAGCAGCGCACGATCGTCGCGACCGTTCTCAGTCAATTGAAGCCCGCATGTCTGGAGAAACTGCAAACCTTCGCCATCCTCTACGACAACCCGGAGAGCCGCGGGCTCGCCGGCAAGGGCGTGATTCTTGTGAGCGGCAATGTGGGCGATCAAGAACTCGCCGGACTGCTCTTGCACGAAGGGCTCGGCCATTTCCGCGACATCACGTGCATCACCGGCTTGCCGGAAAGCGGAGCGAGCGCGTTCACGGACGGAGACGACGCCATCTATAACGACGACCCGAGCGCATATTTTTACCGGCTCTCGTGGGAGAACGTGAAGACCCGGCGCAGGGACGCCGAGCGCGAAGACTTCGTGACGGGATATGCATATCAAGGAGATAATTTCGAAGATCTCGCCGAGAGCGTCACCTATTATATGACTCAGGAGAAAAAATTCCGCGCACGCGCCGCGGACAATGCCGTCCTCGCACAAAAGCTCCTGTGGCTGGAGACGTATATGCCGAAGACGAAGGACATCGCGGAGAGCGATGCGGAATGGAATGAGGAGATCGCGTGGGATGCGACGAAGTTGCCGTTCACGTGGGTACGCAATGATTAATTCCTATTTTTCTTCATGATGTCATTGGACAAGACACTGCTGACGGCGCTCAAGGAAGTGATTGCACAGCCGTGCAATGCTGATGCATTCATTCCCGTCGCAAATGCATCCATGCGGAAGGTGCGCGAGAAGGCAATCGGTACTCCCAAGGAGCTGCGCACGCTCCAGGACATCGGCGATCGGGAAGTAACCCGGCGATTGAGAGCAAAATATCAGCGGCTCACAAAAACACTGAAAACATACGCTGACTGCTACCGCGCACTCCTCACGATGCACAAAGAAATGGTCAAAGAGGAGCCGGACAAACACATTGCGACCGACTATGAAGCTGCCATCGGCAAAGCGAAGGATCTATGGGAAATCCGCATCGCAGGTCTTCTGCAGGAGAAAATGCAGACAGAGAGCGAGGCATTGTTCGATCGGGACGGGCTTCCTGAGTGGATAGATGAAGGGGAAGCCATAGATCACCAGGAAGCCGTGCAGGAAGCATTGGTTGCATTTATCCTCGCGAAGATAACAGGGGTATTGGCGAAGAAATAATGTATTCTTGAACAATGCGCAGACCTTTGATCCTCTTCCTTTGGCTTGCGACCGACTACGCCCTCTTTCTGGCAGCGTACGCCTTTGCATATTTCTTCCGCGTGGGCTGGATTTTCTCCAGTGACCTCCCTTTTCATGACTACATGACGGCAGTCGCGATCAGCGGCATCCCCTGGCTCGCATTCCTCGCAACGACACGGACGTTCGGGCTGACACGGAACCAACGGTCTCCGCGCAATGCCGCGTATATCGCATACGCATCGGTGCTGGGCATTGCCTTCGTCACGCTTGTCTATTTCTTCCTCTTCCAAGGCATCTTCAGCCGGATGCTCGTCATTGAAGCAGCGGTCCTGAGCGCGGTGACGACATGGACATGGCACATGGCGATGGGATTCATCATGCGTGCGGTCCTCATTAGCGGGCACCCCGTATATCCGACACTCATCGTCGGAGTCACGCGCGAAACGCGGACGCTCCTCAAGCATCTGCGCGAGCGCCGCAGCGTTCTCGTGCCCGTCGCGATCCTCGATGCCTCGGGAGTGAAAGAGAAAGAAATCGAAGGCGTGCCGGTGAAAGGCAAGCTCGACAAGCTGGAGGAGACGTTGCGCGACTTCGGCATCACGCACGTCCTGCAGTGCAGCGACCTCGAACAATCCATCAATCTGCTCGGTGCGTGCCGCGCGCACGGCATCACCTACATGCTCCTGCCCTCCGTGCTCGGGATCGTGGAACAGGATGAACGGGTGGAGAGCCTGGAGGGCAAAGCGGTGACGGTGGTGAGTCCGGATGCCGGGTGGTGGAGTTGGTTCTTCAGGTGAGAGGCAAACAACGCAAACGAAGGAAACGAGGAGTATAATTCGCACGATTTCCTCGTTTACTTTGTTTTCGTTGTTTTCTTCGTTTACCTCATGAGAGCCTTTATTTTAGCCGGCGGCTTCGCGACCAGACTATGGCCGTTGACCGAAAAACGGGCCAAGCCGCTTCTGCCGCTCGCGGGCAAACCCATCATCACGCATCTGGTGGAAAAGATTCCGGACGGCATGCCCGTGACGGTGAGCACAAACGGAGCTTTCGCGGATGGATTTAAGAAGTGGATGGATGGATTGGACCGGAAGGGAATGGAACTCGTCGTCGAAGGAACGCTGCGCGATGACCAGAAACTCGGCGCGCTCGGTTCCATCGCACAGTGGGTGGAAGCCGAGAAGATTGATGATGACCTGCTAATTCTGACGGGAGATAACTACTTGGGATTTTCTCTGGAGAAATTTCTGAAAGCCTTCCACGGTAATCCCCTGCTTGCCGCGCACGACATCGGGGATCTTGAACGAGCGAAGGCGTTCGGCGTTGTTGTTCCGGGAGAAGGAGTGCGCGTGAAGGCATTCGAAGAAAAACCGAAGTCGCCCTCATCGACGTTGGTAAGCACCGGCTGCGTCGTGTTCCCCAAGAGCACGCTCTCCGTCGTGAAAGACTATGCGAAAGTGAAACCGGATAACCTCGGCGGCATTTTCGAGGAATTCTTACGAAAGAATCTTGCCGTCGAATACTTCACGTTCACTGAACCCTGGATGGACATCGGATCGTTCCATTCGTACCTCGATGCTCACCGCGAACTGATCGGCGAGCGAGCGCTGATTGATCCGACGGCCACTGTGAAGGAGACAGAGTGCCGGGGCAGCGTCACGATCGGCAAGAACTGTTCAATAGAAGGAAGTGAGCTCACTGACTGTATGATTTTCGACAATGTGACCATCCGGAACTGCACGCTCAAGAACTGCGTGATCGATGACGGCTGCGTGCTGGAAGGAATAGATTTGCAGAAGCAGATGCTGCGGACGGGGACGAAATTGATTGTACGGTGAAGGCCAGGCATACTCTCACCTACGCAGGTCGAAGACCTGCACTAGTACAACTATGAAACGCCTCCTCCCCGCCCTCGCACTCACCTTCCTTCTTGTTGCCTGTTCCAAGACCGTGACGCTCAACGTCGCGTTCGATTCGCAGGATCCCGTGCGACTGGACCAGCTGAAGGCTTCGTTGGAACGCGTGGTCGTCGGAAGAATGGAATCGAAGGGAAAGAAAGTGACCAAACAGGCACTCGTCACGAAAGACGACGCGACGACACTCACCGTGACCGTGTCCGACGCCGACGGGGCACAGGTCTTGAGTGACGGGCTCACGACGCCGTTTACCATGTCGATCATGAAGCAAGTGGAGGCGGGCCTGGGCGACATCATCAGCGAGAAATTCGGAGAATTTAAAGAGACCGGCATCGAGACGAAGCATTTCGACTGGGTGGCACCCACCCTGCTCGTGACCGAGGCCGGGGCGAGCCAGGGATCCGTCGTGCTCAAGTTCACACCCGAAGGACAAACCCTGCTGAAAGAGATGTTCGCAAAGAACCGCGGCAGCGTGATCGGCGTCTTCGTACGGGGTCAATTGATGAGCAAGAAGCTCATTGACGCCAAGGACAAGCAAGATGCCATCCAAATAGACGGCATCCCGAGTGCGGACCTGGCAAATGCGTTCGCGGATGACGTTAATGTGGGCTTGCATGTGACATTTACGGCGGCTCAGTGACACGGAGGATTCATGGTTCAGAACACAGGATTCAGTGGTGCTCATGTTTTCCTGAAACCTGATATTTGAGCCCTGGCTCCTGCCTCGCGAGGTTGCTATCCTGCCTCGGACCCATGGCTTCCCGCCGCACCCTCCTCTGGCCTCTTGTGACCGCCGCCCTCGGCGTGTCGGCACTGCTGATCGCCCTTCCGGCGGACTGGAAACAGTTGCCGCCGGGCCTGCCGCAGATTTCGTGGCCGGGCTTGCACTTGGGTCTTGATCTCGCCGGAGGCACGCAGCTCGATTTTCGTATCTCGGAGGAAGAAATCCGCAAACAGCTTGCCGACGTCGACGCCGAAATCGACCGCCTGCAGAAGAGCGGCGGACAAGTGGAGGAGATCAATCTCGCCCAAGCGCAACGACAGAGCATCGTGGACCAACGGAGCAACCTTGTGGAAGCGATCCGCGCCGTCCTCGAACGACGCATTAACTCGCTCGGCGTGAGCGAAGCCACCATCACGCCGTCGTATTTCGGAGATGAACGCCATTTGCTCGTCGAGTGTCCCGGACTCGTGGACGTGCAGGAGTGCATTAAAGTCGTCGGGAAAACCATCCAGCTGGAATTCAAAGAACCGATGCTCGAAGCGACTGCGGAGTACAAAGGAGAAGTCCGCTCGCGCGCAGAAAACGCGCTCCGGAGGATCACCGAGAGCGGTTCGACGCTGACGAAGGAAGGACAGGATCTGGGCAGCCAATTGGGTATGGCCTACCAGCCCGGCAAGACGTTTTTCCGCGATCAGATTCCGAAAGGACTGGACGGACTCTGGGCAGCGGCGCCGAGCCCCAAAGGGGCCCCCTTTGGGGGCAAAGTCGTCTTACGCGACGGCAGCGTCAAGCAACCAAAGCAGAACGCTGACGGCTCGGTTACGGAGCAGGAAGTCGCCGGCATCTTCCTCGCCGAAGTTCTCCGCGGCCCCACGGCCACCGGCCGGACGATCGTCGAAGCGAACAAAGCCTTCGCATATCTCGCGAAGACGGAACCGGGAGCGAGCACCGTCCACCATGAGAAGACTCCGCTCGACGCCAAGATCGACGCGCGCGTCGCGGCTGCCCTCCGGAGCGTCACGCCCGGCTCTCTCAAGCAGGTACAGACCGATGCCGTCGGCCGAATTCTCTTCCTGAGCAATTTCCAGCACGGCGGCGAGCAGATCTCCGCGAGCCACATTCTCGTCTCGTACGCCGGAGCGTCGGGAGCGGGAGCGGACGTGACGCGCACCAAAGAGCAAGCGCTCGCCCGCGCGACGCAGCTCCTGGGACAAGCGCGCTCCGGGGCGAATTTCACCCAGTTGGCTGCGACACAATCCGATGGAGAATCGCGCAAGGACGGTGGCAAGCTCGGCTCCTTCGGGCGCGGAATCATGGCGCCGACGTTTGAAGAAGCCGCCTTCGCGCTGACGAAAGTCGGCGACCTGACCGAACCGGTCGAAACGCAGTTCGGCTATCACGTCATTCGTCTCGATAAGGCTCTTAGCGTGACTCCGGACATCGCCACGTACGACGAACTGGTGATTTCCGGCACGGACGCACAAGCTCGCACCGAAGCCCTCGCGGCAAAATTGCAACAGGGCGCCGTGAAGAGCACCGAGCCCGCGGTGACTTTGAGTCTGCTCTTCTTCTCGCTCGAACCGACGGGATGGAAGGACACCGCGCTCGACGGCAAGCACTTCCGTTCCGCCACCGTCTCGCTCGACGGCGTGACGAACATTCCCGTGGTGCAGATCGCCTTTGACGCCGAGGGCGGCAAGATGTTCCAAGAGTTGACCAAGCGGAACACGGGCAAGCAAATCGCGATCTTCGTCGGCGGCGAACTGATCTCGGCGCCGCGCGTCAACGAGGAAATCGCCGGCGGCATGGCGGTGATCACCGGCAACGGCAACTTTGATGAAGCCAGGCAACTCGCCCAGGACCTCAATACGGGTGCGATCCCCGCCCCCATCCATTTAGTGGGCCAGTACACAGTGGAAGCGACCCTCGGCAAAGCGGCCCTGCGCACCTCCTTGATGGCCGCGCTCATCGGCACCGTGATTCTCATGCTCTACATGATCGTCGCGTACAGGATCCTGGGCTTGATGGCCGATATCGCTCTGCTCTTCTACGCCGTGCTCCTCTTCGCGATCTTCAAGCTCCCTCTCCTGCTCTTCAGCAGCAATTACATCGTACTGACGCTCGCGGGCATGGCGGGAACCATCTTGAGCATCGGAATGGCGGTGGACGCCAACGTGCTCGTCTTCGAGCGCATGAAGGAAGAACTGCGAAAAGGGAAACTGGTGAAATCGGCGATCGAGTCCAGCTTTAAGCACTCTTGGCCCGCCATCCGCGACGGCAACATCACCGCATTGATCACGTGCTTGATTCTCTTCTCCGCAGGCACCTCCATCATCCGCGGATTCGCCGTAACGCTCGGCATGGGAACGCTTCTCTCCATGTTCACGGCCGTCACCGTCACTCGATGGTTGTTGCGCCGCCTTGCGGAAACAAAACTGGCCGAAAGGCCTGAGTTGTTCGGCGTAAAACGCTGAATAACGAATCATGAAGCATGAGTCATGAAAAACTTCATTCTTGATTCATGATTCTTTATTCTTGATTCATGTCCGATTTGCTTACCATCACCGACCTCGAACTCTGGACGCACATCGGCGTCCCCAAGGAAGAACGCGAAACCGAGCAGCGCATCTTGGTGACCGTGGAGATGGAAATTGACGCCAAAGCGGCCGCAAAATCCGACGACGTGAAGAAATCGGTCAATTATTCCGACGTGACGAATGATTTGAAGGAACTCGCAAAGAAAGAACGCAAAACCATCGAGCGCTTTGCCGAAGACGTCGCGCAGATGATTCTCAAGAAGTATAAAACGACCGCAGTGACGGTGACGGTGAAGAAATTTGCGATTCCCGGAGCTCGTCACGTTACACTCACGATTATCCGAACCAAGTGATATCGCCTTTGTCCCCTCTGTTCCCTTTGTCGCCTCTGTGCCTTCGATCTACATCGCCCTCGGCAGCAACATCGACCCCGAAGACAACATCAAAGCTGCGGTCACGCTGCTTCGCGACCGTCACCCAGCCATCCGCTTCTCGTCGGTCTACCGCAGCGCGCCCATGCACCACGAGAGGCAGGAAGACTTCTTGAATGCGGTCGCCATGCTCGATGCCGATCACTCTCCCGATGAAATCTACGAATTCCTGAGCCACATCGAGCGGCACCTGGGAAAAAATCCCCCGTTTCGTTTCGGTCCGCGGACCATTGACCTCGATCTCCTGCTGCACGGTACCGGCATTCATCCCGATGCAGAGACCTGGCACGCCTCCCATCAAGCAAAAGAATCTGACGGCCCTCTGATCATCCCGCACCCCCGCATGCACGAACGCCGCTTCGTCCTGGAACCGCTGAGCGAACTCATGGATCCATTGGGGAAACATCCCGTGCTCGAGAAGACATGGGAGGAATTGCTGGAAGGAACGCTCGATCAGGAGGTCGAAAAAGTCAGGATTATCTTGTAGTAAGTAAAATTAACATTACTATCGCCGCGATCTTCCCCTGCGGGGGAGGAGAAGGGCAACCCGTCATACGCGTTATGGTGGGCAACCCGGGCCGTTCTCCTCACAAGAACGACCTCCCGGTCACCTCCTCTCCGTCACAGGGGAGGTGGCCATTATTAACAAATCTCGGCATACTCCCCACCCATGGAAGACCTCATCCAGAAGCTCATCGAAGCTCTCGGCGAAGATCCATCCCGCCCCGGCCTGAAGGGAACACCCCGCCGCGTCCGCGAAGCGTACGAGTTCATGACCTCCGGCTACGATCAGAACGTCGACAAGATCGTGAACAATGCGCTGATGCCGGTGGATACCGAGGGCATGGTCATCGTGAAGGACATCGAAGTGTATTCCCTCTGCGAGCACCACTTGCTCCCTTTCTTCGGCAAAGTGCATGTCGGCTACATCCCCAAGAAGCATGTCATCGGCCTGAGCAAAATTCCGCGGATCGTCGACATGTACGCGCGACGGCTCCAGGTGCAGGAGCGCATGGGCCAACAGATCTGTGACGCGCTTGAGAAAATTCTCAAGCCCAAAGGCATCGGCGTGGTGATCGAGTGCAGTCACCTCTGCATGATGATGCGCGGTGTGCAGAAGCAGCATTCCACGGCCGTGACGAGCTGTGTGAAGGGGTTGTTTAAAGAAGATCCGAAGACGCGGGAGGAGTTTATGACATTGATTCATCGTTAAGGTCAGCTCAGACGCCGACGTCTGAGCTGACTCCCGGCATTCAGACAGCCATCATCTCCCCCACCTGCTCCAATCCGTCTTTCTGTCGTGCAAGTTCAATAACTCGCTGATCACTGCCGACGACGCTACGAACATGTTCATACGTGTCTTTGTAAATTGTATCGAGGGTCTCTTTGCTTCCGGGTGCTGCTTGAATCTGCACCGCAACCGCTCCCGCTTCGGTCAACTGTGTTGAGGTCATCTCATCCTTCTTGGGTGCTTCGTCGAGTGTATTGGAAACGGTAGTCTGCTCGACGGCGTTGGGAGTAGCTGATACGCGGTCAACGGTCTGTACCGCCTGTTTCTCTGCGTGCTCTGTCTCATGTGCAGCCGCTCCTACGCCCACATCTTTATCGACGACCGTATTCTTGCCTGCCATTTTCTCCGCATCTCCCGTCTCCGATCCCGTGACTTCCAATTGCGCCTCCGCCAGAGTCTCGCCTCCGTGTTCCTTGTTCTCCATGTCTGCATGCTCCGTTGTCGCCAGAATATCCTCCGCACCTTGGCGAAGATGCGTGACGGTTTCCTTGATGGTCTTCACCGCAGCCGGATCTCCTTCGAACACTTGATCGACTTGTTCACGCGTGTCACCGGAAAGATCGCCGAGAGTATCGGCCACATCATTTTGCACGTCCTGCTCATCGCCGACTCTTGATTCCAACGCATCGGCTTTGCTTTTTAAATTCTTGGCCACCGTGCTGAATTTCTGCCCGCGAGTTTTCCGGGCGGTGTCTCTGTACATGTCCTGTGCGAGTGCGAGTCCGTACATGCCACTAGTCTCCCACGTCCATTGGCACTCGCCCGCAGAGATTGCCGAGAAAATTCATGACTGCAGATTCATGGCTAATGGAAGAGGAAAAGTCGATATGGTAGATGTGCAACATTGACCGGAAAAACGCTTCGTGCACAATGCCTTCTCTTTCCCCTGTGCACAATGAAGTCCATTCCCTCTGTGGAGATCAATCACGTAGTGTACAGAGAAAAAAGCCTCGTACATTTTCCTGATAATACGTTCGGTACGATTCTGGCGCTTACCAATCAAGACGTCACTATTTGTCTTAATGGCGAAAATACTCCCGATATCATTCCAATGGCTGTTTTTCTTGATGAAGTTCAAGAAAGACAATTGCTGGATCGTGCCGAGCAAAAACTTTCATAACTCAGTTTTCCGCTCGTACGTGATAAACGAATACGGATACTGATTCTCCGTATCCGCAGGATGGTCTTCGCGTGCAACTTCTTTCCAGTGTTTCGGATCAATCTCCGGAAAAAATGCATCCCCCTCTACTGACGCTTGCACGCGTGTCAGGTAAATCTTCTGCGCCTTCTCCATCCCCTGCTTGTAAATCTCGCCTCCGCCGAAGATGAATGCTTCTGTTTCATCCGTGACGGACTGGAGAGCCCCATCAAGTGATGTGACCACTTCGCAGCCGGGAAATGTCATTTTCTGATGCGTGATGACGATGTTGCGGCGGCCGGGGAGCGCCCTTCCGATGGACTCGTGCGTCTTGCGTCCCATGATGAGCGGATGACCCATCGTCAGTTCTTTCATGCGTTTGAAATCCTCGGCAAGCTTCCAGGGAAGCTGCCCTTTGTTCCCGATGACGTTGTTGTCGGACGCGGCGGCGATGATGGAGAGAATCATGCGGAAATCCTAAACCCTAAACCCTAAATCCTAAACAATTTTCAAGAAACAAGGTGTTAGGAATTAGGATTTGCTTAGGATTTTGAAGTTAGAGTTTAGGATTTATACCGCAATCGGCGCTTTTATACTCGGATGGGCGTCATATCCGATGATCTCAATATCTTCATACTTGAAGTCATCGATGTTTTTGACCGCCGGATTCAGCTTCAATTGTGGAATCTTCCTTGGCTCACGGCTGAGTTGTTCCTTCGCTTGATCGAGATGATTCAGATACAAATGCGTATCGCCGAGCGTGTGGACGAACTCGCCGACCTGGAGACCGCAGACTTGCGCAATCATGTGCGTGAGCAGGGCATAGCTGGCGATGTTGAACGGCACGCCCAGGAATGTATCGGCGCTGCGCTGATAGAGCTGGCAACTTAGCGCGGGCATTCTGCCCGCGATCCCTGATGTCACGTAGAACTGAAACAAGGTGTGGCAGGGCGGCAGTGCCACTTGATCTGCCTCCTTCGGATTCCATCCGGTGACGATGTGCCGACGGCTATTGGGATTCTTCTTGATGCCTTCGATCAGCTGCGCGATCTGATCCACGCCATTTTTCTCATACGTCCCATCCGGCTTCATCGTCGCACCGAAGTTGCGCCACTGATGCCCGTACACCGGACCCAGTTCGCCTTCTTGCCGCCCGAATTTGGCGCACTGCTCCGCCGTCGCCCATTCGTCCCAAATACTCACGCCCACCGCCTGCAGAGATTTCACGTTGGTATCGCCTTTCAGAAACCAGAGAAGTTCCTGGAAGATCGAACGGGTCGAGAGCTTCTTTGTGGTTAGCAGAGGAAAACCTTCCTGCAGATTGAACCGCATCTGGTTGCCGAATGTGCTGAGCGTTCCCACGCCCGTGCGGTCGTCTTTTTTGACGCCGTGATCGAGGATATGTTGAAGTAAATGAAGATATGCGCGCATGCGGCAAGAATAGCAGGAGAAACTTCAGAAAGAGCAAACTGTCTCGCGTTGTCATAGATGCGTGAGGTCATCCAAAAGATGCGTATTGTCAGGAGAAAGTTGCTTTTTATTTACAAATATATTATTAATATACACTTAAGACTTCTCTCCCAAAATACGTATGGCAAACAAAGCCAAGCGCTACGGCATTCAGGATGACCCCTCGGCGATGGAAAGACTATCCGGCGAATTGGATCTCGGCCATCCAAACGCGCTTGCGACTATCGTCGAAAATCTTCCTGCAAAAAAACAGCGGGAGTATGTCTATGACTTTCTGCAAAAATTGTACGACGCCATGAATAAGGCAGGTCAAATGGATAGTGTTCTCGATGGGCTGGGAGCCCGTCCGAGTTTTATACTTGTTGACGAGCGCGCCCGCATCGGTTCTGAAATTGCCGCTCACAAAAACTCTGTTCTGTCCAAGATCAATCCAGATGCCATGCGTCCCGTGCCGTCGTCCGTAACTCAGATGCCATGGCGACAAGCGAGTGCTGTAAATGATTGAAGACAAGCTCCGGATTTAGCGGTTAGGCTTGGCTGTGTACCGCCAAGCCACTCTTCGCTCCGCTCAGAGTGACAATCATTTCCTGCCTGCGTACCTCCACGCCATCTCGAAGATCTGCCTCTGCGTCTCCGCCACTTCTTTGCTCTCGATGATCACGCCGAACATTTGCGGCGAACTGGCGAAGGAACAGATCGCGACTTTATGATCGTAAATGTTGATCTCGTTCGTGAAGTCGAAATCTTTGGCAGGGACGAGACGGATCTCACGCAGCTTTTTCTTGTCTTCGCCGTGGACCCGCCGTCCCATGACGTCATCGGGGGCGATGCCGCGCAAGTGGATCCCCCGCTTCACGCGTTCGGCGACGTACGCTTCGTCATAATTCGGCCAGTATTTGCGCACGACGGCGGAGTTGGCGAAGTTGAGGATTTCGCTGCGCGCCGCGAGTGTGTCGTCGTAAATGCGGCGGACGCCGTCCCAGCCTTCGAAAAAGCGCACATGCGGCTTCCGCTCCTTGGTGCCTTGCAACGACCGCAATTCCGGAAGCGATCGGTCCAGCGCATCGGCATTCTTACGGGCATCGACCGCGAGGTATTCGGGCGCGACCGGCGCGTACCACTTGCCGCGCACTTTCTTGACAAGTGTGAACCGCCCCTGATGCACCATCTCCTCCAGTGTGTTGTAGGCCGTAATCCGGTTGATTCCTGTTGCCTTGGCATATTCGGAGGCCGGAGCCGAGCTCAGTTGCAAGCCCGCAACGTAGAGCGCGGCCTGTGCATCACTCAGACCGACGGACTCCAAAATGCGCAGTAAGTCTTTTGCCATAGATGAGAGGGGTCGCAACGTGTAATTGTCTCAAACACTGACGAGAAGGATGAAGAAAATTCAGGGCTGACACCGTCTCGTAGGGGCATCAGTGTAAAGCAACCGTGTTGTAAAAAAAATGAACAGAACGACAAATTGTGTTCGGACACCCCGTTGGATTCCCTTCCGTCAGCCCGTAAAACATACGCGACCACTTTCATTTCTTCCCCATTTTCTTATGAATCCCGTCGCCGGAGCACTCGAAAAGGAACTCATGAAGATCCCCCGCACGCATGCGGGCGACGACCTGTCGTTCACGCCGAAGATCAAGACGGCCGACGACGCCATCGCGTTCGCCAAGAAGCATGAATGCACCGTGCTCGACCTCACGTTCGTCGACGTTCCCGGCACGCTCCAGCACACGAGCAAACCGATCCACGAGATGGAAGACGTGCTGAAGGGCTCGGCGGGCTTCGACGGAAGTTCGATCCGCGGCTTCCGCATGATCCAGGAGTCCGACATGTTGCTGGTTCCCGATCCCACAACCGCCATTCTTGACACGTTTAAGACTGAACAGACGCTCTCAGTCCTCTGCAACGTCAAGGATCCGATCACGGGCGAGTGGTATGACAGCAGCCCCCGCACGGTCGCGATGCGCGCGATGGAGTACTTGAAGAACAGCAACGTCGCCGATATGGCCTACTTCGGACCGGAAGCGGAGTTCTTCATTTTTGATTCCGTGAAGTACGACACGAGCGCCCACGGCGCGATGTACGACGTTGATTCCACCGAAGGCATCTGGAACACGGGCAAGGGAGAAGACGGCATGGCGGGCAACCTCGGCTACAAGATCCGCCACAAAGAAGGCTACTTCCCGACATCGCCGATGGACCAGCAGCAGGACCTCCGCTCGACGATGGTCCGCGAAATGGAGCGCGCCGGCATCAAGATCGAAACCTTCCACCACGAAGTCGCCACCGCCGGCCAGGCGGAGATCGACATGGAGCGTGATGAACTGCTGGTGATGGCGGATAAATTGATGCGCTACAAGTACATCGTCCGCAACGTCGCATACCGCTATGGAAAAACGGCGACCTTCATGCCGAAGCCTCTCTTCGGCGACAACGGTTCGGGGATGCACGTCCACATGAGCTTGTGGAAGCAGGGCAAGCCGCTCTTCGCCGGCGAAGAATATGCGGGACTGAGCAAGATGGCGCTGCACTACATTGCGGGATTGATTCACCACGCCAAGGCTCTCTGCGCAATCTGCAACCCGACGACCAACAGCTACAAGCGTCTCGTTCCGGGCTTCGAAGCCCCGGTGAACTTGATCTACTCGGCCCGCAACCGTAGCGCCGCGATCCGCATCCCGATGTACAGCAACAACCCCAAGGCCAAGCGTGTCGAATTCCGCATGCCGGACCCCGCCTGCAACCCGTACCTCGCCTTCTCCGCGCTGATGCTCGCCGGACTCGATGGCATCGCGAAAGGCTTGCTCCCGGGCGATCACACCGACGGCAACTTGTACGACATGGCTCCCGAACAACTGGCCAAGATCAAGCGCGCTCCGGCCTCACTCTCGGAAGCATTGGACGCGCTCGAGCAGGATAACGAATTCCTCCTCCAGGGCGGCGTCTTCAGCCAGGCATTGATCGACAACTTCATCGCCGGTAAGCGCGCCGAGGCAGCCGATGAGTCGAAGAGACCCACGGCGTCTGAATTCTTCCGCTACTACGACGTCTGAACCCTTTTGTCTCTTTTGTTTCCTCTGTCCCTTTCCCGCCCCCCCCTTCCCCATGGAACTCACACTCCCCGACCTCAAGATCGCCCTCGACACGTCGTGGGTCCTCATGACCGCCTTCCTCGTGTTCTTCATGAACGCGGGCTTCGCATTGGTGGAATCCGGCCTCTGCCGCGCCAAGAACTGCGTGAACATCCTCGCCAAAAATTACGTCGTCTTCGCGGTCTCCAGCATCGCCTTCTGGACCATTGGCTTTGCGCTGATGTTCGGGAACGGCAATCCGTACATCGGTCTCACGGGCTTCTTGCCGTCGCTGATCAACGGTTCAGCGTCATTCAGCGCGCTCGACTGGACCTCCGTCCCGATGGCGGCCAAATTCTTTTTCCAGCTGGTCTTCGCCGGCACCGCCGCCACGATCGTCTCGGGCGCCGTTGCCGAGCGCATAAAATTCGGCTCCTTCATCGTGTTTGCGGCCGCCTTGACCGCCGTTATCTACCCCATCGCCGGCCACTGGATTTGGGGCGGCGGCTTCCTCTCAACGCTTGCGACGCCCTTCCATGATTTCGCCGGATCCTCCGTGGTCCACAGTATCGGAGGATGGGCTGCTCTGATGGGCGCCATCATCCTCGGCCCGCGTCTGGGGAGGTTTGACGCCCAGGGAAAGGCTCAAACCATCCGGGGACACAACATGACGAACGTCACGCTGGGAGGATTGATCCTCTGGCTGGGCTGGTTCGGCTTCAATCCGGGAAGCACCATGGCGGTCGACGCACGCTCGATTGCGCACATCGCTCTGACGACAAACCTCGCGGCAGCAGCGGGTACGCTCACGGCTCTTCTGGCCTCGTGGTATCTCCAGAAGAAGCCGGACTTGAGCATGATCATCAACGGAACGCTCGGCGGCCTCGTGGCGGTTACCGCGGGATGCGATGCCGTCTCCATGGCGGGTGCCGTGGTGATCGGCGGCATTGCCGGGGTCCTGGCGGTCCTGGCAGTCTTCGGATTCGAGAAGCTGCGGATCGATGATCCCGTCGGCGCACTCTCCGTCCACTTGATCAACGGTGTGTGGGGAACCCTCGCCGTCGGTCTCTTCGCGACTATTGATGGTTCCGTCTTCACGGGCGCCAACGGCCTGCTCTACGGCGGGGGTCTGACGCTTTTGACGTCGCAGGCAGTGGGTGTCGTCGCGGTCGGCGCGTTCGTCGTCATCGCCTCCTCTATTGCGTGGCTCGTCATCAAAGCCGTGATCGGTCTGCGCGTCGGAACGGCGGAAGAAAAGGAAGGCTTGGACGTCGGTGAGCATGGGATGCCGGCATATGTTTTCGATGACCTTTAGGCAATGACTCTTTCCGCCCCTTCAACAACCTTCGGGGAGTCACTCTCTCCCAAGGTTGTTTGGCGGTGGAATGCGCGACGAAGTGTGTACCGGCTGAAACTCCGGACTCTGTGGATCATGTCGCTGGGCATTGCGCTCACGGTAGGAACCGTGTGGGCTCCGCCTGCGGTCCAAAACCTCTTCGGAGCGGCTGGCCCCGTCGTCGGCATCGTTCTCATCATTTTTTCGCTCTTCGGGGAACTTCCCGCGCGATTGTCGTGGATGCAGCGGCTGGGCACCGCGCTCTTTCCGGGAGTTGCCGCAGGGACGTTTCTGCTGCTGCTTCCATTGCTTGCGCCGGTGAACGGCAGGCCCACGTCGCTGCAGGCCTTCAGTCCCGCCGTATGGGCGGCATACATCTCGATTGTGTTGACGGGCATTTCTTTCGAACATTCTCCACTGCCCAATGCCCTGTATCACTTCTGTCAGAAAATAGGACTGAAGCCCTTCATTCTCATCCCGCTCTATGTCGTCGTGATGGGACTTCTCGGCAATATTCTTGACGGCGTCTCCATCGTCATCATTTCCTGCGTACTGCTCTTCAATTTGCTTCCATCTGCCTGGGCAACGCGCGCGCTCTTCGCGTTACTCTTCGGCGGATTGATTTCCAATCTCGTCACCGTTGCGGCGGAACCGACCAACATCAAGTTTCATGAAACTCTCGGTCCTCTTCTCCATACGGTGACCCCCTCCTTCTGGCTTACGAATTGGCCAATATGTCTCTTTGGCATTCTTGTTCCCGCCGCGTGGTTGGGAATACTCATGGCACGGAGCGGCGTGGAATGGAAACCCCATGAACCGCAGACGATGCATATTCCCGGCGATACGAAACGGCATGTGACGGGGATCTTCAATTCCGGATTGGGAGTCTGTACGGTGACACTCCTCGCTGCCGGCATTGTCGCGCATGCCATTATGGACACAATCGGAACGTCCATATCCGTTCCGCTGTGGATCTTGCTGCTGCCGGCGGGCATCGCCGCAGTCGTGCATCTTTCTTCGTCGGGCGTCGGTCACGTCATTCATCATCACCTGCGCGAGCAGATACCCATTTGGTTCAAGCTCATGGTTATTTTCTCGCTCCTGTGGTTCATCGAACACGGCCTGAGCGGCAGCGGCATGTTCGGCTTCTTCTTCCTGCTGCCGCCGGCATTCCAGTTCACACTGCTGATTGTCCTCTCACTTTGCTCAGCCGTGACCGACAACGTCGCTCTGGCGGCCATGCAGGCCTCCATCATTCTCTCTCACCCCCTGGCGATATGGCAGATTCGTCTGCTTCTTGTTCTCCTCACATGGGCTGGCGGACTGACGCCGTTTGGATGTCTGCAAAGTCTGAGCATCAATCACCGACTGAAGTTCTCAACGAATGCATGGCTCAAAGAATGCCCCGTCTGGGCAATGCTCTCCTTGTGCGGAGGGATCGCGGGATTGCTCTTCACATTCTTCCTGTATCCGTCGGCGATGTGAACGACGATGCGAACCATGCCTGCATTTGCTTCCACTCTTTCTTCTTTAAAACTGTACCCCCGCTTCCGCCGCAAGAAGATCTTTGAACCTGCCTCCGGCTTCCACGCCTCGATTCACTCGTTCTGCTGCGGCCAGTAGCGCCAGACGAACACATAATTCGACTGCCCTAATTTTCTTCAGGGCGCCTAAAATATCCGTGACGTTGACCTTACAAAGAGCAGTCGCCAAAATCTGAGCCTCATCCATGTTGGATTTAGTACTGGAGACTGGAGATCTCTCGCGGAAGGCATTGCGCTTATCCATACTTTTTATGACGAAAGGGACGTTACTCCGCCGACGGAATTCCGATTGTCGCGAGCCATTCTTCAAGCGAATCGTTAGGCCTACCCTCAGAGATCGCTCTACATGCCTGTGCGATGGCGTCCTGGACTGCCACGGGGGCAACGCGAAGCTCCGCGAAGGCAAGCGCGATATCCCGTTCGGAAAGTCTGAGTTTTCCAAACGCCAACTTCGCGGTGACTTCGGAGAATCTTTCTGGGAACTGCACATCCAAAATCTGAAAAAGCTGCCGCAGGATGAGACCCTTGGACAGAGATTCACCTCCAAGATACCGCGTGACGGGCCCCTGAATGTCATTGATGGCCATCTCACACTCTATGGTCTCATCAATGCGCTCTGCTTCGGTGGCGGCGTTCTCTGCCCCGAGCTGCTCAAGTGCTTGTAGTAAACCGTCGATAGGCATGTTCAATGGGAAAATGTTAGAAGTGCAGCATGCTACCTTTCTTTTTTAGAAAAGAAAGAATGGGAAATACAAATCCTTCTTTTAGGCTTTCACATGAGGAAAACAGCGTGATTACGACCCGAACGTATACGCATATCCCGCCACACCCTTTCCATGAATCTTCAGGATAATCTCATGCTCGCCATAGTCTCCCGTGAAGAGACTGTAGAGATCATTCGGAACGATGGTGATGCTCTTCGTTTTTTTGCCATCGACAAAGACGTCTGCGTTTACGGAAGAGATTCCCTCTTCAAGTCCCAGCACCAGATTCACTTCCGCAGCCAGCGCCTGATACCGGATCTCCCCTTCGCTACTGCGAAGAATCTGATGCTCTCCATCCCCGCTCAGTTGCCAATCACCGACCAAGGCATAGCGATTGAGCGGAAGCGAAGACGGCGCGGTGTACGTATGCACTGCATCATCGGGATCGCCGAGGCTGTTGAAGAACGCAGGCCAACTGCGTTCGCCCAGGTATGTCTCCGGCGAACGGTCACGGTACTCCTGCGGCTGTTGATCCCCGCCGATCATCGGCCCTTTCGCCGTCGCGCCGATTTCTTTGAGGAGACTTTGGATCGCAAGATCCGTCTCTTCGTATCCCCCCTCGCCGAAGTGCGTGTAGCGAATGTAGCCGTCGGCATCGATCAAATATTTCGCCGGCCAGTAGCGGTTGGCGAACGCATTCCACGTTCCGAAGTCGTTATCCTGCGCCGTGGGATACGTGAGTCCGTGGCGCTTGATGGCATCGGCGACGTTGCGCTCGCTCTTTTCAAAAACGAACTCAGGCGTGTGGACGCCGAGGAGGAGAAATGGCTGGTCTTTAAATTTATTCCAGTATCCCTCCATATACGGCAGCGTCCGGATGCAGTTGATGCAGCTGTACGTCCAGAAGTCGACGAGGACGATTTTGCCTTTCAGCGACGCGAGTGTAAACGGCGGCGAGTTATGCCACGGACCAAGGCCGGTGAATTCCGGAGCTCTCGTGATTTTTGGAAGTTTTGGCAAAGTCATAGAGGAGAGTACAGAAGGAACAGAGGCGACAGAGGAATTTTCATTCGTAGCAAATAACTGCTCTTCGATCCGAGATCCAAGATTGCCAAAGCCCGTCACGTCGGTGAGCCATGCCTGAAAAGTCATCAGCCAGCCGTACTGGAATCCGATCGCGGTGATAATGAGAATGGCGCCGGCGAACTGCTTGATGCGACCCGTGTATTGACTCAAGGCTCTGACGGAGTGCACCGCCCACTGTCCTCCATACGCAACGATCAGGAGAGGAACTGCCGCGCCGAGTCCGTAGGCTGCGAGTGCTCCGAGTGCCATCGCGCCGGGTTCTTCGCGGACCAGCGCGAGCGCGAACCCCAGAGCGGGCCCCGCGCAGGGAACCCATACAAGACCAAGCGTGAGGCCGACGATGAAGGCGGTGAGGAGGGAATCGGACCCCAGACCCGACCGCGCGGACTGCTGCACGTCCGATCCGAGCTGTTGAATCTTTGACGCCACCCGTCCGCCGATTTCAATCGCGAGCCACCCGCCGACTTCTGCAACCGTCATGACGACCCAACCGAACTTCCAGTAGAAGAATCCGCCGACCGCGGCAACCAGAAGCTGGATGAGTCTGTTGTTGGTAAGGAAGCAGATGCCGAAGAGGAGAAGAACGTAATACGTCGACGTTTGGATCACATCGGCGAACGTGACGAAATTGCTCAGGAGTACCTGCAAGATGAATGTGAACGCGACAAACGAAATCACCATTCCCCCAATCGTCACGAGCGGCCGCAGCCTGCTTTTCCCAACGATGCTCACGCCCAAAACGACCGGGATGAGCGGGAGGATGCACGGCAGCAGGATCGTGACGAGGCCGGCCGCGAAGAGCGTCAAAAAGACAGAGATCATCCAAGCCAGTATACCTACTGCTCGTCATGCACATATCCTTCACGCTCTTGTTCAATGGCAGTATACGGAATATTAAAGAGGTCCAAGGTTCCCATCACCGTTCCCCGAACTTTTTCCCAGGATTGCGATTCTATAAGATCCAATAAAGACTGAACCAACCGGACTTTATTTGGAGGAATATCTGCCGGTTGTATGAGAATTCTCTCCGTGCGATACGACTCAATAGATTTCGTCATGCCTATGATTATTATCTACTTTTTCGCCAAGTCAATTTTTCCGGTCACGAGTGACGAGGGGCAGTCATTCTTAAACGGACATTTCTCACACTGCCGATTCCTCGCCGTGCAGACGGTTCGTCCGTGAGTGATAAGAAGTGTATGGAACAGCCCCCACTTCGCCCGCGGCGTCTGCCGCATGAGATCGAGTTCGATTTTTCCCTGACTGTTCGCTTTCGTGAGGCCGAGACGTTTGCTGACGCGCCATACATGTGTATCCACCGCAATCCCCTCCTGCCGCTGAAAAGCCGCATACAGAACGACCGTCGCCGTTTTGCGTCCCACGCCGAGGAGCGTCAGCAGTTCTTCCATCGTTTGGGGCACTTCGCTATTGAACTTCTCTACGAGGATGCGGGACGTTTCACGCAGGTACTTCGCTTTATTGTTGTAATGCCCGCATGTGAAGATGTCGCGGCGCAGTTCTTCTTCCGGCACGGCAAGAAAATCCTGCGGCAACGGATACTTTTTGAATAACGCCGGCGTGACCATGTTCACGCGCTTATCGGTGCACTGCGCGCTGAGGATCGTCGCCACAAGCAGATGGAAAGGCGAATCGAAATCGAGGAACGTGCGCGGGGGCTCGTGGAGTTTTTCCAGCGTGCTGAGGACGGTGGAAGCATCGAATGGCATGTGGTCGGATGGGCAGATGGGCTCATGATTCTACCACCGGACCATTTGCCCATCTGACCATTTCCTCTATCCGGAGACTTCCACTATTCTGTCGACCTTGTGCTGCCGCCTCTGACCATTTTCGACATTGAGACGACCGGTCTCGATCCCCAGCGGGGACACCGGATTGTGGAGATTGCAGCGGTGCGGCTGGAGAACGGGAAGATTCTGGACGAGCATTTTGTGACGTTCGTGAATCCCGAGCGCGATATTCCGTGGGACGCGCGGCAAGTGAACAAGATTTCCGACGAGGACGTGAAGAACGCGCCGACCATCGACCTCGTGCTGCCGCAATTTCTGGAATTCGCGAACGGGTCGACCTTGATCGCGCACAATGCGCAGTTCGATTATGGATTCCTGGAATCCGAGAAGCAGTACTGCTGGGGCTTCGTCGACCTACCTGAATGCCTCTGCACGATGATCCTGAGCCGCAACCTCTACCCGGCGGAATTTCGTCATTCGCTCGACGTTCTCTGCAAACGTTTCAATCTTGAGGTGCCGGTCGACCGCCACCGTGCCCTGGCCGATGTTCTTCTGACGACGCAAGCGCTACAAAAAATGCTCGACTCGGGGAAGATTCTGTCGTTTGAGGAGTTGAAGAAGAGGGCAGGAGTGAAAACGCTGGCAAAGAGCAATTGAGGATTGAAAATTGTAAATGGATAATGGAAAATGAAATTAGCAATTTTCCATTTTCAATTTTCCATTCCGAATGGCCATCCTCCCTATTGTCATTGGTCCAGATAATCCGATTCTTCGGACAAAAACGAAGAAGGTTCCAAAAGTCACAAAGGAGATCAAACAATTGATCAAAGACATGATCGAAACCATGCACGAAGCAAGCGGCGTGGGGCTGGCATCGCCGCAGGTCAACCGGACCGAGCGTATCTGCATCGCCGTCATCGGCGGCAAGATCACGCCATTGATCAATCCGAAGATCACCTCGAAGAGCAAAGAGACCGACATCGACCAGGAGGGCTGCCTGAGTCTGCCGAACGTCTGGCTCATGATCCCTCGCTCCATCGAAATCAAACTGGATTACGTTGATCTCCAGGGGAAGAAGCAGCAGCGCAAGCTCATGCACTTCGACGCGCGCGTCGTGCAGCATGAAGTGGATCACTTGGAGGGAGTGCTGATTGTGGACTATCCTCATTCTTCGCTACGCTCAGAATGACAATATGCCTGAATTAGAAGCCATCATCGGCCTGGAGGTCCACGCCCAAATGAACACGAAGACGAAGATGTTCTGCGGGTGCGATAACGACGCGTTCGAAAAGGAGGCAAACACGACGGTGTGCGAGGTCTGCATGGGCCACCCGGGAACGCTGCCGGTCCCCAATAAGGAAGCGATTATCAAAGCGGTGAAGATGTCGCTCGCGCTCAACTGCACCGTGAACCCGAGCAGTCACTTCGACCGGAAGCATTACTTTTATCCTGATCTCCCCTCGGGATTTCAAATTTCCCAGTATGATTTCCCGCTCGCATCGAAAGGAGCGGTGACCTATGACCTGGGAGAGAAAGAGATGGCGTGCGGCATCACGAGACTGCACATGGAGAACGACGCGGGAAAACTGACGCACAGAGGATCGGTGACGCTCTGCGACTACAACCGCGCGGGAACGCCACTGATGGAAATCGTGACAGAACCGGATTTGAGAAGTTCTGATGAAGCAGTCGCGTTCGCCGAAGAACTCCGCAGGATGCTGATCACGGTCAACGCCTCCGAAGCCGACATGTTCAAAGGCATGATGCGCTTTGACGCGTCCATTTCCCTGCGCGAGAAAGGGACGAAGAAGCTCAATCCCCGCAGTGAGATCAAGAACCTGAACTCGTTCAAGGCGCTGGAGCGCGCATTACAGTATGAGGAGGCGCGCCTGCGGAAATCCTGGGAGGAAACGGGCGGTCCGCTCAAGCGAGACATCACCGTCGGATGGCAAGACGACGAAGGCAAGACGCGCTTGCTCCGTGATAAAGAGAGCGCCGACGACTACCGCTACTTCCCGGAGCCGGACATTCCGCCGCTTGCGATCGACCAAACGATGCTCGCAGGCATTCAAAAAGATATTCCCATTCTGCCGCGTGAATTGAAGAAGAAATACGTCGGATTGGGCCTCAATAACGCCGAAGCGAGCTCGCTGCTCGAAGACGTCCGCATCCGTTCGATTTTCGATGCGGTCTTCGCAAAAACGAATGACGCTAAACGCGCGTCGAGTTTCGTGCTGACGCAGCTGATCGGATTCCTGAATGCGAACGGCAAGTCGCCGGCAGACGCGCCGTCGGTGAACAATCTCCTGGACCTCGTCACCGCGATTGATGACGGCACAATCTCGGGCAACGCGGGCAAGGCTG
>JABFSS010000071.1 GCA_013140485.1 Candidatus Peribacteraceae bacterium | reverse complement strand
ACTCCGGCCCACGGCGGCCACAAGCGGATCTCGACGCGATCGACTTCGGGGAAGTTGCGCAGGATCCTCTGCGCGTCGTGAACGGAGAGGCCGGCGATCGCTTCGCGCACTTTCTTCCCGAACTTCGCGCCGACCGGCGACAAAGGATCGAGCACGAACTGTTCGGTCCCCACCACGTCGGCGGTGATTTTGATCCACGAACCGGTGTAGCGGTTCTCTTTGGAGCCGTCGTCGGCGTACTCGATGACGATCACCTTTTCGGGATCGATATGGACGGAGTCGTCGATCAGTCGCTTCCCCTCCGAGGTATGCGCCACGAGTTCTTTGCTGTAGGCGGCCTCCAGCGCCTGCAAGTTATAGGCGGGAATGCTGTAGATCAGTTGCCCGTCGATGGGGACCGATTTCACGGGCTGACCGAGGAATTGCGTGGGCAGAACGAAGCCGCTGTAGGTCGAGAGGATGAGTGCGTCTCTGGCGAGAAGCTCAATGCGGGCATCGGGGTCGCGGGCATTGCGGAGCTGTCGCTCTTCTTCGATGAGTTGTTTGGCCTGCAACAGAAGTTCTTGCTCCAGGCGCTTGCGCGCGGCCGCGAGATCCGATTGCTGCAAGACGGTGCGTTCGGCCGTGGTTCCTCCCGTGGCGGCCGCCTCGTTCTTGGCATAGACGCTCTTGCGCTCGGCGACGGGAAGGCCGATGAATTCCCACTGCAACCCCGCCGGGACGTTGCCGCGCACGCCGGTAATTTTGTCATACAGATCAAGGTGGTCGGCTTTCGCCGGAACGGTGAGCTTTCCGCCGGGGGGCACGGTGACGGCGGCCTGAATGCGGAAGATCATTCCCGCCTGATTCAGGAGTCGGGTGCCCGCGCGGAACGAGTACGGTTCTTTCGTCTCATTGATCACCGTCATCGTCGTGCGCGCATCGTTGCCGGTGAATTCGGGACTGATCTCGTCGAACGTGATCGACTTCCGCACGCGGACTTCGATGGTCTGCAGCCGCTGCATGCGGACGCGACCCGAGGGCGGAACGGTGGATCCCGACTCCGCGAGCGTCACGTTCATCGTCTGCGTCACGATGTCGGACCGCGCCCACACGCGCACTTCTGCCGACGGCAGCAGCCGCAAAATGACGAAGAGGAAGAGCCCGGCGCTCAGCAGCACAAGCGTGACGATGCGCGCCTTGGGCACGGAAAGAAGCCCAACCGTCTGGAGCTTCGACCGCCATTGCTGGCGCCAGAGACTCGGGGAGAAGAACCGCAGGGCTTCGGCACTGCGGGAATTGCCGACCAGGAGCGCACGGAGCTTGCGGGTCTTATCGAGCACGCGGATGCCCTGGCCGCGAGCAGCGCGAATCACCACGGGCTCCTTGGTCGCCAGCCGCATTCGGTACCGCAACTTGGCCAGTTCTTCGAGAAAAGGTTTCCGGTCCTCTTCTTGCAACAAATGCGTGTTATCGGCGCTCGAGAGCACGACGACGAGATCCCCTGTGGCATCGCGGATCCGGCGCGAGAAAGCGTTCCAGGATTCTTCCTCAGCACGCCAAAGGACGGTGATCTTTGATTCGGACATCAGTGGAAGGAATTCTAGAGAAAAACGGGAGGAAAACGAAGTAAACGATGCAATCAAAGTAAACGACGATCCTTGTTTTCGTCGTTTTCTTCGTTTACGTCGTTTGCCTATCGCTTCAACGCCTCAATAGCGGGGAACGGCCGTCCACCAATAAACTCCAGCATCGCACCTCCTCCCGTGCTGACGAACGAGTACGCATCCAACGAATGCTCGTACCGGACATGGAAATCGATGGTATCGCCGCCGCCGATGACGGTGTAAGCCCCGCGTGCGGTCGCCTCCGCGACGGCTTCGGCGATGCGCTTGCTCGCGTGCGAGAAGCGGTTGATCTCGTACAAGCCCAGCGGTCCGTTCCAGATGATCGTCTTCGCTTTCGCAATGCACGCTTTGTACCGTTCGACCGTCACTTTGCCGATGTCGAAGATACTCATGTCGCCTTCGATGTCTTCCACGGGCAGACAGAGCTTTTCGGCGCCGTCCACCGCCTCCGTCGCGACGATGACGTCGCGTGGCACATGGATGGTCGCGCAACCTTCCTTCTTGGATTCCAGCATGATTTCCTGCGCTTTTTCGATGCTTTCGGGCTCATACTTCGACGTACCGACGTCGAATCCCTTCGCGGCGATAAAAGTATTGGCGATGCAGCCGCCGAGCAGGATATCGTCGCCCGTGGTGAGGAAGCGCTCAATGACGGGAATCTTCGTCTCCATTTTCGCGCCGCTGATGATCAGCACCAGCGGGCGGGCGGGATCTTGGAGCACTTTGCCGAGCATCGACACTTCTTTCTCCAAGTACATTCCTGCGTACGCCGGCAGCAGGCGGGCGGCCGCGCAGGTGCTCGCTTCTTCGTATTCATGACAGGATGCAAACGCTTCGTTCACATAGGCCTCCGCGAGAGCCGCGAGCTGCTTACCGAATGCCGCTTGCTGCTGTGGCTCGCCTTCTTCTTCGGGGTGGAACCGCACGTTCTCGAGATACAGAATCTGCCCGTTCTTGAGCGCCTTCGCCGCTTTTTCGACCTCCGGCCCGACTGTCTTGCCGATGTGCGTCACCGAGACTCCTTTGAGGAGAGTTTCCAAGTGCTTCGCGACGGTGACGGTCGAGAGCTTCGGATCCGGCTTCCCTTTTGGACGACCGACGTGGGTCATCAGAATCAAGCGAGCGCCTTGGTTAAGAAGGAGCTCGAGCGTCGGAATCGTCGCCTGAATCTTCTCGTCGTTCTTGAGCGTCCCGTCGTCTTTGTTGGTCACATTATGATCGACACGGACGAGCACGAGCTTACCTGCGAGGTTTGCGGAGGTGACGGAACGGATCTTTCCGGCAGTCATACATCCATTATAAATGAAGAGAACTGAAGTGACCAAGGGCACTCTCGGTCCCGTGGGCCACTTCCGCTATGCTTTTCCCGTGTCTGTCCTTCTTGCCTTCCCGCTCGTCGCTTTCTTCGCGACAGTCGTTCTGCATGTTGCCGCTTTGAAGGTCTTCCCCCGCATCGGCCTTGTGGATTTTCCCAAGCGCTACGGACTCACTCGCGCTCCGATCCCGTATCCCACGGGAATTCTGTGCGTCGTCGTGTTCCTGGCGTTCACATACCTGACACTCCCCGTGCTGACGTTCCGCATGGCAGGCGTCTTCCTCGCCATTGGGCTGCTCGCCGCGGTCTGCTTCGTCGATGACCGCACTCCCCTCTCGCCGCTGCTCCGCATCGCCGCACAGCTCGCGGTCGCGGCCATCCTGATCTTCTCGTCCGTCCGCATCGATGCGGTGACCAATCCCCTCCCCGGCGGCGTCTTCGGTGTCGGCACGAGCATCGTCCTGAGCGGCGGATGGCCGTACGCGCTCAGCATCGTCTTCACGGTTCTCTGGATTCTCTTCACCGTGAACGCGCTCAATTGGTTCGACGGAATTCCGGGGCAAGTGAGCACGCTCTCCACGATCGCCTTCCTGACGATCGGTTTCCTGGCGCTCAGCGATCGCGTGCAGCAGCCGTGGATCGCCTACCTGGCCTTCCTCCTGGCAGCGACTTCGGGCGCCGCGCTGCTCTTCGATTTTCCACCGTCGCGCGTGCTCATGGGCGACACGGGCTCGATGTTCTTCGGTCTCATGATCGGAGTTCTGACGATCTACGCGGGCGGAAAAGTCGCGACGGCCTTTCTCGTCCTGGGGGTGCCGCTCATCGACTCGCTGTTTGTGGTGATCCGCCGGCTGCGGCGCGGACACGCTCCTTGGAAGGGCGACGTCACCGACCAGCATCTCCACCACCGGCTGTTGAAAAAAGGATGGTCGCCGCGGCAGGTGATCGCGCTCACGGCCTCCATTGGCGCGCTGTTCGGCATTACGGCACTGTTTCTGGATACGTGGGAAAAAGTCGCGGCAGGAGTCGTTTTGTTCCTCGTAATGCTGGGACTTTCTTGGTATTCGGGCAAATGATCAAGTTTCAACCGATCAATCATCAATAAACATCAGTTGATGATTGAACCTTGATGATTGATCATTGGTGCATGCGGTATCACCTGATCGTCTACGTCCCCCTCGCCGATGCGCAGACCATCCGCGGCATCCTCGCGAACAACGGCGTCGGGAAGATCGGCAACTATGATTCCTGTTCATTCTCCGCGAGAGGGATAGGACGATTCAGAGCACTCAAAGGCGCCGATCCGTACATCGGGAAAATAGGAACAGTGGAAGAGGTCGAAGAGGAACGGATCGAGGCCGTCGTTCCGGACGATGTGGATATGACGAAGCTCCTGCGAGAAATCCGGAAGGCGCATCCGTATGAGCAGCCGGCCATACACATCCTGCCGATGGCGGATGAAGACACGATCTCTTAACTCCTGTCGTATCTCATCGTACTCATGTCGCCGGTCGGCTCGACGCGGATCACAACCGACTGATCGCCGAGCGGGAGCATTTCCACGTGTGCGACTCCATGCAGGAAGTCGGCAGCCGTGAGCATCGCCGGGCGGAATTCGGCGCGACCGAAAGCGGTGCGCAGGTAGAATGCGTCTTTGGTTGTCGGCGCCGTGACAACACGACTATCCGCATCCAGCAGCATCAGCGTCACCTTCTCCCACCCGCGCGTCTTGTTGAATGCTCCGTCATGGCTGATCCGCACGCTCCGAACCGCACCGATGCCCACGCGTGCGGCTGCAGAGGAGGAAGCGGGCGAAGTGATGACTGTCGGAATGGGAATGACCGGAGCGGTCTCGGTGAACGCGATGAGCGTTACAGGAGAACTGGACGTGCCGATTTTTGATAAGCGCATCTGCCGGCGGTCGGCGATGGTCGTCACTTTGCGGGGGGACGAAGACGATGCGGCGGGCGTTGCCGCGGCGATCACCGGACCGGTAAAGTTCTGGTACGTCTGCACGGCGAGCATCGGATCGAGCATGTAGTCCAGAGCGCGGTCGCGATTGAGACCTTGGTCGACCGCCTGGCTGAACGTCATTTTCGCGTCGCGCTGCTCGGCGCCCGTAAACGGCCAGTAGGGGTGGAACGGCGCCTTCGCATTTTCCATCTGGAAGTGGAGATGGGGCGCGGATGCATTGCCCGTCTTGCCGCTCAGACCGATCTGGTCGCCTTTCATCACCGTGATGCCTTCCTGGACGAGCGCTTCGCTCAAGTGCGCGTAGACGGAGAACAGGGCCGACTTCTCTCCTTTCTTCTCGGCGTCAGGGACGTTCGGATGCTTGATGACAACGAACGTGCCGAATCCGCCAGCGTCTTCGCCGACACGGAGCACGATGCCGTTGGCGACCGACACGACCGGGGTGCCCTGCGGCACGGAGATGTCTTCGCCGGGATGACTCCCCTTCCCGCGTCCCGTCGCATAGGTTCCCAAGTGCTCGGTAAAGTACACGCGGCGCAGTTGCGGGTCCGCCGATGTGTCATCGCCGTGCGCGACGTAGCGCGGCAGCGGCACGAGAATGTCTTTCGGTACCTGGCGGAACGTGTGTGTGCGGACGTCGCCTCCGAGGCGCGACCAGCGCTCATAGTCGGGAATCTGCGGAAGCGGCGAGACCATGCCCGTAAAGACGATCGTGGACTCACTCCCCTCCCCCATCACCGATTTCCAAAAAACCGCCCAGCCGTGCTGGCCGATCATGTTTCCCGTGACGAACGCGAACACCGAGAGCACTGCGATCCAGAAGGTCGCCCGCTCAGAAAGGTACGTGAAGGCGTGAGGTTCCCGACGCCGATACACGGAAGTCGAGGTGAAGCCGAACTTGCGCTTCGATATACTCAGCATTGGGTATGTGTTGATACCTACATATTATACAATAATTTGACATTATTATCAATGAATGACATTTGTACAATATTGGCAGATTCCGCAGCCCAAACGCAGAAAGCAGGGTCTTCCCTCTCAAAAACCCTGTACGGCCACAGCGTGACGGTCGCGCTGACGGGACCCCTCGGCGCAGGGAAAACCACCTTCCTGCAGGGCTTCGCGTCCTCGTTGGGAGTCCGGGAACCCCTCACCAGTCCCACATATGCGCTCGAACAACGATACGAGACGCCACGCGGTCCCTTCTCGCATCTCGATCTGTACCGACTGACCGACGGCCAGGCATCGGAACTTCTGCATCGGTCGGAGGACGCCGACGGCATTCGCTGCATCGAATGGACCGAACGCGTCAGCATGCCCCGACTCCTCGCAAGCGGACCGGTCATCCATGTCGACGTGCAAGAAGGAAAAGGTCGTGATGACCGGGTGATCTGCATCGCGTTCCACGACGCAGCGATTCCCGAGGAAACGATCATCGCGCAGTGGCGAAAAGACGTCCTGCTCCCCCCGCACATCGCCGCTCACTGCGACGCCGTCGCAGGTCTCTGTGACCGGTTCGCCGGCGTGCTGATGGGACAGAGCCATGTCATCCGGACAGGAGCTCTGCGTGCGTCAGGGCAAGTCCATGATCTCTTTCGCTTCCTCGATTTTCGTCCCGGGGGTCATCCCGATAACGATCATGGCCCGGAGCAACTCTCGGTGTGGGAGGGCATCCGTAAGCAATACCCCGGCCTGCACCACGAAGCCGCCTGCGCGCAGTTCCTACAGGAGCGCGGTTTCTCCGCGCTGTCCTCCATCGTCGCCGTCCACGGGCTGAGCGTTCCGCCGCCGCCGGATGCGACTATCGAGCAGAAACTCCTCTTCTACGCCGACAAACGCGTGATGCTCGACCGCGTGGTCACTCTCGATGAACGCTTCGCGGATTTTGCAGAGCGGTACGGCAAAGGCGTCGTTAGCGACGTCGCCAAGGAGTGGTTTGGGATCACGAGAAAGATAGAACAAGATCTGTTTGCCGATGGGCCTCCCTTCTAGATCCTCCACGGCACCATCTGTTCCAGAAAAACCTTCTGAAACGCTCCCGGTTCCATCACGAGCGCCAACATCGCAATGAACATCATTGACGCGACAAAGCCACAGAGACACAGAACCTCAACAGAGCGCCACGTCCCGGTCGCCCGGCGCACTTCGGTCAAATGCTGGCGCACGTTCGAGAACACCCAAAAGCCGTGCAGAAGAACTTCGAGCCGCGCGAGGCCGATACCGAACACGCGGAGGAGAATTTCTTCCGTGTGGACGAGTCGGCTGAGGACAAAGATGCTCTGACCGTGGTGCAGGTAGAGCGCGAAACACAGGGCAAGGGAAAGGAAAAAGAGATCAAGAAGAGCTTCGCGAAACGTGGCGGCGAGCGTTTTGGCCCAGGACATCGCATGGACGTCGCGGTATTTGACGATATCGAGCGCGGCGTGGGCGGCGATGAGCACCGCGAATGCGCCGGTATTCAAGAGCATCGCCGCGAGAACCGTGAGCACGATGCAGGCGACATGAAACGCCGGCACGTCATCGTGCACGAGAGCAAAAGCGCGGATGTTGTGCGTAAAAGTTCGCATGATCTGATATGTCTATTTTAACATATTTATAAATTTTTGTAAACTGTGCTCCCCCGTTCGTACTCGTTCCCGCAGGAGTTCTGGAGCACCCGAATTCTTCGACAGGTCTTTGAGCGCGGACAATTTATCTCCGTCGCGTTGCGGGATAATGTCCATCGGAACTCCCAGAGCAAGGCCCGCCAGAGCGCCGTGGTACCGTCCGGTAACGAGATGCCCGCAGTCACGAAGCATCGCGGTCAATTCCTGCAAGCTGCGGACGGGATGGACCGTCGCGATGGATCCGACGGACGCGGCGAGAGACGCGCAGACGCGCTGTTCCTCTACAAAGTCCGGTTGCATCGAGAGTATGCGGACGGCACTCGGGCGAAGCTCTTTGACGGCAGACTGCACGGCATCCGTGAACGAAACGCCGGAATTCATGCGGGGAATCACGACGAGCACTGTTGAGGTTGATGCGACATTCGACCGGTTATCAAAGAGACTCAGCACGGGGTCAAAGGAAAGTATGACCCGGTCCCGGTCCCCTCCCCGATCCCGCCGCTGACTCTCCTCATCCCGGACAGACA
>JABFSS010000125.1 GCA_013140485.1 Candidatus Peribacteraceae bacterium | reverse complement strand
CTGGAAATAGAACAGGGAAAATCCAAGCGGTGATGGCGGCGTCAATCCTGTCCCACGTCGGATAATTCACCGCACCGCCAGAAAAATCTGTATCGCGACGATGGCGAGGTAGCCGAAGAGGAGAATCGAACCTTCCAGGCGCGAAATGGTTTGCCGTGTCAGCAGGAAGAAGAAGAGCAGAAAGCTCATGAAGATCATTGCCGGCAGCTCGAACGACAGCCAGCGGTGCGAAATGGAGACAGGCGACAGCATCGCGGCGATGCCGAGCGTCACGAGCAGCGTAAAGACGTTCGATCCCAGCGTTTCGGACACGGCGATCTCGCCCATGCCCTTGCGTGTCGCTTTGTAGGCGGCCGCGATGTTGGGCAGCGAGGGCCCGAGCGCACCGAGCGTGAGACCGACGATCAGTTCGTCGATGGACCAGTATGTGGCGAACCAGCCGAGTTGCAGCGAAAAGAGATACGCGCCGGCGAGCAGCAGTGCTGTCCCGAGAAAAAAGGAAAGCCAGCCCGGTCGAAGCTTGCCGAACGTGAAGCCGATGAAGTCCAGTTCCAATTCGATTTCCTTCAAGTTCTTCGTCTTTTGCTCATCCGACACGCGCCGTTCCTGCAGAAAGATGTTCACGATATACGGAATGAAGAGCAAGAGAAGAGCCCCGCCTTCGAGCCGCGTGATTTCGCCGCCCGCGCCGATGGCGAACACCAGGATGGGAATGACGAGCGAGAAAATGCCGTCACGCAAAATAAGCGTCTTCTTCACTTTCAGCGGGCGGATGATCGCGCAGAGCCCCGTCATGAGACCGATGTTGCAGATGATCGATCCGAGCACCACGCCCAAGCTGATCGCAGGGAACCCTTGGATGGTCGTCAGCACGGCGACGAGAATTTCGGGGAGACTCACCGCGATCGAGACGAGAATCAATCCGACCGCCACGCCCGAAATGCCCAATTTCCGCGCAAGGGGAATGAGGGAATCCGTCAGCCAGTCCGACCCTTTGCCCATCAGCAGGATGCTGAGGATCGTCAGGAGGATGGGGATGAGGATTTGCATCAAGAAAAGGCGAGTGTAGCAGAAATCGATACGAGATTGTCGATAGCTATGAGGGATTAGCCTGGCTAAGCTCACTTCAATGAAAAGAATTCATTCATATAATTGGCATCTGTTACTAACAGCCCCAATTTTCATTTTTCTGTTCCTCTATACATATTGGTTTACTATTTTTGCCTGTGGATGGGGAGGAAGACCACTCTCATGCCATCCACTTCACACCACGGCATTCCGACCGTTTTCAAGCCAGTTCGGCAGTACACCAGAACTGTTTGGTCCTCTTACCTGGCTTGATTGCGTTTGGCTCATTGCAGTAAGCACACTGATTGCTTCTATATTCATTCGGCCTTCTCATCCAGTGGCGATGAAATGGGTCAAAAAAGCCGTCTTTGGTGTACTGATTGTGACAGTGTTGCATTTTATCGCACTTCAAACCACTTTTGGATACGTCCTACTTACGCATGATGAAACAATGAGAACCAAGATATGGGAGGCGACGATGAGAGAGGGTTTTTATTGGCAGTGGCGGACTCCGACAAGTATTCTACAGAGCACTGTTCGCTATGCTGGCCCGGAGATTTGCAGCCAAACAAGATTTGAAAATGAGTGTCAGCTTTATGGATCCATCTATTTTCGAAGCATTGACTATTGCAAACAAATACCCGACCAAGCATATGTGGAAGCTTGTTTGGCAGGGAATAGTTCAGATTATCAGCCCAACTGTGATCCAATCTATCGATTACATGGTGATAATGAGTGGATCCAAAAAGCAGGAGAAATATGTCAGAACTCTTCACTTAGGTCATTTTAGGATTCTGGTGGGCCGGGCTGGGCTCGAACCAGCGAAGGCGTAAGCCACCTGATTTACAGTCAGGCCCGTTTGACCACTTCGGTACCGACCCACAGCCGCAGTGTAGTCAATGATCCGGGATGTGTGAAGATGTATACTTGCTCCCGAATCACGATGCCGAAACCCCTCCCCATCCGCTTCCCCCGCGACGAGCAGGCGCACGAGTGTTCCATCGAGTGGTGGTACTGGAACGGACAGCTGCGCGACGCGCGCGGCAACGAGTACGCGTACATGGAATGCCTCTTCAAAGCCGACAGGAAAGCCGTGCAGATCCCGATGCTGAGCAAGTTCCCCGTCGATACGATCTACTTCCGCCACGGGCTTCTCTGCGACCTGCGCCGCAAGAAGTCGTATCCGGTGGTGAGCAATTACGTTCTGACGTCGGCTGACAGCTTTACGAAGCCGCTTCTATTCGTGAACTACGCGGAACCCTCGCTGACGACGTACGTGAATTGCGTGATGGAACAGCACGCGGCTGACCGGTATCACGTGAAAACGGAGCAGATCGATCTGACTCTTCATTCCGAGAGAAAACCTTTGCTGGTCGGAGGGAAAGGATTCATCACTGTGGGCGAAAAAAAAGACACCTATTACTATTCACTCCCGCGTCTCCGTACCAGTGGCACTATCCTGATCGAAGGGAAGTCCGTTGCCGTCTCCGGGCTCTCCTGGATGGACCACCAATGGGCCGACGTGCAGTACACGCGGGATAAGTGGACGTGGTTCTGCCTTCAACTCGATGACGGCACCGACATCCTCTGTTTCGCGTTCGGCCCGACGGGCGGGCGATGCCATGCGACGATAGGATTTGCCAATGGTCGCCAGGAGACCGCGGACGATGTTCGCATCACCGCCGGGGAAAGAAGTTGGAAGAGCCCGCTGACGCTCGCGGAATATCCGCTGTCATGGAGGATAGAAATTCCCGGAAGGAACATTGATCTCCAGATAGAAACCGTCTTGGATGAGCAAGAATTACTCTTCACGACGATCAATTACTGGGAAGGACCGATACGGGTGACCGGAACAAATGGGAAAAAGAAAGTACGGGGCAGGGGATTCCTGGAACTGGTCGGGTACCCCTCAAAATTCGGCAACATCCGTTATGCCAAGAGTGAAGTCAGAAAAATGACGCGGCTGCTGCGGAGCTTTATCAGAAAATAACAGGCTCACCGCGCCTCCCATCCTGTCTTGACTGCCGGACCCAATCCTCCGTTATAGAGCTGCGGGCGGTACTCAAGATCCATTTTTCCGACGTTCATATCGAAGGTTGCCACGGGTTTGCCCTGGCCGGATGTTCCCTCGACCTGGAAGGACGTCAGAATCACGTCGGTCATCGTCCATTTCAAATAGTCCTGGCCCAAGGAATTGCGCACCGCCAGCGTCGCTTTCGCAATCCGCTCGCGCACGGCCGTCTTGCGCATGAGCAGGGGGGACGATGCGTCGAGCGCCATCACGGCCCGGAAGTCTTTGGTCTGCACTTTGGAAGAACTGTCCGTCGTCCGCGATTCGCTCCACACGAAGGACCGCAGCGCCAAGTCGCCGACATGATCGGATTCCGTCGCTTCGCCGCTGACGCCGTCGATTTTCAGAAAGAAGCGATCTCCGGGGGCCGTCTTGGGAGCGGCTTGCGCCGAGACGTGCTGCCACGATGAATCCGCGGGCACCATCATCAACACGCCTGCCGTCATGAAGAGCAGGAGCGCGGCGGGGACAATGGAGCGGATGCGGAGCACGGAGAACACTCTACGGTTCAGAGCATCATATCGTCGAGTATCTCCCCAAGTATTTCTGATTCTTGTCGATCTGTTCTTGTTGACGCTAAGGTGTACGAGCGTACACTTCGCACATGCCTGCACAGATCGCTTCCTCTTCGGCTCCCAGACTCGCGTTCGTCCATATCGATTGTTCACGGTCGACCGAGGGCAACGGAGAAATGGAGCATGTGCTCGAGTGGATCTCGCGGCACCCGGCGTCATCGTCGATCCATGTGACGCAGCGCAGCATTCTGAGCGGCTGCGTTCCACGGAAGCACCAGGCTCTGCTGCAATCACTCGGGTGCACGGTGACGGCGAAAGTGAGGTGTTGATGACTGTATACGACGAAAACAAAAACACACTCCTTTTTTGCACTCTCCTTCTTGGTTATCCGATTCTCACAAAATACTTCCTGGTCACTCCCCACAGCACCGCGAGAGTCATCAGGACCACCGCCCAGAGCCCCGGACCCGTGTTCGGCTGCTCTCTGGCTGCCGGCGTGTCCGGCGCAATGACATTCTCATTTGGCGCGGAGTTGACCGGCGTGATGTCTTGAGGAGTGAAGACGTCAATCGTGGACGAGCCTCCGGATTGGCTGTTTGCATACGGATCCTGGAACGGATCGATGAGCGGTGGTGCCGGCTGTGCGGGGTCGGAGAGGTTTCCTCCCGTGACATTCCCTCCGGAAGTATTTCCTCCGGATACGGATGCCTGCTTGCTCGACGACGACTTCTTCGCGCTTGCGGAAGACTTCGCTCCGCCTCCGCCGTTCACGCTCCCTTGGCCCGACGGCAAATTGACTCCGTCGGTGTTGCCGAGAGGCGCTTTTCGCGAGGAGGACGATGCTTTTGCCGGGCCGCCCGTGCTCACGATGACCGTTCCCGCAAGCGTCTGATCGGTCGTCGATGTGACAGCATGCGTGCGGTCAATTTCCTTTGGTCCCACAATGAAGGAGATCTGCGAGCTGGGGAAGATTGCCGGCGTGTTCAAATACGCGCCGCTGCCGTCGCGCAGCGTCTGCGACGTCAAAATATGCGGAATGGACTGGTCGTTGATCCAAATGATTTCCTGTCCCGGCTTCACCGTCACGGACGCCGGTTCAAAGCCGCCGCCGGCGCCGATATGAATAAGGACCGGCGCCAAGAGCTCCGGTGCCACGGCCGGTGAGGCCGACGATCCGGGGCCTCCCACTTGAGCTGAGAGCAGGGCCTGGCTCACGGCTTGCCAGCCGCCGGCGAGGGTGACCCCGACGAGCGTGAAGATCGCAATGCCTGCGATGGCCGCGGGGAGTCTGGATGCGGGTTGGACCGAGATGTGGACCCCACTTCGCTCGCTTTCGGCGAGCTCCGCGGGGCAGGCGCCATCGGAAGGATGAACGGCACCGTCGTCATCCGGAGTGGAGTGCCAGTGGGGGTGCAGATCGTCGTTCATACGGGGAGTGTCCGGGAGGCGATGGCTTGGCGGCGGCAGGCAAGAAGCGTGCCGATGGCGGCGGAGGCGAGGAGCAGGAGAACGACGCCCGAGGGCGCGCCGGATTTGCCGGGAACTTCAACGCCGCGCACCGCTCCATCGATGGTCATGCCGAGGTCTTTGACCGGATTCTCCGGAGACAGCGTGCTCGGCGCGACTTCGCTCACGAGATCGAGCGAGCCGACGATGGGCGCGGACGACGTCGACGGGTTGCCGATTTCGACCGACGCTTCGGTGCTGAATGCGGTCTCTTGGTTCTTGTCATCGACGCCGCGGACCGCGACGTAGTAGGTTTTCCCGACCGGCAAGTCGCGGATCACCGAGCCGCGCGACGCGACCGAAACACTGCGACGGTTCAAGTACCGGCCGCGGAGCGTGCCGAAGTACACGTTGTAGCCCTGGAGCTTCGGATGGCTCAGGGCGTCCCACGTGACGTAGAGATTGTTCTCCTTTGTACTGATGCGAATATTCTGGACTTGAATGAGAGAAAAAGTTGCTGATGTTGATCCGGAGCTCGTGGAGGTTGATGGAGTGGCTGTAGAAGATGCCGAGGATGCCAATGATGCCGAGGAAATGGAAGCACTGGTCTCGGCTGAAGCATTACTGGCGGACGTGGATGATGTTGGCGCAGATGATCCCTGTGCCGGGGGACCGGAGGGAATCATTTGCACGAGCAGCGCGCCGAGCGGAGTGGTCAGCAGGTTCTGCGTTGGCGCGGCGGCGGTTGAGACAAAGGTGTGACCTTCGATGCCTGCCCGTTGGTCGTAGAAACTGACGGGCGTCGAGACGCCGTTTGCGGCGTTCTTGACCGTGAAGGTCACTCGCGCAATGGGTAAAATGGCCTCGGTCGGCTCGCTTCCTGCCTCGGCATTCGCGGCGATTTTTGCGTAGCCTGAGAGCGGGGAGAAATCGGACTGACCGGGCACGACCGCCGGCAGCGAGGGCGTGATCGAGATCACGGTTCCTTCGAGAGCTTCAGCGTCATACGACAGCCACATGCGCACGTTGCCGATTTTCTCCTGCGTCGGATTCCACAGGACGATGTCGAAGTCGAGCGTATCGCCCGTCTTGAGTGGAGAAGTGATCAATGTCGAAGGATCGGCGACGTCGAACGCGGAGCACTGCATCTGGTCTTCGAATTCGCAGTGCGGTCGCACGACAAGCGTCGGAGGCGGGGCATCTTGAGCGACTGCGGGCAACGGCCATGCCATCAACGTCATGGCGAGAATCGCCAGGGCGGAGACGAGCCGTCTCTGGAAGGGCATGCGAACGGGCATGGTTATTGCAGGGAGAGAAGATGGAGGATGCGGTTGAGGTCGTGCTCGGTGAGGAGCCCGTCGCCGTCGGTATCGCCGCGGCGCGTCTGATCCGCCGAAGGATTACTGAGTCCTTCTGCCGCCTGGAAAACGATGTATGCATCTGCCGCATCGAGCGCGCCGTTGCCGTTCGCGTCGCCTTGCACGGGCCCGAATGCACCGACGATGTCCTGAAGAGCCGCCTGGCTGTGTGAGACCGGATCCACGTTGCCCGCCGTTTCGATGCCTACGGCGAACGCGCCGAAAGCGCAGAAGGTTCCGAGTGCGACGGAGCGAAGGAGGGGGCTGGAGAGCAGTGTGCGTATGGATGTCATAAATCCAATCATTATAGTCTAAAAGCCGGTTTCTCTCAACGCGTGAGGATTTGACTGCCGCGTGAGATATTGTTGCCGTATGTCTCGATACTTCTGGTAGATTTGCTCTCGCCATGCAGAACGTCTTTCTCTTCACCGGGCTGAACCTGTTTGCTCTCCGGCAAGAGAAAAGGCGCTGGATGCAGGAATTTGCCGCCAAGCACGGGACAGAGAATTTGCTTTCCATTGACGGACAAAGCATTTCATTGCAAAAGATTCTCGATGAGGTCAGCGCCGCACCCTTTATCTCGACGAACCGTCTGACCGTCATCAACGGTGTTCCGAAGTTGGCAAAGGAAGAGATGCGCGGCTTGATCGATGCCGTCCACCCCTCGTGCATTCTCCTCTTCGCCGATCCCGCCCCCGACAAGCGACTGGGCGGCCTCAAGGAACTCATGGCCTCCGCGACGGTAAAAGAATTCAGTCCCATTCGCGGAAAGCTTCTCGAAGACTGGATCAGGAGTTTCGTGCGCGAGTGCGGTTCCGCCATCGAGCCCGTGGCGATTCAGCGCCTCCTGATGATCGCCGGCGAAGACCAGGAAACGCTGGCGCAGGAACTCCGCAAGCTCGCGCTCGGATCGGGACCGACCATCACCGCAGCGCATGTCACGCTCCTCGCCGTCCCCTCGGGCGATCAGGAAATCTGGCAACTGACGTCTCTCCTCGCGCGCAGCGACCTCCCGGCGGCTCTGAGCTACGCGCGCATTCTGCTGCGCTCCGGCGAAGATCCTTTCTCGCTGTGGAACATGCTGCTGTGGATGGTGCGCTGCCTTGTCGGCGTCACGCTGTGCGTCTCGGAAGGCGAGAAAAATCCCGCGAAGATCGCTTCAACGGCAGGCGTACCCTTCCCCACGGCCAGGACGTTCCTCCCCCTCGCGCAGAAGATTCCTCTGTCCGCGCTGCGCGAACTTGTGGCCTGGTCCGTCGCCGCCGACCGTGATCTTAAAACAGGCGGCTACCGGGCGACGGCGGAGTCTTCTCAAGAACTGTTAGCGCTGATCGATGAACTGTTGGTGCGGTGTTGTGAAGCGTCGTCTGTGCAAGTTCGTTGATCATCACGCGGCCTTCGTACCCGCGTCCCCCTCAATCTGCTTGAGGATGTCGTCCGCCGCTTCGACTTCCTGCTTCTTGTGCGCTTCTTCTTTGCCGCTGCGTTCCATCCGACGCTTGGTGCGCTCTTCTTCGGTCTGTTTGACGACTTCCGCCTGGCCGAGCTTGTCGATTTCCGTCTGGTACTTCGCGTCGATCGCGGCAAGCTGCTTGCGTTCGTTCTCCAAAATGTCGCGGAGATTCTGGATCTGTTCCGGCGTCATGATCGGCAGGATGTTGATCCAGTACTGCCGCTCTTCGTCGTTCATGCTTTCGCTCGCTTTGATGAGCGCAATCAGG
>JABFSS010000065.1 GCA_013140485.1 Candidatus Peribacteraceae bacterium | reverse complement strand
GCTGATTTTTACAAAAATGAGATACGAAATGAGTAAACCCGTAAGCCCGCCCACAAACCACATCCAGGGAATAAATTTCCGATACAAACTTTCATATACATCACTTACATCAACATCAGCTCCTAAGGCTGCCTGTATTTTTGTGCCTTTAATTGGAGCATAACCTGATACTAAAGTACCCCACTGACTTGGATAAAAAGTCCTATCATGAGTGGGTTTTTCTAAGCCGACATGCATTTCTTCATGACTATCAGGAACTTTCATTCCTGGAGATACATTTTCATCTGATTCATCTAATTTTCCATCCTCATTATAATCTGGTCCAATATTGGAAAGATTATAATTAGAATCTGCATCAACAATAAACTCTAAATCAATGCCATTGCCCATGGGTCGATATGTATAAATGAACTTAATGTCGATGTCTGGATTAACATCACGAACCTGATTAATTTTACTAAAAACTCGCTGATACTCTTCTTTCTTCATATCTTCTGCATTATGCAATTGATCAAGATCTACAGGATTAATTTCTAGAGCTGCGGTCGCAACGATTGACATAACTCTCGACCCTATTTCATTAATTGTTAATCGCAACATGTACTGATAAAGACCAAACGTAATGACAAATGCTATGCCAGAGCATATTGCCAAAATATTGAGTGCCCTTCGCATCTGCAAACCGTTCCACAACTCCACAAACAACGACTTATTAAATGCTGCCAAACGAATGAGTACAAAGAGAAAAAATATTCCAAAGAAAGAAAAGATGGGCTGAAAAACAGCAATGGTCCGATCAGCGAGTATGGTTGCTTTCATATCCACTGCAAAAACTCCTGCGACACGATCTTTATCATCTTTAATGGGTGCATAACCTGAAATAAATTTTCCCCATGCGTCTTCGTAAAATTTTTCATCTGTAGTTGGCCCTATATAACCTTCTAAGATTTCATTCGGCGCATTTAAATATTCCTGTCCAGGCCATTGCAAATAATCATTTCCTTCAGGCTCAATAATCCCATCTCCATCTAAATCAAGATTATTATTAGGATCTTCATCAACATTCGCATACGGATTTAGAGAATGTGAATCTGCAACAAACTCCATTGTAGTTGGATCTCCTGGTTTTTTTCTCAAGATATACGCAAACGTTATATCTGCATTATTTCTTCGAATTTGAATCATCTGCCTCACCACCCTCCCCCACTCCGGCTTCTTCCAATCTTCTTCTACCCGCAATGCATCAAGATCCTTTGCGTCGAACTGGAGTGCCCCCGTTGCGGCGATGGACTTCACGGTCTCCTGCATGCGCGCGAACTGGAGATGTTTTGTGTATTGATAGAGCCCAAAGGTGATGGCAGCCGAGAGGACGGTGATCACGGCAAACGCTGCGAGACTGTTGCGGCTGATGAGGAATTCGCGAAATTGAGAGATCGTCCGGACGCTGAGGGGGACGGGCTCTGCGGTGGGGATCAAGACAGGCGGCAATTGGCCCGTGGGCGCGGAGAGGGATGGTGCCGCCGGCTTTGCCTTCTCCGTCGTCGCCTGTCGCCACAGGGCGTCAAACATTCCGCGCTCCATCGAGGCAAGTTCGGGATACCGCAGTAGGCAGGCGCATTTCTCGCCGTAGTTAAAGCAGGCAACCATGTCGCCGGCGATGATCTTCTCGAAGGTGAAGGGATAGTCTTGTTCGTCGATCAGCGCACTCTTGCGGTATTCAAACGGATCGCGTGACTGGTAGCGGCGGCCCAGCGGCGTGTTGTGGGTGATGACGCGCGAGAAGACGCCGTTCTTGTGGCGGATGCGGAACCATTCGACCATAAAGTCGCGCAGCGGATGGTCTTCGATGGAACAGAAGACCGGCTCGTAGCAGAGCAGTTCCTTCTTGGAGGCGAGGAGTTTCCGGTATGCCTTGGGGAAATTCATGACGCCCTCGAAGTATTCGATGTCCGGACGCTTCTTATCTTCTTGCACCGTCCGCAGAAACGCTTCGAAGTTCTGCTGGCGCCGCGCCATCAGATCGCGCTTGCGGCGGTCGTCTTCTTCCATCCAGCGGAGCACGGCGTCCCACGAGGTCATCGTGTACTTCGCCGTGTCGTTGATCATGTCTTTGTGGACGATATTTTTCTGGATCAGCTTCTTCATCGCCTGGTCGAGTACGCCGGTACTCTTGCCCGAGCGCCCGGCGATCTCGCGCAGCGTGAGCGCGCTTTCGAGAACGAGCCGTTGGAGGATGGAGACCTCCGTGTTGGAGAATCCGGCTTCGACGAGTGCGGACTCGACGCCGGATGGGATGGCGTTCATGACAAACTCGAACGATACAGAGTGTTTTTACAAAGTAAATAGAACATTTATATATCAAACGTCAATTCGAGGTGACGTCAGCTCGCCGATTGCAAGAGCATCCGGAAAAGTAATTTTCGACTTGTCTACTTTTCCTCTACTGTAAGCCATAAAATCCGTTCCATAGGGGTGTGGAACACCAGTCACCTCACCCCCTAACCCCCTCTCCGTGCGGCACGGAGAGGGGGAAAGATTTTCCAACTACCGATTCTCCCCCTCTCCACGTCGCGTGGAGAGGGGGCCGGGGGGTGAGGTGCCACCTCCTCCGGCTCAAAGAACAAAATATATGCCGGTATCAATGCAATGAACCACCAAATCGCGAGAAGGATCGCGATGCCGATATGGAAGGCCGCGCCCCCGGCGAAGTACCACCAGCGGGTCGCACGATGCCACACGCCGAACGGAATGCTGATCTCAAACGCCTTGATGAGCCAGTTCAGAATGTCGTAATACTCGAGGGGAATGTTCATCCGCGCGATGGCGTACGCGGGCTCGGTCGCCCAGCGGCCGGTGAAACCGTAGATGAGAATTTTTCCGGTCTGCCAGTCGCTCAGCACCAGCTTCTGCCAGCCCACTCCCAAGTACGTCGCCGCGATCTGCAGCGAGAGGATGCGCTGCGCAAGGATGGAGATCGGTTCCCACGCCGTCCACGACCCGTGCCGGAGTTTCATGTCGAGGGAGAACGTTTTTCCCGATCCGCTGAAGATGAGAACGAACAGAGAGAACATGAAGAGCCGGTCGAAAGAAGTGCCGAACTGGAAGAGCGAGATGATGTGGTAGTAGACGTAGAAGAGGAGGGACGTCGCGGCGCTGATGCGCGTGAAGAAGCCCATGGTGAACGAGAAGAGAGCGAGCAGGAGGACAGCGAAGAGCAGATGCGCGACCACCGGCGACGGCGGCGCGAAGATCGGGAGGGCGAACATCGGCATGAGCAAGCCTTCGTTTGAATATCGCATCGCCACGTCCGGCAACTGAATAGCGAAATAGAAGAGGAGAAAGCCGCCGAAGATGATGCGGAAAATGGCCATCAGATGCGGCGGAGTTTCTCTAAACCACCAATAATTCCAACGTGATAGGAATGTTCGCCCCTCTCCATGCGCCATGGAGAGGGTGGCGCGTCGCGCGCCGGGTGAGGTGCCCGGGGAGGTGAGGGAAGGATTCATTGCACTTCAGTAAGAAGCTTCCTCTTGGTGAAGAGCGGAGTGTGGAGAAATTCAAAGCCGGCGGGCGATCGGTCCCACATGTCGAAGTACACGCGGACCGCCTGATAGTCCCGACCCTTCGCACGCTCGCGCTCCAGGAGCAACGACGCAAATTGGGGATATTTTGTGCGGCGCGTTTCGTCGTCGTACACGCGGAGGAATTTTCGCGCGTTGCGCTCGCCGAACCCGAACGGCATGTACGCGTCGATGTCGATCCGCTCCCACGTGCCGTCGGGCAGCTGGCCTTCGTAGAGAAAATCGCCGTTCCAGGCCGTATCGCCCTGGTAGGGCGCCATCATGCCGTAGCTCCAGCGGATCATGAGCCGGGGCAGCAGCGAGATTCTGGACATCGTGTAGACCATCGCGGCGGCAGTCACCGTGAGGTAGACGAATACGACGGTGTTTTGAAGAATTCTGCGCAACATTTGTTACTATTGTAGAAGATGACACAGCCCGTCACGCATGCACAGGCAAAAGAACGCATTACGAAGCTGAAAGCCGAAATTTGGAGATTGAACCGCGCGTACTTTATTGAAGACAAATCTGACGTATCGGAGAACGTGCGCGACGCGCTCAAGCAGGAGTTGATCAAGCTCGAGGCCGAATTTCCGGATCTGGTGACGCCGGATTCTCCGACGCAGAGAGTGGGCGCGCCGCTCGACGGCAGATTGCCGAAGGTCCGTCACCTGACGCAGAAGGAATCCTTGATGGATATTTTCGAAGACGCGGAACTCGAAGAATGGATTGATCAAATGCGGCGGTCATTGGGAGAAGACAAACGCGAGTTTGAAATTCTGTGCGAGTTGAAGATCGACGGACTGAATATTTCGCTGATTTATGAACTCATGAAAACCGGTGAATACAAATACGTGCGTGCCGTCACGCGTGGCAACGGAATTGAAGGTGAAGACGTCACGCATACTGTCCGTACGATTGAAAGTATTCCTCTGACGATGAACGTGGCCGCGAAAGTGGCCAGTGCGGGTCTTCGACCCGCGAGCCCTCCCCGGTTTTTGGAAATCTCCGGCGAGGTCTACATGACAAAAGCAGCGCTCGCGAAGGTGAACCGCGATCTGGAGGAAGAAGATCATTTCGCAAATCCCCGCAATGCGGCTGCAGGGTCGGTTCGGCAACTGGATCCCAAAATCGCGGCATCGAGAGATCTGCGAATGTACTGCTACGGCCTCAACACGGCCGCTACGGATGCGATGGGAATCGTGACGCAGCAGGAGCTGATGGAATTCCTGGATCAGGTTGGAATTCCCACGCATCACGGTTGGAAGCTCGCCGCGTCGTTGAAGGATGTCCGCTCCTTTTTTACACAGGCGCTCAAGAACCGCGACGCGCTCGCGTTCGATATCGACGGGATTGTGTTGAAGGTGAACGACCGCCGCGCGCAGCGTGATCTGGGATCGACGGCCAAAGCGCCGCGCTGGGCCCGCGCGTTTAAATTCCCGGCGGAGGAGAAGACTGCACAGATTCTCGATATCGTCCTGCAGGTCGGCCGGACCGGTGCCATCACGCCCGTCGCGCATTTGTCGCCGACGCAACTCGCGGGCACCACCGTCACGCGCGCGACCCTCCACAACGAGGATGAAATCGCGCGGCTCGATGTTCGCATTGGGGATACGGTCGTCGTGCGGAAAGCCGGCGACATCATTCCCGAGGTGATGCAGGTATTGGAGAATCTGCGCCCGGCAAAGACCAAGCCCTTTCGCTATCCAAAGAATTGCCCGAGCTGCGGAACCGAACTTGTGAGAGCCGAGGGCGAAGTCGCGCACCGCTGCCCCAATCCCCTCTGCACCGCCGTGCAACAAGAATCTTTGGAACACTTCGTCTCGCGCTACGCGCTCAACATCGAAGGGCTTGGCAAAGAGACAATCCAGGCGCTGATCGAGGGAGGATTCGTCGATGATCCCGCCGACATTTTTACCCTGACCGCCGAAGACTTGCTACAATTGCCGCTCTTCAAAGAGAAGAAAGCGGAAAATGCTCTGCGATCGATTGAACGGGCGAAGCGCTCGTCGCTCGAGCGAATCTTGTTCGGGCTGGGCATCCGGCACGTGGGCCGCGAGACCGCCGAACTCCTTGCAAGAAGAATTGCGTGGCCGCACCGCAAACTCACCGTGAAGGAGAGGAAAATCAGCGGCCCACAAGAGAGCTTATTTGGTCCCGATGAGGTCAGCGGAGACACCGCTGTCCCCGCGGCACATGCGGTCCATGCGGCACATGCGGTCCATGCCGTCCTCCCCACCGACATCGCCAAGACGATTCTCGACGTCGGCGAGGAAAAACTGGCGGCATTGCACGGTATCGGCGACGTGCTCGCGCATGCGGTGATCGCATGGGCAAAGGAAGAACGAACGCAGGAGGTTCTGCAGAAATTGGAGGACGCGGGCGTCGTGTGCATCGAAAGCGCCGGCTCAGGATTGGCGCAGACATTTGAGGGTAAAACTTTCGTGCTCACGGGCACCCTCCCCGCGCTGAGCCGCGAAGACGCGCGCAAAATGATCAAAGACCGCGGCGGCAATGTCAGCAGCGCGGTCAGCAAGAAGACGGACTATGTGCTCGCGGGAGACGCAGCGGGATCCAAGCTGGATGAGGCGAAGAAACTCGGCGTGAAGGTGATCGATGAAGCGGCGTTTAGGAAGCTGCTGGCTGCATGACCATCACGCCCGCTTCTTGATGGCCACCGCTTCCTTCAATCTCACCGTAAAGACCGCGATGAACGCCTGGCCGACCAGTGCGACGAAGACCAAGACCTGATTGATGACGAACGGAGCGGGCGGAAACGGTTCCGCGATCATCGAGAGAATGGTGAGGATGATCTGGAAGACGATAATGATCACCCCGATCAGCGCTCCCGCGCCGAGCAGGTTTCCGAAGACTTTCAGAAATTTTCCGCGGCTCGTCAGCACGAAACTTCGACGAATGCTCTCGACGACGCCGGTGCGGTCCTGGATGAGAATCGCGGAAGACAGCGCGAACCGCGTGCCGAAGTAGACGAAGAGCGCGATGGCGACGAGAACCAGAAGCATGATGAAGAGAATATTCGGCAGCAGGAAGCCCAGGAAGACGGCAATCACCGGAATGGCGATGAACAGCAGACCGACGATGATGTTCAATCCGAGCATCGGGAGCATCCATCCAAACGCCTCCTTGCTCAGGCCACCGAACGTGCCTTTGCCCCGCGCCGCAACGAGCAGAAAGAACACCGATTGCCAAAGACTGATGAGGATGGAGAGCAGGGCGAAGACGCAGGCGAGAGGCACGACACGGGAAGCGAAGGAAAGGAGTACGGGTATGACGACCGCGCGTTGTTCCTCGTCCGTCATCCCGTCGAATTTTGCCTCCATCTTCGTTCCCAGATCGTCCATCATGCGTTGCATTCCGAAATTCGTGGTCGCCGTCCACGCGTACTGCTCAAAATTCGCCTGTTCCTCCGGCCCGAGAATCTTGCCGATTTCGGCCGCGCCGCTGCGGAATACAACATGCAAGAACAGCACCGAGAGGACCACACTGATACCGCCGACGATCAAGATGGCCGTGCCGAGCGTCTTACCCGCACGGTTGCAGTCGGTGAATGTTTTCGAGAGGAGTTCGGGGAGCGTCATCATAGACACTCATCTTACGCCACCCACAGCCCGGCCGTGAAGGCGCGAATGAGATAATTCTGCACAAATAACGACGCGGCCACGAAGCCGGCGAAGAGAACAATCGCGATGAGGATGCGGAAACGGTTCCAGCGAACGTCGCGTAGGAGCAGAGCGGCAGCCAGCACGCCCAGGATGTACGGGATATATGCGTACCTGAGCATGCTACGGAATTCCGATCCCATCAGCGACGCGGCAGTCATGTACCAGCTCACGAGTGCGCATGTCCACAGTGCGACGCGCTGCGGGCGCGAATCATCGGGACGAGTCCGACGGTATCTGAGGAGAATATCGAGGACGATACCCGCAACCAGAAGCCAGAAAGTGACCGTCGCGAGAAATGGGCTCAGATTATTGCCGTAGAGGAGCGGTGGCCGGACCATCGGTACAGGGAAGATCTCCGACCATCGAAACAGGAAGAAGTAATCCGGCGCGATGCCCCACATTTTCTCCTGCGCGCGCATGTACAAATTCCATTTGCCGAGCGCGACCGACGAGTACGCGAAGAACGCCAGCATGCCGGCTGTCGCGCCGAGGGAGATGAGAGCGGCGCGGAGGAGATCCTTCATTTTCGCCGCGCGGGAATCTTTCTGCAGCAAACTGACGATGACGGGATAGATCACCGGCACGATTCCGAAAATGCGCGTCGCCGTCATCACGATGCCGTGGACGATTGCGGTGACTGCATGCGTCGGTTTTTTTTCGTGACTCCAGAAGATGAGTCCGATGAGACCCAGAAGGAAAAGTGATTCCGAATATGCGGCCACCAGAAAAAACGCCGCGGGATGGACCGCGATCGCGAGAATGACAATGCTCTGCGAGATCGGAGAAAACTTCCAGCGCTGCAGAAACAGCAGCAGCGTCGACCAAAATCCCCATGCGGCGAGCGCGGCTGCGAGCAAGAGAGAAATTCGGGGAGTGAATCCCGTGACCGCGCGAACGATGTTCCCGGCGATCACATACCCGGGAAGAACGCGACGTTGGTATTCCTCAAAAAGTTAGACC
>JABFSS010000040.1 GCA_013140485.1 Candidatus Peribacteraceae bacterium | reverse complement strand
CGATGCAGGATATCGACTTTTGCATTCCCATCTCCAAGGGCCAGCGGCCAATCGGCTACGCTCTCTTGGACGAAGGCGCGCAGGCCTACATCGACAAAACCCTTTCAAAGATTCCAGCGCCTCACCGCTCCATTCACTACGGCGACAACGCAGGGAAGCAAAAGACGGCGAACTCCAAGCGTTCGTGCAAAGACGCCATCGTTGAAGCCAAAATCAAGTTCGTCTCTACGGGCAAGCAACGCTACTCCTGGCGATTCGTTTGCACTGACGAGCTTTTGAAACTACACTTCAACGCTGAACGAAATGAATGGGCCTCTCGATTCGAAGTAAGCCCGGACTGCCTGCAATTCATCAATTCGATGAATAACTTTGTGTGGGACAGTGAGAACTTGGACAAGGATGATTTGAAGCCGCTCATCAATTGGGCTTCACACTTGGTCACGGCCTTTGAATATTTCGCCATCAATCGTTTTCCAAAGAGTGAGAGCGCGGGCTTCCGCGAGGAGAAAATTAGATGATTACTCAGAAACTTCTCAAGGACGAGCAGCTCTTGGACGTGGCCTTTCGCAAAAAGGTAATCACGGAAATCACGGCGGGCGAGAACGTCACTCGCAAGAACCTCGCGCTGCGGAAGCAGGAAATCTATAAGGACCAAGTGCGCAAGTGGGTCATTGAGGCACTCTCAAAAGAGTTCTCGCCTGAGACCGTGAAGCAAATGGAAAACCGCGCGGCCAATATCTCCGTGCTCAAGAAAATCGTTAACAAGCTGGCCAAGAGCTACAACAACGGCGTTGACCGCACGATTCCGAAAGTCCTCGACTCCGCTGACGAAGTGCTGCCAGTCGTTAAGACAATTCCCCTTGACGACACAGCGCCAGCGTCCCCTGAGGCCCAGGCAGTTGGTGGACCTGCTCAAGCCCCAGGGGACGCAGCGGTTCCGGCTCCGAAGGCAAGTCCTTCGCCTAAGGCACCGGTCGCTCAAGCACCTGCGAAGACCGCGCCAATTGCCAAGGCGGACACGGCTCAACCTGGGGTGACCGCGCCTACCCTGGACGGCACGGACCCAATGACGGATTTGCTCAATGCTGAAGAGCAGCTCGGAGATGGCACTGATTCCATCGACCCTGAGACGCTCGCGATTCAGGAATGGGCGAAGGTCACGAAGCTTGATTCGGCCATGAAGAAGGTTGACCGCTACACGGAGCTGCACCGCAATTGCACGCTCCAGGTCATTCCTGAAGTCGTCACGCGAGAGAGTGAAGGCGACGCGAAGAAGTATTGCTTGAAGCTGCGCGTGCTCGCCCCCCACAGCTACGACGTGATTGAAGACGTGAATGACAATGAAGTCCCTCGCGTCTACATCCTCACGGACTTTGTTGAGCGCAACCAACTCAGCGAGCGTTTCATCACTGATTCGGCCACGCAGGACGGTCGATCCAATGGCATCACGCCTCTCTTCTCGAAGGGCAATGGCAAAGACGAAATCATTGCCGATGGGAAAGACGACAAGGGCACGAACGTCCGAACCTTCATTTGGTGGAATGAGAAGTTCCACTTCACCACGGACAAGAACGGTGAAATCATTACGGCCCTCTCGCCGAGTGACAACCTGAACCCAATTCAAATGCTACCGTTCGTGAATTTCGCCTTGGACCAAGATGGGTCTTTCTGGGCGGAAGGCGGCGACGACTTGGTTGAGGGCGCAATCCTCACGAACGTCCTCATCACGGATATGCTGACTATCGCCAACACGCAGGGTTGGGGCCAGCTCGTGTTGACTGGAAAGAAAGATTCCATCCCTAAGAAAATCGTAGGCGGCCCGCACAACGCTTTCATTTTCACCTACGACGAGGGCGACCCAGAGCCCAAGGCTACCTACGCGACTGCGAACGCGCCCATTGAAGTCTGGATGCGGATGATTGAGCAATACGTGGCTTTGCTCCTCTCGACGAATGACCTGAGCGTTTCAACGGTGAGCGCGAAACTGGATGTGGCGACCTTCCCTTCGGGCATTGCCCAGGTAATCGACCAATCCGAGAGCACTGGCAGCGTCGAAGACAAGCAGCAAATGTACCGAGAGAAAGAGCCGGAAGTCTTCACCGTGATTCAAGCGTGGGGCAACCTGCTCCGCGAAAAAGATTCGCTCGCTGAGAAATTGGATGAGCTGCCTGAGCTTGAGGACACGTGCGTCCATCTCAAATTCAATTCGGCCAAGCCGGTAGTGAGCGAGAAGGAAAAGCTTGAGACGCTGAAGGTTCGCAAAGACCTTGGCATCTCTACGATGATTGACCTCATCAAGCTCGACAACTCGGAACTGACGGACAAGGAAGCGGAATTCAAGGCCCTTGAGCTCGCCGCTGAGAAACTCAATGCCGAGCTACAGGCGCGAAAGCGGATGGCAGAGATGGGCCTCAATCCGCAAATGGGACCGGATGGAAAACCGCAGCACGTTCCGCCAGGTTCTGCGGGCACGAATGCGAGCGGTGAAAACAACTCGGGTGAAATCAATAC
>JABFSS010000109.1 GCA_013140485.1 Candidatus Peribacteraceae bacterium | reverse complement strand
ATGCCGGAGGCGACTCCATGACCGGCAGACTCCTCATCCAATCCGCCGCTTCAGGAGTGACTCCCGCCACTATCGATGCCGGCTTACTCCTTGAAGTGATTGGAACGATGTCCGGCCGCGTACTGCATGCACAGGATCTTATCCAGTCATCCGGAGCCATCGCAATTTCTGCGAGAAGTTTCGCCACGCCGATGCTTTCGCTGAGCAATTCCGGAGCCGACACGCAAATGTTCTTCCAATCCCGGCAGGTCGGCGGAGGATCGACAGCCTCGGGGCCGAAGTTCCCGGGGACAGAAAGTGATGATAATGGCACGGGAGTCTCAACATGGAGTACGGGATTTGCCAATGCCAGTGATGATTTCCGGGATTCAACAAATTTGGACAGCGGTATGGCGAGCGATCCTTCGCATTATCTGAAAACGACAAATTTTGGATTTTCGATCCCCAGTGCCGCCACAATCGTCGGTATTGTTGTGGAATGGGAGCAGTCCACGGGTGTCATGTTCAGCGGCAATATCGTGGATAACAGGATCCGCATCGTAAAAGGAGGGTCGATCGGCGCGACGGATAAGGCATCCGGGAGCAACTGGGGCACCAGTGATGCATTCGCAAGCTACGGCAGCTCTTCGGATTTGTGGGGTGAAACATGGAGCGCCAGCGATATCAACGGATCCACCTTCGGCTCCGCACTTTCAGCGAAATGTACCGCCGGTTCATGCCAAGGCGCCGCCCAGATCGACTCCGTTCGCATCACGGTCTACTACACGGCGGTCGCCACCGCGATCCCATGGTCGATGGGCATTGATTACAGTGACAGCGGAAAATTTGTCCTGTCGAACTCCGGTGCGCTTGGCTGGAAGAATGTTCTTTCGGTCAACACGAGTCGCAATATTGAAATCGGCACGGGAGCGTCGATCGATTCTTCCAACATTCCGACAAGCTCTCTCGTGATTAGTAATGGTGTTCTCTGCGTCGATAACGGCAATGACAACTGCGACGATTCGTCTCGCACGCGTGGCACGATCTACGCGGAATCCACATCCATCACCGAGATCGACCTTGCCGAAAACTATCCCACCGCCGATCCGACACTTTTGGCGGGAGAAGTCGTCGCTCTCGATCCGGACAATGCCGTCTTCGTCCGCCGGGCCATAGGCTCCGGTTCCGAACGGCTGATCGGCGTCGTTTCGACAAAACCAGGTCTGCTGCTCGGCGGCTTTGGTGCCGATCGCTACCCGAGTGCCCCCGAAGTTCCGGTCGCCCTTTCTGGACGCATCCCGATACGAGTATCGAATGAGAATGGCTCGATCCATATTGGCGATGCACTGACTCTTTCCTCCATTGCCGGCGTTGCTGCCCGTAGTAATGCGGATGGCGCTCAGATCGTCGCGTACGCTCTGGAGAACTTTGATGAGCAAACGGTTGGCAGTATCTTAGGGTTCGTTCATCTGGAGTCCGGCGCTCCGGAATCGATGGTCATCGACAACGAAACGTCCACCGGTTCCACCACGCTCCTCCGCGTGATCTCGGACGTGGGCGGTGACGAGAATACGGTCTTCCGCGTTACGGCGTCCGGAGCCGTCTCCGCCGACGGAGCCTTTACGGGTGGCGGCGCGGACTACGCCGAGTGGTTCATGACGTCCACGCCGGATCTGAAGTTCGGCGAAGCCGTCTGTATCGACGTGACGAAATCCAATACGGTTCGCCGCTGTACGCGCCCAGGCGATCCCGACATCGTCGGTCTTGTGAGCAGTCGCAAGCAGGCCGCCTTCATCGGCAACAAGTTCAGCGGGGCAGACGACGTGCCCGTCCCGAACACCGCGCTCGTCGGTCTCTTGGGTCAACTCTCCGCCGACATGGTCGTCGAATCCGGATCCGTCATCCGCGCAGGCGATTCGCTCGCCGCGGGAACGATTCCGGGAACGTTGCGCAAAGCGAGCGCCGGCGAATCGACGGTAGGTGTCGCATTGGAAGGCATCGATACCGGCCGCGGAATGCGCAAAGTGCTCATTTCCCGCAAGAATCAGTCGCTCACGGTAGAAGCCATCGAACAAAAGACGCTCGAATCCATCAAGTCTATGAAGATCGAAGACGAAGTGGAGATGATGGTGCAGGGCACGCTGGAGAAGCTGAATGTCGATGACAGCATCCGCAAGGAAGTCCTGCGGCAGCTGAACACCGCCAGCCTCAACGAGCGCATCGCAGAGCTCGAACGACAAATTCTCTCGATGTCCGGCGCTCTCCGTGACGGCACGGTCTCCGTTCAGCATGCGGCGGCTCCCGACGGGTCGTTCCATGCCGACGACATCACCGGGCGGACGCTCTCTCTCGAAGACACGCTTGCCGTCAAAGACGCCAGCGTGCTCGGCAATCTCACGGTCGGGGGCATCTTCTCCGTCAGTGACTTGTACGTCCCGAACGGCGTCAAGATCGACGGCGCCATCCGCGCGTCGTCGCTCGACATCCAGTCGGACGCGACCATCGACGGCGTGCTCACGCTCAATAACACGCTCAATCTCACGCGTGGCATGATCTTCGGCTCGGGTTCCGTGCTCACCGCGCACGATCTGATCGTTCGCAATGCCTTGCGCATCATTGGATCGGTCACGATCGAAGGACTCGCAACCTTCATCGGCGATGCCGAATTCAACGGCACGCTCACGGTCAACGGGCAATTGGCTCTCAGTAGCCGTCAAGTAGGCTTCGCTGACATTCCACAAACAGGAACTTCGGTGACCATCCTCTTCGATCCTCCGCTCTCCGCCGAACCTGTCATCAGCGTGACGCCCAAGGGGCGCGTCGGCATCGAGTGGTGGACCGATGCGTCCTCGGCGAGCGGCTTCACGATCTTCCTCGCACAGCCCGCCGCGCAGCCTCTGCGATTCGGGTGGACCGCGCTGATTGGCGCCGATTCCGGCGAGCACGCGGCGGCAGATGCTTCCAGCGCATCGTCCTCCTCGTCGAGTTCCTCAAGTTCATCGTCATCGTCCTCCTCATCGCGGGTCGAAGACCCACACTGGTCCGATTCGTCTCAATCCTCCTCGTCGTCATCTGCCATCCCGTTCCCCGTGGATGAGCTCGGTGTCCCGCTCAGTACGAATCCCGTGTGGAATGGATGCATCCGCAATAATCTCCTTTATGCCGACGATGGAACGCCTATCGGCTCCTGCGGCGGTCACCATGACGGGTATGTATGGGAGCATCCGGATCTTCTGATCAAATTCACGTACAACACGTCTCTGACGCCGGCGCTCCTGCAGATTCCGGAAGGCTATGAGGCAACGGAGGCGGAGGCGACAGAGGGAACAGAGGCGACAGAGGAAGTTTCAGAATTCTCTTCGTCGAGCGCGAGCAGTGAATCAGTGGCATCGTCGTCGAGTGAATCGTCCTCCAGTGAGGCGTCGTCAAGTCAAAGCAGTGTGGAAAGTCCTGAGGAACAGACAATCGATATTCCAGAGGAAAGTGCCGAAGCATCATCATCAACGAGCTCGGTTGAGCCTGTGGAAACCCCGACCGTTCCATAGGGGTGTGGAACGCCTGATTTTGGCTTCGGGATCAGTGAAAAGTGAATAGTGAAAAATGAAAAGTTTTTTAGGACTGGAAAAGAGAGTTTTGTGGGTAAACAATAAAATCATGAGCCCCCGCCCTCTCCAGGAGAAGAGTTATATTTTCTCCCTCAAAATCATCGGAGTTTCCACAAAGCTTCAAGCTCGGCGGGAATATGTTCTCAGCAAACAATTACTTAAATCAGGGACAGGCATCGGTTCTAACATTGAAGAAGCACAATTGGCGCAGAGCATGCCTGATTTCATTAGCAAAATGTCCATTGCGGCCAAAGAGGCGAATGAAAAACGATATTGGCTTCGATTACTTCGTGATAGTCACATGCTTCCGAATGATGAAGCGGAGCAACTCATTTCTGATGTTGAGGAGTTGATTCGCATGCTTGTTGCGACAATTAAAACGTCAAAGAAGATTTAATTTTTCACTATTCACTTTTAACTTTTCACTAGTAGTCGAATAGCTCATCTTCCGAGAAGAACCGGTGAATCTCTTTCTTGGCGGTCTCGGGGCTGTCGCTCGCGTGTGCGACGTTCACCATTTGATCCACTCCGAATTCGGCGCGGAGCGTGCCGGGAGCGGCTTTGCGGCTGTCGGTGACGCCGAGCATGTCGCGCATCTTTGCGACGATGTCTTTGCCTTCCAGGACGAGCGCGATCACCGGAACCGAACTCATGAATTTTTCGACGTCGGGATAGAACGGCTTGTCGGCGATGTGCGCGTAGTGCTCGCGGAGGACTGCGGGATTCAGGCGGATCATCTTGCAGCCGCGGATGCGGAAACCGGCGGCTTCGAAGCGCGCAATGACTTTGCCCGTGAAGCCTTTATCGACGGCGTCGGGCTTAAGGAGGATAAGGGTGCGTTCCATACGAGAATAATAGAGTAATAGAGCAGTAGGGACCAGAGATTAGGCGGGCGGCTGTAACGGTATTCTGAGGTTCCTAATATTCCATTATTCTAATATTCTAGGCCCATGAAAGGAGTCCTCATTTGCGGCGGTTCTGGTACGAGGCTCCGCCCCCTCACGGAAATCACCAATAAGAGCCTTTTGCCGGTCTACGACCGGCCGCTGATCGAATATCCGCTCGGCACGCTCACTCGCGCGGGCATCACCGACATCGTCGTTATTTCCGGCAACGAGCATATCGACCAGATGGCGAGCTACCTCGGGAGCGGCGAGCGGTTTGGGTGCAAGTTCACGTATCGGGTGCAGGATAAACCCCAGGGCATCGCGCAAGCGCTCGGCATGGCGGAGGAATTCGCCGAGGGTCACAGCGTCTGTGCGATTCTTGGCGATAACATCTACTTCGACGATCTCGCTCCCGCAATTCGTTCCTTCAAAAGCGGCGGGCATGTGTTTCTCAAAGAGGTTCCTGATGCGGAACGCTTTGGTGTCGCGGAAGTCGACGCGAAGGGCCGCGTGATTTCCATTGAAGAAAAGCCGAAGAAGCCGAAGAGCAAGTTCGCCGTCACTGGTTGCTACGTCTATGACAAAAACTGTTTCGAGATCATCCGGAATCTAAAGCCCTCCGCGCGCGGAGAATTCGAAATCACGGACGTGAGCCGGTGGTATCTCGAAAAAGGGGAGCTGGCCGCGAGCGTTCTCAAAGACGAATGGATCGATGCGGGGACATTTGAGAGTCTATTTAAAGCGGCGCAGATGGTGCGGGCGCGGCAGGCAAAACCATAAATGAACAGTCACCCGAACCGCCCGATTTTTTAAAAAAGTCGGAAGGTGTATGAAAAGCGGGGCTTTGTCTGTTGCCACGGTTGCCCCCGAAACGTGCCGGACACCGCAGGGGGAATACCGTGTTTCCAAATGAATCGTGCTTCCTCGCCGTTCAAAACATACATACTCCTTTCCGGCAAAAATACGCGTGTTTGTTCACCCGTGATTGTATGCACCATGGGCATTTCACATGCTGCGCCAAGAGAAAGGCCTGCTATGGCAGGTCCGTAGAAAATTTCATCGACATGTGGCGCAAAGCTGGCGCCCGATTGATATCGTATGACAAAAAGTGAATTTGGCATTTCGCTGAATACCCCGGCGTCCATCAAACGACGCCTCACGTCGATGGACCATTTCGGCATCACTTCCAAATAACCCGGCTTTCCGCACCACACGTATCTCATGCCGTCGTATTCTTGGCAATGACACGAGTTCATCATCAATGCTCTGGTCCATTTCTGGATTCCCTCCGCCGCCTCCTTATCAACAAAATCGGGGATAACCCTGAGGCCTTCGGGGACCGTTCCGTCGACGTGGTTTTCCGTGATGAGGTCGTGAGCTGACATAGAAGTCAGACATCGTACAATTTTGCATACCTCTCCGCAATCACGCACCAGTCGAATTCTCTTGCCCGCTCCACCGCCGCAGTCGCGAGGCTCGTGCGTAGTTTTTCGTTCTGTTGCAGTTCGATGAGCACATACGAGGTTAGCTCGGGATTGTCCGGCTCGGTCAAGATGCCCGTGACGCCGTCATGGACCGCTTCGGGAATACCGCCGATTTCCGTGCCAATCACGGCGCAGCCGGCCGCTTGTGCTTCGATAAAGACGTTTCCGAGCGCTTCGCTGCGCGAGAGTCCGCAGAAGATTTGGGCTTCGGCGTATTCTTTATAGAGATCAGTACCGGAAACATAGCCTAGAAACTTCACGTGGTCAGAGATGCTCAGCTCACGAGCAAGATTTTCCAGTGCTACGCGTTCTGAACCATTGCCAACGATGTGGAGTTTTGGGACCGGGACCGGAATCTTGGCAAAGGCTCTCAGGAGAACATCTACCCCCTTCATCTTCTCCAATCGCCCAACGAAAAGAATCCGCCCGGGAATTTTCTCAACGCCGTCGCAAGCCTTCCGGATTTCTCCGTACGGAATCCCGTTGGGGATCACGGTCACGTCTTTCCGTCCGAGCGTGTATGCCTGATCGGCGAGAACTTTGCTGATGGCCGTCACGATGTCCGGTGAACGAATGATCATGCCGCGGAGGAAATTCCGGTTCGTCGTCTGGAGCGTGAGAATGCGTACCGCGCGGTAGCCGATTGCTTTATTGAGAAGCAGAGCGAGTCCCGCAAACGATTCCAGCACAGCGTGAATCACATCTGGTTTCAGTTTCCACGTCGCGAGGGGCGCGAGGAGGGGATAGAGCCATTTGTCGAAACCAAACCCAAACCCGACACGGATAATTGGTACTTTTCCCTGCAGGAGGTCTCTCTTCGGCAGATCACGACGCAGGCGAGCTGTAATGATCGTGATATCGAAGCGGTCGCAGAGTCTCAGCGCCACTTCTTCCGCACATGCCTCCGCTCCGCTGCGAAACGGAGTGAGGAAGGCCGAGAAGATGACGAGGCGTTGTTTCATACTGTGCAGAAGGCAATTATGCCTGCTTTTGTCCGTCGCATTCCCTAATCATGAAGTGAGGGACTTTCTTGTAAAGGAGTATAAATAATGTTATGATATAAATACTCAGAATGTCAATATTCTGAGTGATCTTTGACAGGAGAGCACGATTTCCTTTTCTGGAGGGCAGCACCCTGGGTATGTATTTGCATATCTAGAGTGCTGCCAGCATGCGAGTCCACTTCGGTCTTGCATGTTTCACTCCAGCATAAGGAGGACTTATCATGGCCGAAGGCCACGATATCCACGCCCGAGTAAGCAATGAGGATAAATGGCTATGGGCCATGTTTCTCATTGCAGCAATTTGCGTAGGTTCAATGTTTTGCGCCTTTCCAAGAGCTAAACAACCCGAAGAAAAGGGCCAACCGGCGCTGAAAAAACCGGCGTAATTTTTTGCGCCCTCCTGTTTATCCCCGTGTTCCGGCTTGCTGGGCACGGGGGTTTTATGATGCAAACAGTGTTCGGTACATTTTACTCACCACGTCCCAACTAAACCATTCCTCGATGCGCTTCCGCGCCGCATCGCCCATCATTTTTCTCTTGGCCGGATCTTCGATCAGTCTTCGCAAATGCGATTGCAACGCCTCGCGGTCGCCGACGGGGAAGAGAAATCCCGAGACGCCGTTCTGGAGCAAATACGCATTTCCTCCCACATCGGTTGCGACACAGGCGCAACTGCTCGCCATCGCTTCCATCAGCGCGTTGCTCAGGCCTTCGCTGTAACTGGGCAGGACGAAGATGTCGGTCTTTGAGAGAATTTCCGGAATGTCTTTCCGCAGTCCTGTGAATGTGACGCGGTCTTGATATTGTGCGACCAGTGGATGGTTCTCTTTATACCAACCGACGACTTGGATGGTGACGTTCGGGAATTGATTTTTGAGGGGGGCGGCGGCGGCCAGGAAGTCATCCACGCCTTTGACGGATTCCAGTCTTCCTACGTACGTGATAGTAATCGGGACAGGGCTCGGGCTTGGGCTCGGGACTGGAGCGTGATGATAGGGAGCAGGATCAATGCCGGTGGGAATCACCTGTGATTTCTTCCAAACGCCAAGTGTTTTCAAAAGCCGTTCCGGTTGCGGATGAAAGAAGATGATCTTCTGTGCGCAAAGCATGATCAACCAGCCGAGCGTCCAGGCGTAGAGTCGCGAGCAGAGGCGGAAGAGGAGCGTGCGGCCCCACCAGGTCATGCCCACGAGCGTGTCGGTCAATAAGAGGATGCGATAGCCGCGCAGCCGGAGTGGGATCATTGAGAGTGAACTCCAGAAGAGAATCTTGTTCATGACGATGATGTCCGGCTTCTAGTGCTTGATAATACGGCGGACGAATCCGCTGAATCCGAAGGCGATGCCGTAGTTCCAGGGATCGGGCAGAAAAATATCTTTCTTCCGGTGGATCGTGAGAGTGGGGGAAACAACCTCCGTCCGCTC
>JABFSS010000116.1 GCA_013140485.1 Candidatus Peribacteraceae bacterium | reverse complement strand
CGCCGGTTCCGCAGCGCTCTCGAAGAGTGGATGGCGCGCGCGAAGCAGTGGGTGAAGTTCCTGGCCGCGGGACTGGCGCTCTTCGTCGTCTGCCTCTTCCTCTTTTCGCCCATCATGCATGTGCGCGAAATCCAGGTGGTCCGCACCGAAGGCCGCGTCGATCTCCCCGCCGTGTTGCGGGTGCTGTCGCCGTTCTACGGGCGCCACCTGCTCTTCGTCTCGGCGAATGAGATCGGACAGCACATCCGCGAAGTGGTGCCCGATGCCAGCGAGGTGACCGTGCGCAAGCATTATTTTTCGAAGCTCGAAGTGCGCATCGCGGTCGTCCCTCTCGTCGCGCGCGTCGTCATCGATCCGCCGCTCGGTTCCGATACGTCATCGGGGAGCGTGATCACGCAGGGCTCGGGTGCGATCGTCGCGGCGCGCCCCACGGATTTTCTCTCCGAGAACGGACTGCTCGTCTCGACCGTGCATACGTCCCTCTCTCAGCCGCTCCCCGTCATTCGCATCGTCGACTGGGGCGCCCGCCCGGTTCCTATGATGCCCTTACTGGCTCCCGAATTTCTCGACCGCATGCGCCGGGCCGAAGACGCGCTCACGCTCGAGTTCGGGCAGCAAATCCGCACGCGGACGGTCTACCTCCGCGCGCGCGAGTTCCATCTCGACGGTCCAACGATCAGTTTCTGGTTCGATGTCCGCTCTCCTCTCGAAGACCAACTGCAGCGCTTCCGGACGTTTCTGGAGAACGTGAAATTGAAGGATGTGAAAAGCTACGTAGATCTGAGACTGATTGGGAGAGTCGTGTATAAATAGGCCGTTCGGACATTAAGGTCCGAAGGTAGACAAAACCCTTGCTTTTGGTTCTCCATAGCGGTTCGACTGCTAGAATCCCCCGGATGGAAAGTTTACATCTTCTCCTGTCGGTCTTCCTGATGGGGCTCCTTCCGGTGGCCCCGGGTGCGGGATCGAACCCGCTGACGATTCACGACGTGCCGCTGTCGCCCCCCGCCATCGCGGCAGGCAAGCTTTTCCCCGGTCGCAGCCTTGCCAAAGGGCTCTCCGCGTCGGGCGTCACGATTCTCGATTTGCAGAGCGGCCAAGAACTCTTCGCGCGCAACGCGGACCGCCGCCGGTCGGTGGGGAGTCTCACCAAGATCATGACCGCGATCATCATCGCCGAGTCGCATGAACTCAATGAAATCGTCGTGATCCCCAGCGATATCGCCGAGATCGACGGCAGCACCGTGCGCCTCCCGCCCGGTTCGCGCTTCACCGTCGGCGATCTTCTCTCGGCGCTCCTCATCGCATCCGCCAACGACGCAGCCGACGCGCTCGCGCGGTTCCACAGCGGTTCCGATACGGCATTCGTTGCCGAGATGAACGCTAGGGCCCAAATGCTCGGTCTCGCGAACACATCCTTCGCCAATCCCAGCGGGCTCGACGATTCCGCGCAATGGTCGACGCCGCGCGACATCGCCTGGCTCGCCGCGTTCGCGCTGCGCAATCCCGATATTCGCAGCCGGATGTCCACGGCTCATGCCTCCATCAAGAGCAAAGCAGGTCACAGTATCACTCTTGAGCACACCCATGCGCTTCTCGCCAAGGGTGGAGCCATTCTTGCGGGAAAAACCGGCACGACGCTCGCCGCGCGGCAGTGCCTTTTCACGCTCATAAAAGAAGGCGAGCGCGAATACCTCGTCGTGCTGCTTGGCTCCAATGAGCGGTACGTCGATCTTCGAACCGTGATGCGCGTACTCAGCTCGTTCTTCGCCTGATCCGATGCGCACCCCCCTCATCCGCTGGCTGTCTCTGCGCGTGCGCGGTCTCCTCGTACTCCTTTTTCTTGCAAGCGCCCTGTTACCTCCGTACGCCCAAACGTCCGCGGGAAGCACGGAAGACATGGAATTTCCCACCCAACAATTTCTCTTCGTTGAGGAAGGCTTCCTGATGAAGACATCGTCCCTCGGTGAACAGGGATCGCGCCTTGCGTTCAGCGAGGGCCTCGTTCACACCGTGAAGGACGGAGAATCCGTCGAGAAGATCGCATCGCGCTACGGCGTCTCGGCGCAGACGGTCCGGTGGACCAACGGCCTCACCGATTCGTCGCGGCTCAAGCCAAACCAAGAACTCGTCATTCTCCCGGTCGACGGCGTGCTCCACACCGTGCGCCGCGGCCAGACGCTCACCCGCATCGCGCAGCTCTACGACATTCCTCTCGACGACATCGTCCGACAGAACCGGATCAAGGGCGGCTTCGTCGTCGCCGGCGAACAAATCATCATTCCGGGAGGCAAGCCCGTCACCGGAGATTCGGCCATCGCGTCCGTCGACCAGGCGCTCCGATTTGCCGACGCTCTGCCGTCCAAAGATATTCGCCTCCCCATTGCCCTCCCGTCCGGCGGCAAGGCGGTCGCGCCCACCGTCAGTGCGATCCTCTCGCAGACGCTGCTTCAGTTGCCCTGCGCGGATTGTTTCTTTACGCAGAAGTACCACCCCGGCCACTACGCGATTGACCTCCAGACGCGCGGCGGCGGACCGATCTTCGCCGCCGAGGACGGCACCGTCATTCGGGCGGATCTGGGATGGAACGGCGGCTTCGGGAACGTCATCGAGATCGACCACGGCAACGACCTTGTCACGCTCTACGCGCATAACCGGAAACTCAACGTCGAGAACGGCGCCGTCGTAAAGCGCGGACAACTGATCGCTGAAATGGGCAACACCGGCCTCGTCCACGGCCCCACGGGCATTCACCTCCACTTCGAAGTGCGCGTGAAAGGCGTCAAACGGAACCCGGAGCTGTATTTGGAGTGAGCTCGGCATCCGGCCCATGAACGTGATTCGAATAACTAAGATTTTCTTGGTTTATAACGAGCATCAACAGAAATCAAATAGCCAATATCATTGAGGTGCCGAAGGATTTCATCAATCTTCTCCCAGATTGTCTTAATGTCGCCCTCAGTGAGTTTATTTACAAATCCAATATGATCAAATGGTGCGTCTCCTCTCATGTTCGGATATCTGAATAATTCATTTTTTGGATCAGGCAAATCTTTCATTCCCAATTTTTCACTTAAAATTCGATTGTTATAAAAATATTCAATGAGTGGCTCTAACTTATTAAGTACCTCAGTCTTTACGCGATCAATTTCTGCCTGATCAATTACCTTCTGACCTGACTCCATATCTATCGGCTGCCAATCAGTTTCTAATACAATTTTTTTTACAGAAGCAAAAAGTTCTCTTAAATCATGAGACTTTTCATTGGGAGTACCAAATCGGAAAAGTATTCCTTTTAAGAAAACCTCAATTCCGTGCTTTATGTTATAAATAATCGGCGAAATAAGATTCTCAATGTAATAACCCATCTCCCAACCTTTGGGAGCTGTTGGATCATTCTCAAGACGATTCCGTTTCGGATCCAATAATTCCTGGCAGCAGAGTTTCATTGCCTCCAAATAACCTTTTGCTGGCCGAATCCATGCAATATATTTCTCTCTGCTCATATTAGTATTATCGAGGAATACTACCGAAATTGGTTCTAAGCACCAAGATATAATGTGAGAATCGAAAGAATGATTGTCGCGATTGCTAGTATCCAAGTTGCCCATACCAAACTCCGATTTTTCTCTAAGAGTTGTTTTTGAAGTTTGAAATTAACGATCTGATTGCGTAATCGTGCTGAGGCATCTACTCCAGCACCCAATTCAAGTGCCATTAGATCGTCTACTGACATTTTAAGAAAATCCTTTTGTTCGCTTTTTTCACTATTCATATTTCGGAAAGAAATTCTGGCGGACTCGACGGGGCTCGAACCCGCAACCTCTTCCGTGACAGGGAAGCGCTCTAACCATTGAGCTACGAGTCCGCGATAGAAAGAACTTCGTGATGCAAAAAAGAGCTGTCACCTTTGTCTCCTCGGGTGTGTTCGTGAGGAGCCGGCACACCGTATCATTATTGTTCTGTAACGGCAATCAGGCGCCCACCCCCACCATATTCGCCAGGAGCACGCAGAGCCCGGCGATGACGAGCCAGAGATAGACGCCCGCCCGCACCTGGGCATCGTGGAAGATACCGAGAGAGAATTTGCCGCTGCGGGCTTGTGAGAGGCTCATGTGGATGTTGTCTATATTATACAATATTTTCTGTATTATTGCAAATTCCCCTTCGGCTTCTTCTTGTCATAAAACTCCGCCCGTTCCCATGCTAATCGAAAGAGGCTTGTGAGCGCTTCGGCCATATCTTTGTTGTACATCTTCATGCCCATCGGCGACTGGCCGCGCGTGGTGTAGATCGCGATCATGTTGCCGATCAGGTTGATCTCGCAGCGGCCGGGGAATTTCTCGTGCGGGACCAGGAGCGTTTCCCGCAGCTCATCTTTGTCGCGTGACTTGTACTCAATGGCGGCCTCGGTATCGGGCTGGATGCTCTTCACGTGCATCCCCTTCTTTACGCGCAGCTTCGTGTACTGCCCCCAATCGTCACCGGCCAGCTCAGCATGGTACGTATTGAGTCCGAAGCAGAGCTGCTCGCTGTGCTTCTCCTCCAGCGTCTCGTTGATCAAGTCTGTGACGGCATCCATCCCTTCGTAGTATTTGATCTTCCCGCGAATCTCGAGTGTCGGCATCTTCCCGCGCTCGCGAAGCTTCTTGAACTCCCCTTTCAGTACGTCCGCCTTTTCGCGGATGCGCTGCATCTGGCTCACGCGCTGCTCGCACAGACGCACGATATCCTCCGGATCCACGGCATCGAAGTGCGCCACCTTATTCTTCTCAAAGCTCGACACCAGCTCTTTGCTCTCCAGTGTTTCCAGCACTTGGTACACGGTCGCGCGCTTCATCGTGAGGCGCTTGGCGATGATGCTCGCAATCGATTCCCCGTGCGTGAGCAGGTACAGGTAGATCTTAATTTCATTCTCGTTGAGGCCGAGGGTCTGCAGAAATGCTTCGATCATCTGTGAGGTGGGAAGTGTCGGATTAGTTGTGACTATACCTTGTTTTGCAACGAAGAGTAGGAAGTATCAGGTTCAAATCGGCAGTGTTTTGTTGTCACATTTCCAACAACAGCATGCGGTCGAAAAAAAGCAGAGACCTGTCGTCGGTTTGCAGTTACACATTCGCAAGTGCGGTTTTTTGGCTTAATGAAGCTTAAAACTCCATATTCTGCTTTAGCCTCACCTTTGCACGAACTGCTATGGGCCTGGATTCTTGGCCCCTCACTTCTGTGGCGTGTGCCATGGAACCCAAGTGGGGTGCGACTGATCATTCAAAACACGGGAGAGTCATCTCCAATACCTAGAAAGGGGTTCTCGATGAAGTCGAAAGTTGTCCTATCTGCAGATGCGCCGTTCTCCTTGGCGTTCAGTATCAATTGGCGATTCAGAAGGTGGCTGTTTAGCAATGTGGTTGTCCCCAAATTCCATGCAGATCCTCACGACAAAGTGAATTGGGGGCCGGCTGCTTGCTACAACCAGTTCTGTGATTACTGTGATCCTGCTGATGGCAGCATGATCAGTTACAACCTCAGTGGCATCACACTGAGAGAGGATCGCGATTTTGAGACCGCCACATCGATGATCATAGAGGAAATCATCAAGCGGGTCCGTGAGCGCTGGAAAGGTGTCAGGGTCCACGTGATGCTGGTGATTCATGCGTCATCAGCAGACGGGACCAAGTCAATGCTCATCGAACCGCCGCCGTTCTACATCGACACCACAGATTTGAAGCCGTCGTTTCTGGAACCAGTATGGAAGTTTTTCCGTCTGGGTTGGAGGGCGTTATGTCACGCCTAACACTGAAAAGTGATGACCTCCCTGTGAATGTGTCGTAGGGCGGTGTGCTCGGAGATCTTCGGATCTCTGTACACCGCCCACACATTGAAATTTTTTCTTCACGATTTCTTTCATTTTCCCGCATACGTATGTCCCGCTCCCGTACATCACTCGCTTCCCGCTCTCTTCTTTCGAGGCAAGAGCTGGAAGACCTTCACCGCATTCTCCGTGCGGAGATTCGCGCGTACGTCGACCGCCGGGTGATGGATGAAGATGCGTGCATTGCACTCCCCAGCATTGAATCCTTCGCGCTCTTTGTCACGGAGCATCCCACAATCACCATTCCGACATTTGCGGACGTGCTGTACCGATTGACTCTCAGCAGCGTCTACAACTGTTTTCAGTTCGTCGGAAAATCGGTGCGCGATCCGGGGAATGCGACGCTCGCATCACAGCTCACTGCAGAAATCGCACTCCAACTCAGATTATCGACGTTCCCCCTCATCTCATGAATCCCACATCACTCTCCGCATCCCCCTGTTCCACCTGCGGCCAAGAGTTCTCGGTTGAGAAGCCGGAACAGGAATTCCTCCGCGAGATGGGACTCCCCGGGCCGCCGCGCAATTGTCCGCAGTGTCGTCGTCAGCGCCGGCTCGCGTTCCGCAATGAGCGGCACATGTATTACCGGACATGCGACCAATCGGGCGTCAGGATAATCGCCCTCTATCCGCAGGAATCCGTAAAGAAAATCGTCACGTTTGAGCAACGCTCCTGGTGGGACTACGACAAAATGGATCCGCTGCACTTTGGGCGCGACTACGATTTCTCGAGGCCGTTCTTCGAGCAATTCGCGGCACTCAAGGCCGTGGTGCCGCGGCCGAATCTCCACAATACCAACGTGGAGAACGCGCTCTACGGAAATCACTGCGTCTCCAACAAAGACTGCTACCTGGCCATCGGCAGCGACCTGTGCGAAGGATGCTATTTCACGTACTGGGCTATTCGCTGCCGGGACTGTTTCGATTGTTCGCTTTCCTACGACTGCGAGCTCTGCCACTCGTGTGTGGACGCGCGCGTCTGCTTCAACTGCTACAACGTCGACAGCTCCGAGAACATGATGGACTGCGAGAGCTGTTACGACTGCAAAGGGTGTTCCGACTGTCTGGGGTGCGTGGGCCTGCGCCACAAAAAGTACTACGTGCTCAACGAGAGCATGTCGGAGCAGGACTACAAACTCAAAGTACAGGAGCTGAAACAAAATCCGGAGGCGTGGACCGAGTTCCAAATGCGCTACGAAGCGATGCGCAGACGACTCCCCCATTGCGGCGTCAAGAATATCCAGAGCGAGAGCGTCACCGGCGACCGGCTGTGGCGCTGCCTGCGCTGCACCAACAGTTTCGATCTGGAGAAATGCGATGACGTGTCCCACTCGAGCTTCGGCTTCGAGGGACGGACGTGCCAGGACATGGATTTCTTCGGGAGGATCGAAAAGCTGTACGAAGGCTTCTCGGCGTTCGGGCAGCATTCGTGTATCTCCACCATCCTCTGTCACTTCAGCCACGATACGCACTACAGCGAATACTGCATCTCGTGCCGCGACGTGTTTGGATGCGTATCGCTGCACCACCACAAGTACTGCATCCTCAACAAGCAGTACACCAAAGACGAGTACCTCAGCCTTCTCCCGCGCATCATCGCGCACATGCAGTCGACCGGCGAGTGGGGAGAATTCTTCCCCGCCCGCCTCTCCCCTTTCCCCTACAACTTCACCGTCGCGCAGAAGTACTTCCCCCTCACCAAAGAACAGATTCAGGCGCGCGGATGGCTGTACGAAGAAGATACCCACCTCGATTGGGAACGGAAGCAGAGCTACTCCGGCACGATGCAGGCGTTGCCTCAGGACGATGCCGCGGTGGACGTATCCATCTGCAAGCAGGTGCTTCGGTGCGAAAAAACAGGGCGGCCATATCAGATCATGCCGAAAGAATTCGAGTACCTCCGTTCGCGCGGCCGCGCGTTGCCTCGCCTGCACCAGGACGAGCGCAACGAAATCCGCATGCAGCGGCGTAATCCGCAGAAGCTTTGGGAGGTGCAGTGCCAGAACTGCGGAAAGCCCACACCTTCGTCGTTTGATCCGGCACGCGGATACAAGGTCTACTGCGTGCAGTGCTATGAGCAGCACACGTACTGACGAATGCAATAATCCAATCAGGATGCCGTGGAGGCTAGTCATTCGCAGTCTGGAGGCTTCCATGGAGGCTCCGTGGAGGGTAGTTTGGAGCCCATGACTACTCCCCTCTTAACCATCGCCGAAGCGGCAACCAGGACAGGTCGTTCTCACAGCACCGTCCGCCGCTTGATCAAGACGATCGCCGAGGCTGCGTCGCATCCGGACCGTGCGGGGATCGAGCCGTCACTAAAGGAAGTCGATGCGTTCAAGAAGAAAGGAGAAAACTTCACCTGGAAGATCCGAGAAGACGTCCTTCTGAGGAATTTTGCTTCAGCCCCGACAGTAGAGAAAAAATCGCACTCGGATTCGTCATCGGGCCTCACGGAAGACATTTTGAAAATTCTCCGCCGTGAGCTCGATCTCAAGAACCAGCAAATCGAAAAGCAGTGGGATGTCATCCAGTCATTGAATGACAGATTACGCGAAGGAAACATTCTCATGGGATCCTTGCAACAAAGACTCGCTCCGCCGGCTGCTGAATCCCCTACTCCGGTCACCGTCGACACACCCTCCATGGAGCCCTCCATCGAGATCAAGAGAGCCACAAAAAAGAAAGTCATGGAGGCCAAGCATGGAGTCTTCAAGAAGGACTCCACGGAGGCTCCGAAGAAGGGGGTACTGAGTTGGCTCTTCCGATAGATTTTTGGTGTTTGAGATTTAAACTTTTTTCACCGTCAGACGAAGCAAAAAAAATAAATTCCAAAAATCAAATGAAGTTGATCTATAGAACGGGTTTCTTCATATGCCACTCCGTCGCCTGTTCGTACGCATGTGCAGCACGGAGGATGGTTGCTTCCTGCCATTGCGCTCCCATGATCTGGAGTCCGAGCGGGAGAGCGGGGACGGAGCCCTGTGCTTTGGAAAATCCACAGGGCACGGAGAGTGCGGGGATGCCCGCCATGACCTGACTCGTGAGAAAGATATCTTCGAGATACATGTCGATCGGATTTGCGTCATGCGCTCCGATAGTGAATGCCGGAGTGGGGGAGACCGGCGAGACGATCACATCTACGGTCCGGAATGCATCGTCAAAGTCTTTCTTGATGAGCGTCCGGACTTTCTGCGCTTGTCGGTAATACTGATCAACGTACCCGGCCGAGAGCGCATACGTTCCGATCATGATGCGGCGCTTCACTTCGGCACCGAAGCCGGTGCTGCGTACACACTCGTAATACTCGAGAAGATTCTGCGGCTTATCCGCCGTATGCCCGTACCGAATGCCGTCGTATCGGGCCATGTTCGAACTCACTGCGCACGGGCAGATAACATAGTACGTTGCCGTGGCATATTTCGTGTGTGGCAGGGAAATATCTATCACCGTTGCGCCGAGTTTTTTGAACACCTCCGTGGCGGCCTTCACGGAGGCCTCCACCTCAGCATTCATGCCCTCCAAAAAGTACTCCTTGGGTATACCCACACGCAGCCCCTTCACTCCTTTCTTCAGTTCGGAACGGTAATCGGGGACAGGAACGTCGCCCGTAGTCGCATCCAGGGGATCCTTACCGGCTATCGCTTGCGTCACGATGCACAAATCCTCCACATTCCTGCAGAGCGGTCCGATGGTATCAATCGAGCTGCCCATACTCATCACTCCGTAGCGACTCGTGCGGCCGTAGGTCACTCGAAGACCCGTGATGCCGCAAAAGGCCGCCGGTTGGCGAATAGAACCGCCGGTATCCGTTCCTAATGCGAAAATTCCCTCGCCTGCGGCAACGCCCGCGGCAGAGCCTCCCGAGGAGCCTCCGGCGACCCGGGTGGTATCCCACGGGTTTCTTGTGACGCCATAGCAGGAAGTCTCCGTGGAGGCTCCCATCGTGAATTCATCGGTATTCGTTTTGCCGATGCTGATGGCACCCACTGCTTTAAGCCTCTTCGATGTGGTCGAGTCAAATGGCGGAATGTAATTTTTTTCACGTAAAACATTACTGCAGGCTGTCGTTTGAACGCCCTCTTCGCAATACACGTCTTTCACGAGGTAGGGGATTCCCGTCAGGGGGTGATCAAACTTGCCTGCACTATCGACTTTTTTGGCTTGATCTAGGGCTTTGTCAAAATTCCTATACACGACGGCATTGAGAGTTCCGTCGACCTTCTCAATTCGGTCGATGCAGGCTTGAACCAGTTCAGTCGAGCTCACTTCGCGATGAGCAAGCTTGTCATGGGCCTCGGCGATGGTCATCGAGCTATCCATGAGCGGAGGGTGAAACAATCTGATGATCGGCGAGGGGGAGGGGACTGCACGAGAGCAAAGAATCCGCCGATGTTCCGTCCCGGCGAATGACATCTTCCCGAAACACGTTCGACTGACCCGTTACCTGTGCGGTTGGCTGGACGTTCTTGGTGTCGACTTCCTGCAGCATGTCGACGTATTGCAGAATCGAGGTGAGTTCCTTGGCGAACTTTTCAACCTCGGCATCGGTCAATTGGAGACGGGCGAGCTTCGCGATATGCCGGACCTGGTCGCCAGTAAGTTGAGTCACGTTCGCAGAATAGGGGATCCTCCGCGAAATGATCAATGATCAACCGCTCAATCATCAACAAAACTCGTTTATCTAAATGCATTGATGATTGAGACTTGATGATTGATCATTGATTCATGAAGCTTCTGCGATTACGTGGCCGTAAGACCTGTGACCGCCTCATACGGCAGGGAAACGTCTGGAAAGGCCGTCACATGGTCGTTCGGTGGTTGCCCGGTCATCCACGCCATCCGGGGGTCAATCGCGCGTCTGAGGGCATTTACGTGGGAACCCTGGCCTCTACAAAACTCGACAAGTCCGCCGTCAAACGCAACCGCATGCGCCGCCGGTGCCGCGAGAGCTTGCGTATCGCCCTCAAAACTCTAGACGGTTTGCCGACGACTCAGTTGTTGCTTGCCCCCCGCTCCACTAGCCTAGGTGCTCCGTTCGCTGAGATTCAGAGCGACATCTCTGCATTCCTCTCCTCCCGTTCCCATGGCCGAGCCCCAAAAGCGCAGTAGCATCTTCCAATTTCTCCTGTTGTTCCTGACGCTCTATATCGGGATGAACTTCATCATGGGGCAATTCTTCCCGTCGAAAACGCCGCAGCAGATGGTCTCCGGTCCCGAGCTCACCGCAAGTTCCAGTTTCACGCTCGGCAATCATCCGGTCGTGACTCTCACCAACAAGGCGGCATCCGAACAATCTTTTGGCATCACGGGATGGATCGCGTCGAAGTGGTGCGCGGCACACAGGTTTTTCACGGTGTCTTCCGAAACGGGAAAGTGCACGGCGAAAGCCGTCGTCTATTCCGGCACGCCGTACACGCTCGCCAACCGCTGTCCGAATCCTCCGTTCGATATCTTCGTCGTGGAAAAGCCCGGGGAAGCCGATGAAAAACTCACGCCCGTGCAGTCCGGAGAGACGGTGATTGCCTGCGAATCCGTTCCGGTTCTCGAGCCCGGAGAGATTGCGTCGATCAGCCTCGCGCCATGGAAGTACTCCATCTTTGAGAAGCCGGGAACGTATGAAGTCCGCCTCCCCGGAGCAACCGTCACGCCACCGAAGGCAACCGGCACGGGGACGATCAGCGTGCCCAAGAACGTCGCGCGTTTCTCCCTCGTGGAGCCGGGAATTTTCCGCAAAACATTCCGCACGTTCATCTCCGCGCCCTTCCTCAATTTCCTCGTTTTCGTCGCGTCGATGACGCCGGGATACAACCTCGGTGTCGCGATCATTCTCCTCACGTTGGCCGTCAAAATCCTGCTCTTCTTCCCCACGCAGCATGCGCTGGAGGGGCAGAAAAAAATGCAGATGCTCCAGCCGAAACTCGAGGCGCTCAAAGCGAAGTACAAAGGCGACGCCAAGAAGATTCAGGAAGAGACAATGAATCTCTGGAAAGAGCACAAGATCAATCCGTTCCAGAGCATCCTTCCCATGCTCCTCCAATTCCCGGTTCTGATCGGTCTCTTCTATGTGATCCGTGACGCGAGTGATGTCGCGCTTTCACAACACCTTCTCTACGGCTTCAACCAAGATCTCTCGTGGCAATTCGGGACCGGCTTCTTGGGGCTTGATCTTCTGGAGCCGAACTGGCTCATCATGCCTGTGCTTCTGATGGCGCTGCAGTTCTTCCAGATGAAGCTTTCTTTCAGCATCCAGAAGAGAAAAAAGAATAAGCAAGATTCTTCATCCGGCCCAGAAAAAGTTATTGACGTCGATGAGAAGGGCAATCCGAAAAAAGCGGAAATGTCATCGCAGGACATGCAACAGAAGATGATGCTCTACGGTCTTCCGTTTATGATCGGATTCTTCGCTCTTCAATTTCCCGCGGCTGTGGCGCTCTACTGGGGAGTGTCGACAGTGTTTGCGATTGGGCAGCAGGTCATCGTGAATCGCGAACATTTGCGGGTCTAAACTCGAAGATAATTGGTTAATTTGTTAACTGGTACTCGCAAGAGATACCAATTAACCAGTTAACAAATTAACTTTTAAGCGACCGTCACCTCCTTACACAGGTACACATCCTGAATCGCATTCAAAATCTCCACGCCTTCGTTCATCGGCTTCTGAAAAGCTTTGCGACCGGAAATGAGTCCCGCCCCGCCCGCGCGTTTATTGATCACGGCCGTCATCACCGCCTGCTGCAGGTCATTCTCACCGCTCGCGCCGCCGGAGTTGATGAGTCCGATGCGTCCCATATAGCAGTTGGCGACCTGATAGCGGCACAGATCGATGGGGTGATCACTGCTCAGTTTTTCATACATGCGTTTGTCCAATTTTCCGTACGAACTTGTGCCGGAATTGAGCGCCGTGAACCCGCCGTTCACCTCCGGTAATTTCTGTTTGATGATGTCGGCTTCGAGTGTCACGCCGAGGTGATTGGCCTGTCCCGTGAGGTCCGTGGCCAGGTGATAATCGACTCCGTCTTTCTTGAAACCGGAGTTGCGCAGGTAACACCACAGCACCGTAAAGAGCCCTAGCTGATGCGCTTTTGCGAAGGCCTGCCCCACCTCCACGATCTGCCGTCCCGACTCCGGCGATCCGAAATAAATCGTCGCACCCACACCCAGCGCGCCCATGTCCGCCGCCTGCTCCACCGTCGAAAACATGATCTGATCGAACTTGTTCGGATAGGTCATGAGTTCGTTATGATTGAGCTTCACGATGAAGGGAATTTTCGATGCATATTTCTTCGACACGATGCCGAGTGCGCCCACCGTCGACGCCACCGCATTGCAGCCGCCCTTGATCGCGAGTTGCACGATATTGTCGGGGTCAAAGTAGTCCGGATTTTTCGCAAACGAGGCGCCTGCCGAGTGCTCGATGCCCTGGTCGACGGGCAGAATCGAGAGGTAGCCGGTGCCGCCCAACCGTCCGTGACCGTAGAGCGTCTTCAAATTGTCCTGCACCTTCTTTGATCTATCCGAAGCCGAAAAAACCTCTTGTATGTTCTTCATACTCGGGAGGTGAAGCTTCTCTTTGGGGATAGTTTTCGAGACGTGATTGAGCAGCGAGTCTGCTTTGTCGCCGAGGAGAGAGCGGATGTCTTGGAACTTCATGTGAGCAGTGAAGAAAGATGTCTCAGTGTATCATGTGCCATGGGTTTATTGGTGTTTTGACTAATTCATAATAAGTGATATAATGAATTTATGGCTCTACGATCATTGCGCGATAAGGCAGAAGAGCAAAATATCGTTGATGCCGCGAGTGCAGTGATAGACAAGGAATTCCAGCTTTCTCCCACAGAAAGAGTCGATGGTTTGATGAATTTTCAGTGGCATCGTTTGCATGTCGTCACCAATGGATTCACGAATTTACCGAAGATGCGGATTTTGGATATCGGTTGCGGTGCCAAGCCGCGAGATGGTAGCGAGTTTACGGATGTTGCAAATCGAGGTGAGCATGCAGGATTTCTCCCAAGAATGTATGAACCATGGTTTGCACGATTTGCCGCTGCCTGTGGCGCAAATGTCACGGGCATTGATCGTCGTCCAAGCCCAGGAGAAAATTACGAACACAAGAAAATTGAGCTCAAAGATGCCTCTGACTGTGCTGCTCTTCTTAGAGAGTTTGATGACGACTCCTTTGATCTGATTAACAGTTCGGCTTTCTTAGTTGCACCGTCGCGCATCAAAGAAGATTCACGTTGGGGTGGCGATGTTACTGCTCCTGAGCTGATTGATCGTCTTACTCATGACCAACTGGAAGACTTAGATGTTGCCATCACGGGGGAGGTCAAACGTATGCTGAAAGAGGGAGGTTACTTTCTCTACAACCAGAGCATTTACAGGAAGCTCAATAATCAGTTAGAAAAGCAGCCGGACCTTATGGTCTCGCTTGCAGAATTTGGCATGCCTGTGCAGCCACAGAAGAACGTTACATAATTTGACGCAATAGGAAAATATTCTCTTGTATTACTATTTGTATACTGTACTCTTTCGCTATTCCTGACAGTTTGGTCACGGTTGACCTAGCGAGTTCAGGCGTTCTCTCTACAACAAGGAGTTCGGAAATGTTCATCATTTCCAGAGAGAGCGGGAAGCCGATCGTTATCAACGAAGACCTCAAGGTCACCGTTGTCACGGTCAATGGGTCTCCTGTAGACCCAACTTCCCAAATTTCGGAGCCCAAGGATGTCCCTCAAGTTCCGGAGTTTCCACCGGGTCGTCGTCCACGAGGACACGACCCACCCAATCAAAAAAACTGACCTGGAGGTCAGTGCGGGGTCGCACATGATGTGCGGCCCTTGTTTTATAAGGCTCGTCTCAGCTCTCCTCCTTCTATATCCTCTCGTTGATGCCCCTCTCTCTGTACAACACGTATTCCAAAAAGGATGAACAACTTGTCACCCTCACGCCAAAACAGGTGACGATGTACACGTGCGGCCCCACGGTCTACGGACGGCCGCATATCGGCAATTATTCCTCGTTTTTAATGGCCGATTTGCTCCGCCGGTGGCTGGAAGTGAGCGGCTATCAGGTCAAACACGTGAAGAACATCACCGACGTCGGGCATCTGCTGCATGACAGTGATCACGGTGACGATAAAATTCAAAAACAGGCGGAGACGGAAAAATTGCACCCGCTCGAAATCGCAAGGCGGTACACGGAGCAGTATCTCGAAGATGAGAAGGCGTTGAACATGCTCGAGCCCATGGCGCGCCCGCGCGCGAGTGAGTTCATCAAAGAACAACTTGCGATCATCAAGGTGCTGCTGGAGAAGGGGAATGCGTACGAAACCGATGACGGCATCTACTTCGCAGTAGAGACTTTTCCGCACTACGGAGCCCTTTCCGGCAATACTCTTCAGAACCTCAATGCCGGCGCGCGCGTAGGCGTCGACGAGAAGAAAAAGCATCCTGCGGATTTCGCACTCTGGAAAAAATGCGTGGGTGACAATGGACGGCACGTTCTGCGCTGGAAATTTTCGACGGGCGAGGTCAGTCAGAGTTCAGGCGAAGATGCGTCATCGGGATTTCCCGGCTGGCATATCGAATGCTCCGCGATGAGCTCTTCCTTATTGGGAGACCAGATCGATCTGCACACCGGCGGCGAAGACAACATTTTCCCGCATCACGAGTGCGAGATTGCGCAGAGCGAGTGCGCCACGGGGAAGCAGTTCGTCCGGTTATGGCTCCATAAGAGGAGAATCGACCTCGGAGACGCCAAGATGTCAAAGAGTCTTGGCAATATCCTCACCGTGCCCGACATCGTCGAAAAGGGATATTCGCCTCTCGATCTGCGCTATTACCTCCTCTCCGTGCACTACAGAACCAATCTGAAGTTCGCGTGGAAGGGGATGGACGATGCGCGCAAGGCGCGAACGAAGATCGTGGAGTGGATACGGGAATGCGTGACGTTCAGCGCAGGAAAGGGGAGTGATGATTCCAAAAAAAACTTTGCGGAGGACTTCGCAGATGCAATGAACGGCGATCTGAATACTCCGCAAGCCTTAGCGGTTATTTTTGATTGTATGGCATGGTCGCGGAATCAGAAGGGATGGTCGACGGAATCTCTCAGTGCTCTCTCCTCCTTTATAGAGGAAGTGAAGACGACCTTCGGCTGCTTCGAACCTGAGTCTCAGGCCGAGCCCGTTCCCGATGATGTGCTCTCCCTTATAAAGGATAGAGAGGCCGCGCGCGCAGCCAAAGACTTCAAAGAATCCGACCGCCTCCGCGATGCTATAAAGGACAGGGGATGGGATGTGAAAGACACTGCACAGGGACAGACTATAAAGGAGGCACGGTGATCCTCTTCGTTCTTCTGTACATCGAGTCGAGAGAAGCTGACGTCAGGAATTCTTGCGTGCAGTATTCTTTCCGGAAACTCCTCTTTACGCGTGATCCTGAATATAGGGGCCGACTATGTACCGAAACCCCATTTTTGCAACCGTATTTCCAGTCAAATGCCCCGGTCCCCAACCCCACTTTTGGCGTCTAAATTCGTTAGAGAATCGCCAAACGCTGTGCCCGTAGATGCCGCAAACAGGACATTCTCCTTATGCGGACCGTAACACCCCCCGGGCCGGAGCGTTATCTGCACTGCCACCCAAGCCAGTTTGGACGCTTGATTAGCGGGAAACGGGTTCTGTACCATCCCCCTGATCCGCTCCAAAAAACGGTGAGCGTGGTCGACGCGTATCTGATCTTTGAAAATTCGGCACCTGCCTCTCTTACAGAGCGACAGTTATCCCACATCCAATCCCTTTTGGGTTCGGATCGTGTTTCGTATGAATTTTCGATTGTTCAACCCCCCTTCTTTTTTGGGGGCTTTCTGCTGTTCGCAGCAGGACATGTATCGGGTGTGTTTCATCTCTTTATATTTAAGGAGGGGAGTGCCTTCTGGCACTCATTCCCAACAACATCCAGGTGCGTGGACAATCTTTGCACGTTTATTGAATCTTCCTCGATACGCTCGTCCGCCTCAGGCGGACGAACTACTCGAACTGACAATCAATCCAATTCGCTTTTATTTCCTCTTTTCTTTATTTCTTTTATGGACATTTCTCGCTTTAAGAAAGTCCTCGCAGGTCTCTCGGCCAGCGCCATCATGCTCAGCCCAGTGTCGAGCGTGTTTGCTGCTTATTCCGACGTGGCCTCCGGGGTCTGGTTCGAGGAAGCCGTCTCCGCATTCACGGACAACGGCATCCTAGACGCGAGCCAACCGCGCTTCCGCGGCGGCGACAACGCCAACCGCGCGGAGTTCGTTAAGCTCCTCGTCATGCTGAACGGTGGTCTCCTCTCGACCCCGCCCGCAGTCGCCAGCTTCGATGACGTTGGGTCATCGGCCTGGTACTACGCTTACATGGAAGAGGCTGCGAAAGAGCAGTGGGTTCGCGGCGATGGCAACTGCTACGGCACCCATCCTTGCTACGCACGCCCAGGCGCAAACATTAACCGCGCCGAGGCAGCCGCTCTCATCGTCCGCGCCTTCGGGCTCGAGGCGACGGGTGCAGCTCCCCAGTTCGTCGATAACCCGGGTGGCCAGTGGTACACGGAGTCTATCCAGACGTCCGCAGATCACTGCGTTCTCCAGGGTGACGATTCCACGGGCCGCGTTCGCCCGAGCGACAACATGAACCGCGCTGAAATGGTCGTCATGCTTTACCGCGTGGACCAGGGTCTCTCCTACGGCGTCGATTGCGGCGACGATGGAGGTCCCGTCACTGTTGGCATGGCCAGCGTGAAGGCGACGAGTTCAAAGACAGTCGAGGTTGAGTTCTCCATCAACATGGACAAGACCTCCGCAGAGACGGCCAGTCACTACTCGGTCACGGGTGCGAACCCGGAAGTCTCCGTCACCTCCGCCAAGCTCGTTGCGGACGACACGGTTGAGCTCACGCTCTCCGGCGATCTCACGGGTGGAAAGGAATACACGGTCACCGCAACCGACGTTAAGGGTTCGGATGGCACGATCTTTTCCGATTCCGACACGTTCACGGGTTACACGGCTCTCCCGACCAGCAACAGCACGCTCTCCATCTCGGTTTCTTCCAAGAACCCGGTTGGCGACACGATCCCCCAGGGAGCGGTCGGCGTGACGATGCTTTCCATCGACATCACGGCGTCCTGTGACGATCAGGCGTCCATCACCGACCTCACGGTTCTCCATGAAGGTTTTGGTGACGAAAACGACATCGACGGCGTCTACGCGACCGTCAACGGCGCCCGCATCTCGCGCAAGCGCACGATCGACAGCAAGGACCAGACTGCAAGCATCCACTTGAGCAACACGCTCCAGGTTGCTGCGTGCAAGACCGTCACTGTCGACATCGCCGCGGACTTCAACTCCACGGCAACCACGTCCGCCGAGCACAACTTGGCAGCCGAACTTCCGTCCGATATCACGACGAACGCGAAGCAGGTGACGGGTAACTTCCCGCTCCGCGGCAGCACCTTCAAGGTCGCCGCCGTCCGCAGCGGACGCGTCAGCATTGAGTACCGCACGGTTTCTCCGGATGAGGTCGAAGTCGGCGACAAGGGTGTCGTCGTCGGTAAGTTCCAGATCTCGACCGACTCCACCGAGGACCAGACGGTTTACTCCATGACCATTGAGAACGACGGTACGGTTCACGACGGAGATCTCACGAATTTGAAGCTCCGCCGCAGCGACGGTACGGTTCTCACGAACACCGTCGAGACGTCGGTCGGAGATTTCATGACCTTCGTCTTCGATCCGCCCTTCACGGTTCTTGAGGGCGACAAGCTCACGATGGACATCATTGCGGACGTCATCGGCGGCGCCGGTGACACCGCGAAGATGCACTTCGAGGAGACGTCCGACATTTTCGCCGTCGGTTCCCTGTACGGGTACGGCGTGAACGGACAACTCTACGGCTCGCGCATTGCGATCATCGCGGAGACCTCCACTCTGCCCGCCACGGTTACCATCGATGCCGGTGAATTCACCATCGAAATCGACGGTCCGTCACAGCAGAGCTACACACGCGATCAGAACGAAGCAGTCCTCGCCAACATCATCTTCACGACCGGTGGCGAGCGCGTGAACGTTCGCAAACTCTTCGTTGCTGTCGAAGGCAAGACCAGCACAGGTGCGACGCTCGCTTCCAGCGGCACTTCGTCCTACGACGCTATTAACGAAGTTCTCGAAAACGTCCAGCTCCGCAACAAGGCAACCGGCCGCAGCATTGATGCCGTCCGTCTCACCGACAGCGGCACCTCCGGTCAGACAGCCAGCGTGGGTACATACCAGATCTACCGCTTCGATGACTTCACGGTAAACGGCAAGGAGACCTACGAGCTCCGCGTCGACTTCATCGACAACGGTTCCGGCAACCACCCGAAGAACGGAGACACGTTCAAGATCCACATCTGTGGCGAACCGACGCAGGTCAGCACCGGCACCAACACGGTCGGTTGCACCTTCGGAGGTCACATCGCGCAGACCGTCACCAGCTACCAAATGCAGGTCGAAGGTCTGAGCACGGGCGACAAAGTCAACGACGTCCGCCCGCGCAACACCATCACGGGTAACTCGCAGCGCATCGCCGACGCGAACCTGACGATCGCCGTCAAGGCGACCGGCACGTCCGATGTCGCGGTCAAGAACAGCAAGAACATCAACCTGTTCCGCTTCGAATCTCGCGCAGGTGAAGCAAAGGATATTCTCTTGACCAAGTTCATCTTCAACTCCGGCACCGGCGCAACGTCCCTCCAGAACGGCTTGAACTACACGCTCTGGGTAGACACCGACGGCGACGGCAAGGTCGACACTGTGCTCGAGAAGGGTCAAACCTCTCAGAGCAACAAGGTCACCTTCGCACAGTTGACCGGCGGCGGATTCGTTATTCCGAAAGAGAAGACAGTGGTGTTCGAGGTGCACTCGGACATCGCCGCTTCCCTCACGAACGACGATCTCCTCCTCGCGTTCTCCACGGCTGATACGTTCGTGGAAGCTGAAACAGTTGACCGCGGCAGCAGCCTCTCGGGCATCAAGCTCGACGGCTCGCTCATCGGCGGAGCGACCAGCGCGGACATCACGGTTTCGACCGTCACCGCGCAGCGCTGGGCTCTCGTCAGTCAGGGTGACCTCTTCGTCTCCGTTGACACGACGCCTGTCCGCAACCGCCAGCTCCTCGGCGGAGCTCTCGGAGACACCATTCTCCGTTTGAACCTCCACTCCGAGAACGAAGACATCGACGTCACCGACATTCAATTGAACTCTTCGGGTTCGATCATGTCGTCCGTCGATCGTCTTGAACTCTTCAAGGAAGGTTCGACGACGTCCTTCGGTTCCGCCACCATCGGTGGATGCGGATCCGATCGCACTCGCTCGATCAACGAAGGTCAGGGCCTCGCTCCGACCAAGGCGTTCTGTCTCAAGATGCAGAACCGCTCGCTCGTTGTTCCGAAGGGTTCTGACGTCAAAGTGCTCGTCAAGGCGCGCATCAAGTCGGACGTCGACGGCGCAATCTCCGGCACCGGCGTCCAGCTCTACATCCCCCGCGACGCAGCGTTTGATAACGCCAACGGTTCCGGCGCTATCCGCGCACGCGGCGACCAGTCGAGCAACACGCTCGCAGTCAACGACGGCGACACCTCCGGTGAAGGCGAAATCTTCATCGGAACGAAGACGGCCACGACGAACAGTTATATCGTCGGCAACCGCCACTTCGTCGTCCTCTCGCAGATCCTCACGATCGCGAACGCCAACCCCGACGCCAACGGCAGCAACATCCCGACAGATGTGTCGAACATCGGTCAATTCAAGATCTCGGCTGCTCCGAACGGCAACTCGAAGAACGGCTTGAACAAAGTCCTTCTCTCGGGCGTGGTCTTCAACGTCAACGCCACGAACGTCGGTATGGACACCTCGCTGTTCAAGTTCTACAACAAGTCGAACTCCACGGTGACGGAGGCCTGCACGGCCTTCAACCCTGTTGCCAGCACAGCGCTGACGACATCGTACGTCTCCTCCGGTTCCTTCGTTGTGTACTGCAGCGGCTTGTCCAAGACTGCGACGAGCTTGGTCAACGCGACCATCGATCCGGGCTCGGATCAGACCTTCGTCCTCCAGGCGAAGATCATCAACCCCAAGCTCAGCTCGACATCGACGTCCACGCTGCAAGTCAGCATCGTGAACTTCGACTCGTTCTCGCTCACAACCTTCGGTGTCGCTTCCACGCTCAGCCACTTCGAGTGGGTGGATTCCGACAACTCGACGATCTCGGCCGGTCACACGACCTCCTCCAGCTTCCTCTGGGTGGAGTATCCGGAGACCACGATCAAGTCGACGAGTTACCAGGGTTAATTACCAATCTGTTGGGATAGAGTTCCCATTCAGTACAAGAAGGCCTCTCCGAAAGGAGAGGCTTTTTTGTTGTTCCTCGTTACGCTCGTGGCTCCGCCACGAGCTACTCGGAATGACAAACGCTGAGAGAAGATTGAGCCGGTTATTGGCTTCCAAAAGGGCTTTTCTCAGGACGAGATTTTGCTACTCTGTCCGCATGGTTGTAAAACATAGTTGCGATTATTTAGGGGCATTACAAGAATTCGAAACCCTGGCTCAGGCCCATAGCGATAATGGGGAAGTGAAAGGCTTGTTCGCGCAGGCACAAGTCGAGTCCGCTAGATTGCGATCAGAAGGACTGGATGTCGCCTGCTCGGCCGTCGTCGTTCGTCTTGAGCGTGCGAGAGCGCTTGCTCAAGGAGTTCTGTAAAAAGTCATACCAAGCCTCGTTTTATTTTCAGGAGATATTTGAGAAAAGGGCGGAGGGCAATCTCCTGTTCCGGCGGATAGTTCACAACCGAGCCGCCGAACTTCACTTTGAAGTCACTCACTCCCGACCATGGATGATCGACTGCGCCTTCGGGGGCAATACCAAAGAGGTCATACGAAGTGCATCCATGAGCTTTGCAGTGCTTCATTGCTGACCACTGGAGCAGATAGGGCGCCATGAGTTCCTTTTGCGCATGCGAGGAAGCTCCGTAGTAGTAGATGCCAGTCTTACCCCAGATCACCCCCAAGAGCCCTGCCCCCTCGATACGCTCGCTGCTCCGCAGCGAGCTACTCGGGATGACAATCTCTGGAGGAAGTGCGAACAGCAAAAATGCGCCCGGTAGACAGGTCAAAAATCGTTCATAAAAGGCTGCAGAATGGCCTCTGAAACCGTCCCGTCGAGCAGTCTCCTCTGCCAAGCGCGCAAAGGCCTGCACGTCACTGGAGGGCATTACGCGAACGCCGTGCTTCTCGGCTAGTCGGATATTGTACCGGCCTTTCGGTTTCATCTGCGCCAGAAGATCTTCTTCGCTCAGGGTGAGATCAATGATGCGGGTGGCTTCGGGCATCACCAATCGGCGTGAAATTGAGAATTGAGAATTGAGAATTGAGAATGGATGAACGGGAGAGCAATAGATTGATAAACAGCGGTCATCTTTTGCATCTCGGATAATCTTTTCCAGAAAGTTTTTATTCTCAATTCTCAATTTTCCATTTTCAATTATTCCGAGCGGGCCGCGAGGAATCTCCCACGTCGTCAGCCCGAACGTCGTGTGGTCAATCACCACCAGCGCCGAGGCACGGATCTCCGCCCCCTCCATCGCCGCGTAGATCCTCACCTGCCGGCCCAGGGATTCCTGGTACGTTTTCCATTCCGGCGATTGCCAGAGCGAGCCTTCCGGGTGTGTTCGGATCCATTCGCCGTAGCGCTTCAGGTCCTCCGGATCGGTAAGAAGTCGAATCTCCATGCGTCTCAGAGTATACTCACCCTATGCCGTACACCCTGCCAAAACTCCCCTACGCGTACGATGCGCTTGAACCGCATATTGATGCGAAGACGATGGAAATCCATCACACCAAGCATCATCAGGCGTATATCGACAAAGTGAACAAGGCGCTGGAAGGTACCGAATGGGCGGAGAAGGGGATTGAAGAGGTTCTCCAGAACCTCGACAAGCTCCCTGCCGATAAGAAGAAACCGGTGCAGAACAACGGCGGCGGGCACTTCAATCACAGTCTCTTTTGGGCCGTGATGGGTCCCAAATCGGAGGGAAAGCCTTCCGGAGAACTTCTGAAAGCCATTGAAGGCGCCTTCGGAAATTTTGAAGACTTCCAGAAGAAGTTCGAGGAGACGGCGACGAATCAGTTCGGTTCCGGTTGGGCATGGCTCTACGTCGATTCGGGAAAGCTCATCCTCAAAGGCTATCCGAATCAGGATTCACCGATGATGGAGGGCAAGACGCCGATCCTCGGGGTCGACGTGTGGGAGCACGCCTACTACCTCAAATATCAGAATAAAAGGCCGGACTATCTGAAAGCCTTTTGGAATGTGGTGAATTGGAAGGAGGTGGAGAGACGTTTTTTCGAGGCTCAGAAGTAAATATTGATTCGTGATAAAAATGTGTGATCATGACTGCATGAGACTTGTTGATCCTGGTAGTCGAGATTTCGCGGAGGCGCATTTTTGTATCGGCGGAGTCCAGTGTGGTACTCCACAGTCTTTTTTTCTCGGCAACAAGTATGTTGTTATTGAAGATTTCATTTCCCGTACGGGAGCATTGATAGAAGAAGGACAATCTGAAACTTCTTCCAAGTCGTATGCTCTTTTTCTTTCTCCTGAACCGGCTCTTGGTGGGCGGCACTACGCAGTGCCTGGTCATCATAGCAAGCTTCCCCCACGACAAATGACCATAGTCGGAGGAGGAACAGTATCAATATCGCTTGATGATGCAGTCACTCTGAAGAGCGACTCAGATGACTATGGCGGGGAACCGAACGAGGCCAGAAAAATTTTAAATGAGTTGCTTGTTCCCTATTTACGCGATGGTCTGAAAAATGACGGCCTTTTCGCGGAGCATGTCACGGAAGAATATCCGCTTCCCAGGATGAATCTCTATTGGTTACGCTATAAACAGGTCCTTGAGCAAACGCGGGAGAGATGTACAAAAGACTTCCCCGATTCTTGGGAGCATGTATGGGCGACAATGCTTTGGGAATACCGGGAGGGGAGAATGCGGCATAAGCAATAGCAGCAAAGTATTTACGGAGTCCCTCCCACCGCCCTCTTCGCCTTGCCCTTCCCGGCGCTCACGTTGTGCTGCTGCTCGATTTTCTCGAACGCCTTTTTCATTTTGTTCCCGTGGCCATTCCCGTTGCCGTTTCCGCCGCCCTTTTTCTTTTTCTCAAAGGCCGTCATGCCGCCGCCGCGCCAGATTTCGTCGATGTTCACGCGGTAGATGTTGTTGTATTTCTCCAACTCGTCGGGACCGGCGAGCTTGAGGACGTCGAGTTCCGGACCGAACATTTCGCTGTAGCGGTCGCGCCGGCGGATGAGGGTCGTGGAACCGTCCGGCCGGATCATCACCACTGAGGCGCGCTTGATCGTGTTGAAGTTGTTCGCAAGCACTTGCGCATATCCTCCCACGTCCATGATGGCGACCGTGTCGCCCACGCGCATCTTGGGGAGTTCGACGTTGCGGGCCATCAGATCCCAGCAGTCGCAGGTGTTGCCGCCGATGGAGACCGTATGGATGCGGGGGGCGTTCATCTTGGTCGCCGGGAGCACGTCGTACCGGAGGCCGCCTTCTTCCACCTTCAATGCTCCCTGCACGAGGGTGTCGGGGACGAAGTTGTAACTGGAGCCGTCGACGTTCACCATGCGGTGCTTGGCACCCAGGCGCTTGCGCGCGATCACCTTCATGAGTCCAATGCCGGCGTTGAGCACGATGCTCTTCCCCGGTTCAAAAATCAGTTCAAGCGATGGAAGACCGTTCTGGTCCATCAGTTTTTGGAAATAGGCGGGGAAGTCCTTCATTTCTTCGATAGGGAACGCCTCCTCGTCGCCGATGGCGGCGGGGAATCCTCCTCCCATGTCGAGACGGCGCACCCGGATGCCGCGGTTCTGGCAGCGCTTGATGAGCTTCACGAGCACGCGCGCCACGGCCTTGTAGACGCGGGCTTGGTACACGTAGCCTCCGAAGAAGTGGAATCCGTCGAAGTCCACGTACGGGCTTCGGACGGCCAAATCCACGGCGCGGTCGATGTACCCGATGGGGATGCCGTACTTGTTGCCTCGCGTCGACCATGTTCCCACCTGGACCATCGGATTCACGCGTATGAGCATGCGGATGTGCTTCTTCAATTTCTTCGCCGTCGCGGCGATGTGCTCGATCTCCTCTATGGAGTCCGCGGTAATCGCCTGGATGCCCATCTTGGCGGCGAAGTAGAGATCCTGCTCGCTCTTGAAGAGGTTCGTGAGCACCAACTGGCGCGGCTTGAAATCCGCGAGCAGGCCCAGGATCAATTCGCCCACGCTGGAACAGTCGAGCTCAAAACCCTCTTCGCGGATGATGCGGAGGATCGCCAGGTTGCTGTTGCACTTGACCGCGTACTGCAAGCTCACGCGGGCGCCGAATGTTTTCTTAAAGCGCCGCAGACGGTCGCGGATTTCGCCCTCGACCATGATGTAGAGGGGAGTGCCGTACTTCTTGACGATGTCATCGACGCGCACACCTTCGATCATCAGCATGCCGTCTTTGGTTTGGCTGAGGAAACTGCTCCACCGGTCGCGCATGTATCGGCTGTTGACCGGATGTCCGATGGTGTTGCGCTTCTTGGATTCCTGAGAACGTTTTTTCATTTCGAGAAAAAAGCAAACAGAGTCGAAGTATAGTGAGCGTGAGTGTCGTGTCAAAAATTTTCTTTTTGCCGCCTGCCGAGTGATTATTTTTTTAGTCCTCTCGCTCTGTTTGGACTTCAGAGATCTAAGAGGATGGCTGCAATCCAGGGGAAGGCCACGGTGACGTCACTTTGAATGATCTGGAAGTAACTCTTGGTCGAGAGCTTGTCCCACGTGATCTTCTCTTTTCCGCCCGCGCCGGAGTAGGAGCCGTATGACATGGGCGAGGAACCGATTTCGACGAAGCCGGCCCAGTCGCGGACATCTTTGTGCTGCAGATCGTGTTTCAGGGAGGGGACGACGCAGATGGGGAAATCGGCTGCGATGCCTCCGCCGAGCTGCAGGAAGGCGATGGGGCTGTCTTTCGACTCTTCCATGTACCAGTCGTACATCCAGGTGAAGTACTCCAGTCCGCCCTTCATGATCGTGGGGTCGAGAAGGATGCTCTTGTCGGTCCGCCACTTTCCGCCGTACGTGTAGCTCGCGAAGATGTTGCCCATCGTCGAATCTTCAAAGCCCGGGATGACGATGGGAATATTTTTCTCGTATGCGGCGTAGGTCCAGCAGTCGCCGGCGTTCGCCATGGGGTCGGGCCGGATCAACTTTTCGGCGTAGAGGCGGCGGAAGTATTCGTGCGGGAAGTATCGCTCTCCTTTCTTTTGCGCGTCCTGCCACATTTTGCAGAGGTGCGGCTCCATGATGCGCACGCTCTCATCCTCGGGGAGGAACGTATCGGTGATCCGCCGCAGACCGGCATCCCGCAGCTCGGCTTCCTGTTCCGGCGTGAGTTCGGTGTAACGGGGGATGTAGGCGTAGTGCGAATGGGCGACGTAGCGATAGTACGATTCCTCGTGGTTCGCGGCGGTCGCGGAGACGAGATGAACTTTTCCTTTTCGGATCAACTCCGCCAGCGTGACGCCGACTTGGAACGAACTCAGTGCGCCCGCGATCGTGACGACGATCTTGCCTCCGTTCGCCAGATGTTCCTTCAGCCAGAGGGCGGCCTGGAGCGTCGAGCCGCCGTTGCAGTGCCGAAGCGTCCTTTCGGCGAAGGCAGAGACCGGAGTATCACTTTTTTTCACGAGATCGGACACGGTGCCGAGCTGCGAGATGTCGGTTTCCGGGAGGATGAACTTCCGAAGAGCGGGGGAGAGATTTTCGAATTTTTTCATGGGCGTGATTAGAGTAATAGAATAATAGAATAGTAGGAACAGTTGTGCGCGGTTTATGCCGCCATTCTTGTCAGCCAGTGGTTCCTAATACTCTATTATTCTATTATTCTCCTTCTCGTGCTACGACCTATCGTCAAAGTCGGCCTCATCCAAATGAAGATGTCTGCGGATTCTGTGCAGAATCTCCGTCACGCAGAGGAAATGATCGCGCACGCAGTCACGAAAGGTGCTCAGATCGTCTGCCTCCCCGAGCTCTTCCTGAGCCCGTACTTCTGCCAGAAAAAAGATGACGAATCGGCTTTTGAGACCGCGGAGCCGATTCCCGGATCCACAACGCAGGCGCTCAGTCAGATCGCGAAGAAGCATCAGATCGTCCTCGTCGGCGGATCTATCTTCGAGAAGAACGCCGATGGAAAGTTCTACAACACCACGCCCGTCTTCGATACCGACGGTGTGTTGCTCGGCACGTACCGAAAGACGCACATTCCCGAAGACATCCTCTATCACGAACAACATTACTTCAGCCCGGGCGATACCGGCATCAAAGTCTTCGATACGAAATACGGAAAGATCTGCCCGCTGATCTGTTACGACCAGTGGTATCCCGAGGCGGCCCGCATGGCCGTCCTCAAGGGTGCCGAAATTCTCTTCTATCCCACGGCCATCGGGACGATCGATGATTCGGTCGAAGAGAACATCACCGGCGATTGGGAACAGATGTGGCGCAATGCCCAGCTCGGACACGCGGCGTCCAACAACGTGTTCGTCTGCGCGCTCAATCGTGTCGGCAGGGAATCCGCGATGAACTTCTGGGGCGGATCGTTCGTCGCTGATCCCAGCAGCACGATCCTCGCCAAGGCGGGAGATCAAGAAGAGATCGTCATTGTGAAGTGCGATCTGGGCAAAGTGAAGCCGCTGCAAGATGCATGGATGTTTCTGAAGAATCGAAGACCCGAAGTGTACGATGATCTTGTGTCCTGAATCATGAAAGATGAATCATGAATCACGGTTCGTAATTCATGCTTCATGATTCACAATTCTTCTCATATGGCCTCGTCACCGCAATCAGCATCGGGATACAGAATGCCGGCCGAATGGGAACCGCATGAGGCCACCATCCTCACCTGGCCCCATTCTCGTCCAGGCGAACACGGCGTCCATCCCCACTGGCCGGGTCTCTTTGATCAAGTGCCTGCAATCTGGGCACGGATGGTCAAGGAATTGGAAGTGGGCGAGGACGTCCATGTGCTTATCAATGATGATGAGACCGAAAAAAACGCCAAGAGTGAAATGAAGAAGGCAAACGTGCAGGGCAACCGCGTTCATCTTCACCGCATTCCGAATAACTTCAGTTGGGCGCGCGATCATGGGCCGATTGTGGTCGTCAAACAGCCCTCACCCGGCGCTGCGGCGCCACCCTCTCCCGCTGCCCCTCGGCTCGGCTCGGGACAGGCTCCAGGAGAGGGGAGACTTTTTCTCGATTGGGGCTACAACGCATGGGGAGGACAGTGGGAGTACGAACTGGATGATCAAGTACCAACACTGATCGCGCGAAAACTCGGTCAGCAGTCACTCACCGTGCCGATGATCCTCGAAGGAGGATCCATCGACGTCAACGGACTGGGCACTCTTCTCACGACGGAAGACTGTCTCCTGAATCCCAACCGCAATCCCGGCATGACGAAGGAGCAGATCGAGCAGTCGCTCAAAGATCACCTCGGCGTCACCAACGTCCTCTGGCTGGGGAAGGGGATCATGGGTGACGACACGAGCGGGCATGTCGACGATCTCGCGCGCTTCGTCGGACCGCGGACCGTCGTCACGATCATCAACGAGAATTCCGCCGATCCCGATTACGCGCCGCTGCAGGAAAATCTCCGACGGCTGCAATCGATGAAAGATCAGGACGGCCACGCACTTGAGATCATCACCACCGCCCAGCCGAAGCCGGTGCTGGTGCACGGGAAAAAACCGAGCAGCATGTCCGGTGTTCCCGACGAGGGATTCCGCATTCCCGCAAGCTACGCGAATTTCTATGTTGCGAATGAATGCGTCCTCCTTCCCGTGTGGAATGACCCCAATGACGCTGCGGCCATCGAGACCCTGCAAAAATGTTTTCCGCATCGCCGAATCGTTCCCATCGACAGCCGCGTGCTGACCTGGGGGTGGGGGTCTTTTCACTGTGTCACTCAACAAATACCTGCATCCTGATTTCCTTGTTCCTGAATCTGCGAAGTGACCCTGAGCCTGTCGAAGGGCACTGTGTTACACAACAATTTCCTTCATAATTAATTCCAAAGAAGCCTACACAGAGCCAAATACCATGAATATTGACAATAATACTTAAAAGTTACTTATTAGTAATTATTCATGATCACCATCCGCTTACTCACGGGCGGAAGAGCAACTATTGGCTACAACATGATAGAAACAGCCCGGTAAGGATTGACCGCTGACTGCGTCTGCCTCACAGTAACTTCCTTTTTTATCTCTCACCTTCTTGCGTATGCAAAGCCGTTTTTGTCTCCTGCGACTTCAAAAATTTGTGGGATGTTTCACGATGACCGCGATGGTTTTGTCCGCAACTCTGTTTCCGGCGTTCGCTCACGCGAGAACGGCGTACGACGTTTCCGGATCGGCACTTCAGGTAAGTCAGAACGCGCCGGCAGCCTGTAGCAATCCCATCACGTCTCTTCTGAACATGCCGGGACTCGTGGGATTTGATATCTACGAACAATCGTCCGGTCCCACTCCTGAGCCGACCGCCAAGTACAGCTACGCCAAAAATGACGTGCGTCTGATCCAGGACATCGCGCAAGGTCCCGGCAATGCAGACCTTGATACCGGCCTGACTCTCGGCGAGAAGTACGACTTCTTCGTCAGCAATGCCGCGGGTCAATTGGATCCGACGGGCGCGTACTTTACGGTCGAAGCCTGGACGCCCGGACTGGTCAGCAACGTGGGCAATAACATCGATGCGATCGAACTTGTCTTCAGCAATGGCACCAAGGTGGCCGCCGGCTCCGTCCCGTCCATGTCCATCGGCGTCGGAGGCAACGCCGCGTCCTCCATTCAGGGAGTAGGTTTCCATAATGGCTTCGGCACGAATGGCATCACCTTTGGAGGCAACGGCTACTCCAGATTCACGTTCGGAGGGTACCCGGCCGCATGCGGCGATGTGCAGTGCAACGACGGCATCGATAACGACGGTGACGGTGCGACCGACTTCCCGAATGACTTCAGTTGCGACGCTCCGACCGACAACGACGAAACGAACCAGAAGTCGCAGTGCCAGGACGGCATCGACAACGATGGTGACGGAAAATTCGACGCGGTTGATGCCGGCTGCGTCAACGCGCAGGACAATGACGAATCCGATCAGATTTCGTGCCGTGCAGCGCGCATCATCTACATTGATCTTCAACCGAACCCGCCACTTATTCCATCCGAAGAGCAAGGCCTTGTTAATCTCGGATACAACGTTACGTTTTACAATAGGAATTCACTTCCCACGATCACGTCTTCCGTCCTCAACAAGAATAATTTTGATATCTCGTACTTCCACAACGGTTGCGGCGGCAATACGGGGCTTCTCTCGTCAGCTGAACTCGCTGTGATCCGCAGCTTCTACCTCGCGGGTGGAAGCTTGAGCCTCACAGCGGACGATGCGTACGGCGACACCGGGCACGGTCAGCAGCGCCTCGGCAATTGCACGGCGCGCGTGAACCAAATCGCCGGAAATCTTGGCATACAGTTCAGTGGCACGCTTGATAATACCGCAGGCGGAGCGTGCCAAGCGGTGACAACCACGCATCCCATCTTCACCGGTGAAAAAATTGTGGGCCGCAATACCGATGCGCTGATCACCTTCACTAATTCTGCCGCATGGGGCGGCACATTGCCGTCGTCGATCGCGATCCTCAATTCCACGGCACAGGTTGCCATTGCATTCACGCCGGCCCAGAACGGGCACGGATCGGTGGTATTCAATACCAACGAGACGGGACTGCTGAGTTGCGGCCCCAAGCGTACGGAGAACTACGTGAATCTGCTGAACTTCCAGAAATCCTGCAACGGAACAGCTTCACAATGCTCCGACGGCGTCGATAACGATGGCGACGGTGCAGTCGACTTCCCGAACGACTTCAGTTGCAGCTCCGCGACCGACACCGACGAAACCAATCCCAAGGCGCAGTGCCAGGATGGCGTCGATAACGACGGAGACGGTCTCTCTGATTTCTCACAGGATTCCGGATGTGCGAGCAAGCAGGACAACGACGAAACGAACGGTGGAGGCGGAGCGGGTGTCGACCTGCAAGCGACTATTTCGGTTCCCCCGCAAAACCACCGGGGCACCAATCTCACGCAAATTCTCGGTGTAAAAAACCTCGGTAGCGTGGCCGTTGCGTCCGCCGTTTTGAAGCAGCCGATTCCGGCCGGATACGTTTTCGTTCCCGCGTCCTCGAATCCCGCCTGCACGTCGGATACCGCATTCGTCACTTGCCCGGTTTCGAACCTCGCTCCAGGCGCGTCCATTGCTTTCCAAGTTGCATTGCTCGTTCCCGCAACGACGCCCTGCGGTTCTGCCGCAACATTCCAGGACACCGTCACCACGACGTCGGCCACCGATACGAATCCGGCAAATAACACCGCGTCGGGGAACGTCCTCATCACCTGTCCGGACGGCCCGCCGCCCGCGCCGCAATGCAGCGACGGCATCGATAATGACAACGATGGAGCCACAGACTTCCCGAACGACTTCAGCTGCGGTTCTTCGTCCGACAACGACGAAGCGAATCCCAAAGCCCAATGCCAGGATGGCGTTGATAACGACGCAGACGGCGCAACCGACTTCCCGCAGGATTCCGGCTGTTCCAGCAATCAGGACAATAATGAGTTCACTCAGCCCACCCTCTTCCAATGTCAGGACGGCATCGACAACGACAATGATGGAGCCGTGGATTTCCCCAACGACTTCAGTTGCAGTGCTCCGACGGATAACGACGAGACGAACCCGAAGTCGCAATGCCAGGATGGCATCGATAACGATGGCGATGGTCAGACGGACTTCCCCGGCGATCCGGGTTGCACAAGCAAGCAGGATGATGGTGAGTTCAATGCTCCTCCGCCTCCCGCCGGCGCCGATCTCGCAGTCAGTCTCGATATCGATCCGCAGATCAACCGCGGCGACAATATGGCTGAGAAGATTGGCGTGCAGAATGTCGGTTCCGTCACGGTGCCGAGCGCCACGGTAAAGCAAATCGTTCCGACGGGTCTCGGATACAACGCCGCCCTGTCCGATCCCGCATGCGCCTTCAACGGCGTCAGCATCGATTGCACCGTGGCCAGTCTCGCTCCGGGACAGTCGAAGACCTTCGTCGTTTTCCTCACGATTCCCTCCACATGGCCCTGCGATTCGATCGTCAACAAACAAGCGACGGTCACCGCCATCGGTGTCACCGACATCAATGCCGCAAACAACACCGCTTCGGATTCATTCCGCGTGACGTGCGGCGGGAACCCGCCTCCGCCGGCCGCGCAATGCCAAGACGGCATTGATAATGACAACGATGGAGCCGCGGACTTCCCGAATGATTTCAGTTGCGACGCCCCGACCGACAACGACGAGACGAACCCGAAGTCGCAATGCCAGGACGGTGTCGATAACGATGCCGACGGCCTCGTCGACTTCCCGCAGGATCCGGGTTGCGCGAGCAAGCAGGACAATATCGAATTCAATCAGCCGGTTGCCGCGCAGTGCCAGGACGGCATCGACAACGACAACGACGGCGCGACCGACTTCCCGAGCGACTTCAGCTGCAGTTCACCGACAGACAATGACGAAACCTTCCCCAAGGCCCAGTGTCAGGACGGCATCGATAACGACGGCGACGGATTCGTCGACGTGTCGGATCAGGGATGCGTGAGCTTGCAGGACGACAGCGAATTCAACGCGCCGCCCGTGAACGCGGATCTCGCGGTGTTCCTCGCCATCGATCCGCAGATCAATCGCGGTGACAACATGCCGGAGAAAATTGCGGTCCAGAACGTGGGTTCCGTGGCGATTGCGAGTTCCTTGGTGACGCAGGCGCTCCCCGCCGGTCTCACGTTCAATTCCTCGCTCTCCAGCCAAAATTGTTCTTCGAACGGCGTGACCGTGACGTGCACCGTCGGTAACCTCGCGCCCGGCCAGTCCACCGTTTTCTGGACGTACCTGACAGTCTCGCCTTCCCAGGCATGCAACTCGACCATCACTAAACAGGCGACGGTCAGCACGACCTCGGCAGTCGACGGTAATTCGTCCAACAACACCTCGACGGATTCCGTTCTTATCACCTGCTCCGGCCCGCCTCCTCCGACAGTATTCCAGTGCAATGACGGTATCGATAACGACGGTGACGGCGCGACCGATTCCGCGGACTTCAGTTGCAGTTCCGCGACGGACAATGATGAGACGAACCCGAAATCGCAGTGCCAGGACGGTTTCGATAACGACGGCGACGGCGCAGTCGACTTCCCGCAGGATGCAGGTTGCTCGAGCAAGCAAGACAACGATGAATCCAATGCCGCTCCGGCCGCGCAATGCCAGGACGGCATCGACAACGACGGCGACGGACTCGTCGATTTCCCGCAGGATCCGGGATGTTCCAATGCGCAAGATACGGACGAGTCGAATTCCTCTTCGTGCCCCAATCCCACCACGTCTCTTCTGAACATGCCGGGACTCGTGGGGTTTGATATCTACGAACAATCGTCCGGTCCCACTCCTGAGCCGACCGCCAAGTACAGCTACGCCAAAAATGACGTGCGTCTGATCCAGGACATCGCGCAAGGTCCCGGCAACGCAGACCTTGATACCGGCCTGACTTTTGGCGAGAAGTACGACTTCTTCGTCAGCAACTCCGCGGGTCAATTGGATTCGAGCGGTCCTTGCTTCACCGTCCAGGCGTTCACGCCGGGTCCGGTCAGCAATGTCGGCAATAACATCGATGCCATTGAGCTCGTCTTCAGCAACGGCACCAAAGTGCCCGCAGGTTCCGCCCCGTCCATGTCCATCGGCGCCGGCGGCAGCGCCGCGTCCGCAATTCAGGGAGTGGGTTTCCATAATGGCTTCGGCACGAATGGCATCACCTTTGGGGGCAACGGCTACTCGTCATTCACCTTCTGCGGATTCCCGCCCGTCTGCGCACTCGCCCAGTGCCAAGACGGCATCGATAACGACGGCGACGGATTTACGGACTTGAGCGACTTCAGTTGCAGCGCCGCGACCGACAACGACGAAACGAATCCGAAATCGCAATGCCAGGACGGCGTCGACAACGACGGAGACGGCAAAGCCGATGCAGTCGATCCCGGATGTGTGAACAGCCAGGACAATGATGAGTTCAACTCCGCTCCTCCGGCCCAATGCAGCGACGGCGTTGATAACGACGGAGACGGTCTTGTCGACTCCTCCGATCCCGGCTGCGTCAACTCACAGGACAACGATGAGACGAACGGCGGCGGTGCAGCCGTCGATCTGTCGGTGACGCTCAGTCTGCCGCCGCAGGTCAACCGCGGATTCGATCTCCCCGAAACGATCGTCGTGAAGAACGTCGGCACCACCACTGTCGCATCGGCCAAGATGATTCAGCCGCCGCCCGGGGACTTCCTCTTCAGCGACCTGCTCTCCAGCGATGAGTGCACGTCCAACGGAACGGAAGTCACGTGCATCGTGCCGAGCTTGGCGCCCGGCGAGAGCAAGACCTTCATGGTCTTCCTGCGCGTCGTCTCCGATTACCGGTGCAATACGCCGTTCACGAAGTCGGCGAACGTATCGACCACCGCGGGCACGGATACGAATATGAGCAACAACTCCGCGACGGCGACGACGATGGTGACGTGTCTGCCGTAACGGAAGCAAACGCAGAAATCGAAGAAAAACGAGGAAAACGAGGACCCTTCGCCCGCTCAGGGCAAGATCCTCGTTTTCCTCGTTTTCATTGTTTCCCTCGTTTTCTTTATTAAGAAGGATTTGACCTCCTGAAAAACCTCCTTACACTATGCCCATCTCGCGGCGGCTTCCGATTGAGTTGTGAGTGTCGCGAACCGGTCCCCCTGTATTTCTCAGGAGGATATCTGCGTTCCCCTCATTTCGTATGGCAACGAAGAAGAAGGCGGCTAAGGCTGCAAAAAAGTCTGTGAAGACAGCGAAGCCCGCGCTGAAGAAAAAGCCCGTTCCTCAGAAAGCGGTAAAGAAAGTGTCCGTGAAGAAGCCAGTGGTGGCAGAAAAACCTAAGCTCAAACCGATCCTGAAGCCCCAGCCGAAAGCGCAGTTCAACAAGAAAATCAGCAGCAAGCCGGTGCAGACGACGGACATTCTCCGGCCGCTCAAGAAAATCAACGTGCCGAAGAAGCCGTACCAAATGCATGTCGACGACGAAGTTTTGCCTCAAGTGCATCCGCACGTCATTCCTCCTCCGGGCCGGATCCCCGCCGTTTTCTCGCGCTTGCCCGATCATCTCAAGCCGAAGAAAGTCGAAATGCAGCGTGTGGCGCTCGTCGAAGACGAAGAGAACGCGCACGTTCCGTCGCTGATCGAAATGCAGATCCTCAGTTACAAGTGGTTCCTCACCGAGGGTCTCAAGGAACTCCTCGAAGAAATCACGCCGATCACCGACTTCTCGGGCAAGAAGCTCGAGCTCCGCATTCTCGGCCACACGTTCGATCCTCCCAAGTACGACCCCGACACCTGTAAGCGTCGTAACCTCAGCTACGAATCGGCGATGAAGGGCTACGTCCAGCTCATCAACCGGGAGACCGGCGAAATCAAGGAACAAGACGTCTTCCTCGGATCCATTCCGCTCATGACCGATTCCGGAACCTTCGTGGTCGACGGCATCGAGCGCGTCGTGGTTCATCAATTGGTCCGTTCCCCCGGCGTCTTCTTCAGCAAGATGCCCGACCATCCTCGCTACCACGCGGCAAAAATCATCCCCAAGCGCGGCGTCTGGCTCGAAATCGAAACCGACCGCCGCGGCATCATCAGCTGCAAAATCGACCGCAAGCGCAAGATCCCCATCACGCAGCTTCTCCGCGTCTTCGGGTACGTCGCCGACAGCCAGATCATCGATCTCTTTAAAGACGTCACCGCCGCCGAGCACGATTACATCCTCACGACGCTCGAAAAAGATCCCATCCGCACCGTCGAGGAGGCGTACCAGAGCGTCTACCGCAAGATCCGCCCCGGCGATCTGGCCACTCCCGAGAACGCCAAGCAGCTCATCGATTCGCTCTTCTTCGATTTCAAGAAGTACGACATGGGTTCCATCGCCCGCTACAAACTCAACCGCCGCTTCAACATCAAGACGCCGAACGACGAGCAGCATCGCGTCTTCCAAGTCAGCGACTTCGTCGCGATCCTGCGTGAACTCGTGAAGCTCAACAACGGCGTGGGCGTCGCCGACGACATCGATCACCTCAGTAACCGCCGCGTCCGCTCCGTCGGAGAACTCGTGCAGAACAAGTACCGCGTCGGTCTCGTCCGCACGGAACGCATCGTCAAGGACCGCATGACCGTCATGGACATCGAAACGGTCACCCCCACCCAGCTCATCAACTGCCGTCCGATCACGGCCGCGATGCGCGAATTCTTCGCGTCGTCCCAGCTCTCGCAGTTCATGGACCAGACCAACCCGCTGGCCGAACTCGCCCATAAGCGCCGCCTCTCGGCGATGGGTCCCGGAGGACTCAGCCGCGAGCGTGCGAGCTTCGACGTCCGCGACGTGCACACGTCCCACTACGGCCGCATCTGTCCCATTGCCACTCCCGAAGGCCCCAACATCGGTCTCGTCGTTCACTTGGCAGGCTTCGCCCGCGTCAACGAATACGGATTCCTCGAGACGCCGTATCGCGAAATCAAGCACGATGTGCCGCTCGATCCCGAAAAACTTTTCGGCCGCATCATCGACGTCACGGTCAAAGAAAGCCGCAAAGTCATCATCAAAGAAGGCGACGTCGTCGATTCGAAGGAGACCGCCAAAAAGGCCATCGCGATTCTGAAGAAGGAAGGAAAAAACAGCGTCCCTGTCCGTCCGTATATCACGAGTAAAGTGCTCTATGTCGACGCCGAGCAGGAGCGCCATCTGACCATCGCCCAGGCGCAAACGCACTTGAATCAGTTCAGCGAATTCCCGACGACCCGCATCTCGTCGCGCAAAGCAGGGGAGCCGCTGCTCGCTCACGTCCGCGACATCACGCACGTCGACGTCAGCCCCCGCCAAATTCTTTCGATCTCCACCTCGCTCATCCCCTTCCTGGAGCACGATGACAACACCCGTGCGTCCATGGGAACGAACATGCAACGCCAAGCGGTTCCGCTCATCAAGCCTCACTCGCCGTACGTCGGCACCGGCATGGAAGGTCTCGCCGCGCGCGCATCCGGTCATGCCCTGCTCGCCGAAGATGACGGCGAAGTCACCGCTGCCGACGCTCGCGAAGTCTCCATCGTCTACAGCTCGGGCAAGAAGAAAACCTACAAACTCCACACGTTCGTCCGCAGCAATCAGGGAACCTGCTTCCACATGCGGCCGCAGGTATCGCGCGGCCAAAAGGTCCGCCGCGGCGAGCCGCTCGCCGACGGTTCATCTGTCCAGGGAGGGGAGTTGGCGCTCGGGCAGAACCTGCTCGTCGCGTACATGTCGTGGGAAGGCTACAACTTCGAAGACGCCGTGATCATCAGTGACCG
>JABFSS010000127.1 GCA_013140485.1 Candidatus Peribacteraceae bacterium | reverse complement strand
CCCCAATACTTCCTGATAAATCTGTCCGGTCGTCACCGTGCTGAGCCTGCTCATCGGTTCGTCGATGAATCTCTCGTAATGTCCAAGATCAAGATCAGTCTCAGCACCATCATCCGTCACGAACACTTCGCCATGCTGGAACGGACTCATCGTTCCCGGATCCACGTTCAAATACGGATCGAGCTTCTGCACGAACACCTTAAAGCCGCACGCCTTCATGATCGCGCCGATGGAACTGACCGCGATGCCCTTCCCGAGTGATGAACAGACTCCTCCCGTGACCACGATAAACCGGGTCGGTGCGCCTTTCTTCCGTGTGGGATTCTGCGCACTTCCCTGTGGCATCTTCGGTGGAACCATAAGAAAACCTGGGCGGTCCGTGCCTGCCCGCCGTAGCGGAGCGAAGGCGGGGGAGGTGAATCCTTTTTTCCGGAGCCCGCCGTGGATTCTACCCGGTTTGAGGTCCAAGGCAAGCGGAGTCTGGCGGTATTTTCACGAAGGTTCTTACATCCCCATCCCCTTCATTCCTTTCTTCGCGTATCTCTTCGCTTCCTTCACGCCCTTCTTCGCATACTTCTCCAGTTCCTTCTGCGCGACGCCGAGCTTCTTGCTCGCGAAGGCCTTCGCTTTCTTGAGGTTCTTCTGCACATCGTCGCTCTCGACGAAGCCCTTCACTTCCTTCGCGACTTTCTTGCCGTCTTTGGCCATGTGCTGCCCGAGCATCTTGGCCATTGCTTCGGCGTTGGGAGCTTCCGCCATGTCCTTGCGGAGTTTTTCGTTGCTCAGGATGTAACCGGCCATTGCGCCGCCGAGTGTGCCCAGGATGAGAGAGAATTTTTTCATAAGAGCGTTGTGGGAAGAGACTCTATTGTAGGATGACGGACGAAGAATGCAAAAATTACGGCTCGACGAACAAGATCGTCATTTTTCTTTATACCCCATATCCCAGGCGGTCTCACCAGCCCTTTCCTTCGAGCTTTCTATCGGGATGAACAATTGCATGCACCGTCCTGTTTGTCGCGGGATTTTTTAGACGCTGTATCCATTCCGTTGAATAGATAATCGGATCTTCCTGTCCGCTGAAGTGTATGGCCTTGGATAGGTTCGCTTTAAAGGGAATAGACCACAGTCTTTTGCCAGTCCCCATGGAATCACAGGAGTACATTGCATCAGTGCCTACAGCAATATTATGAAAATGGATGTCCACCATCGATTGAGCCTTCCATCCCCTTTGAGCCATGAGCTCTGGAATGGACAGGTCCACTCGATTTCGATCGCCATAGCTGTGAGCGAGATGTAATTTCCCGACAAAGAAGATTCCGCGATCAGGCTTAGCATCTTTCCAAAAATTATCCATGTTGTTGGCCATTCCCTGGTCGCGTTGCACCAATTCATCAACCAGAATCACACGAATTTTTTTGTCTTTCGCATGATCAATGATGTGTTTCCAATTAACCACCTTGCTGATTTTATCAAATGGTTCTTTCCCATTGAGGTAGTTATCAAGATCTTTTTGAGAGGACCAGGGAGCCTCCAGAAAAATCACTCCTTTCTGTGGATCAAGAAACTTATCGATGAGTTGAGTGTAATAGGGCCGCGTGCCCCAATGACTTTCCCCGACGAAAATCATCTTGGTCGATTCCGTAATTGCCGCATCAATTTCTGAGGCCACAGAATTGAGCTTTGCTTGAGTAAATTTTTCTGTGAGCGCTTCTCCGCTTTTCACGACTTTCTCGAAGTGTAATGTGGGATTTATTTTTTCATTCTCCCTGAGTCCGATATCCGGGGGCTTGGCCCGAGGTACGTCATTTTTGACGGGCTCTTTTTTCTCGGTCTCAGGCGTTGCCGGTTTTATGATTCTCGGCGGAGAGAAACCGATTTTTGGTCTATTGTCTTGAGAAGGTTGATGCACAGCGGAAGGTCCATCGGGCTTCTGGGCGGGGCACAAAAATAACAACGTATAAATAACAATCATTTGTTTTATTCCCCGACCCACAACCGAAAGCTTCGACAGAAGATTGCTTTCCGAATGTTCATTGTATTTCTCAGGAGACATAAAGTTAATATAAACACTTATTTTATTTAAGTCAACAACGCCTTATTCTTGCGATTCTCGTATGTTTTTTATCTGAGTCTCATTCAAAATTTCCTGCAATTCATTGTCCGTTGCCTTTCTCATCGCGCTGATAGATCCGAACCTCGCCAGCAATTGCTTCATCGTAAGCTCGCCGAGTCCCGGGATCTCATCCAATGAGGATGCGGTCATGGCGTTTTTTGCGCGCTTCTCGCGGTGAGCGTTGCTGAACCGGTGGGCTTCGTCGCGCAGCCGCATCAAGAGGAACTTCGCGGGGGACTCCGCAGGACAAGGGATCGGGTCGGACTTCCCCGGGATGAAGATTTCCTCCTCGCGCTTCGCCAGACCGATCACCGGGATGTCAGACTGGTAGATCTTCAGAACGTCGACCGCAGTGCTGAGTTGTCCTTTCCCTCCATCGATCACGATCAGATCAGGTCTGGCCGTCAGAGACGGGTCGACTTTGTTCTGGTGCGCTTCCCACAGCAGGACAACGCCAAGTGGCTGGTCGGGATTCTTCTTCACGAATGCGGCAGTGGCATCCGCGAGTACTTTTGGCGGTGTGATCACATATCGGAATCCAATTCTTGCGTAGTACTCCTCCAACTCGGGATTGCACATGCAGTAGACTTTGCCTTTCTTCACGGATCGCAAGATTTTCCGGACAATGAACTGCCCGAGGCGTCCGCCGCGGAAGCTCTCGTTCACCCAAATCGATTTCATCTCCGTGATTCCCTGCGGGTGCTTGATGAGTCTTCCGAAACCGACAATCTCTCCCCCGTGGCGTGCGACGAGGTAGTTTTTATAATCAATTCCTTTGTCGCTCATGTCGGAGGCGTTCGCCGCATGAATCTCCTCAATGGCTTTCTGGTCCTTCTTGAGTGCTTTGCCGAAGCTGACACCCTCCGCATTCCACTTCTTCTCTTCCTGCGGCAAATCTTCCGTGAGTCGGCGCATCCGCCGCGCCAAGACTTCCCGAATCGCTTTGTAATCATCGACTTGGCCGCTCTTGAGTGTCCGGATCGTGAACGAGCGGTATAGGTCGTTCGCCGCTTTGCCGTCCTTCATCACCACCATGCTGCCGACGGTCTCCGTTCCGCCGAGATGACTGATGTCGTAGCCTTCGATGCGTCGCGGTGGTGACTTCAAGTTCAGCAGTTCCGCGAGTTCCTCCAGCGCGCCTTTGGTATTGCGTTCTTCGGCTTCCCATTTGAGTTCCATCTGCCGCGCTTTCTCGCGGGCGTTGCGCTCGGCGAGTTGCAGCAGCTGCGACTTGCGGCCGCGCTCGGGAATGATCACGCGGACCGATTTCCCGCGCCGGTCCCGGAGCAGTTCCTCGAGCACACCGGCGTCGTCTTCCGGGGCTTCGGGGATCAAAACGGTATCGGGAATTTCCCGGCCGTTGTCGTAAAACTGCGGCAGGAATTGCTCGATCACCGAGCCGGCGTCGATGGCGTGTCCGCTCAGGGCAAAGTGGGTGTCGCCGATCAGCCGTCCGTTCCTCCGGTGCATGATCACGACATGCGCTCGGTCGCTCAAAATCGCGACGCCCAGAATATCGCAGTCTTCCCCGGTGGTATCGGTCGCGATCTGTTTCTGTTCGCGCGTTCCGTCGATCAGCGCCAGGTAATTGCGCAGCTTCGCGGCCAGCTCGAACTTGCGGTCCGTCGCCGCGGCCTTCATGCGTTCCAGGAGAATCGCTTTCACGTTGTCTTTCCGTCCTTTAAGGAAATCGATGACCTGCTCGATGCGTTTTTGATATTCCTCCTTATTGATCTTCCCCGCGCAGAGACCATTGCACCGTCCGATCTGGAATTCCAGACAGGGCTTCAAAGAGGCGGCGGCATGCGTATTCCGGTTCAAGGCGTCGGTGGAGTGCGCGCACGCCCGGTACGCGAGAGCTTCGTGCAGAAGGTCGAGACTCTGGTACGCCTCAAAACTGTTCAGATACGGTCCGAAGTACTTTGCGCGATCGTGCTCAAAGCGCCGGGTGGTTTCGACGCGGGGGTATTCGTCTTTCAGCGAGACCCGGATAAACAGGTAATTTTTGTCATCTTTCATCAACACGTTGTACTTCGGCCGGAGTTGCTTGATCAAATTCGTTTCGAGCAGCAGCGCTTCGAGTTCGGAATTCGTGACGGTTACGTCGAAGTCCGTGATTTGTTCCTTGAACGATTCCTTCCAGGGTCCGTCGGACTTTTTCGCCGGGCTCACATACGATCCGAGTCTCTTGCGCAGATTTTTCGCCTTGCCCACGTACAACACCCGGCCGTTCTCATCGAGCCACTTATAGATGCCGGGATCAGACGGCGCATGGGCGACGCGCTTGCGGAGGGAGGAGACTCGGTCGGGTTCTTTTGGCATGTGATCATCATACCGTGTCCGCAATCCCGTCAGAATTAGATGCTTATGCTGTTGAATTTCCATTGAGAAGCTTCTCGACTTTCTCTATTGCGTCACTCATTGCATGAACGAATGCGTCCATTGCCCAGTTCTCGACCGTCTGAAATTTTTTCTGGTAAAAGCGGCTGGGTTTCTCGTCGCTTGTTTGTACAGGAACGAGATTATTCGTGTCGACGATCATAATTTTCCCACTTTCGTCAACCAGCATATTCGGACCGCCCAGAGGATAAATCTCCGGTACTAAATTAAATAACCGGCGCATCAATATGTACCTTTCTAAAAGCATGTGCAAACACTTCAAAAATTTTTGAGAATTTGCACGCGTAGACTTCAGCGCTTCCAGGACCGTCATTCCGTTGTTTACGTACTCCTGTCGCATAAAAAAATTTCTGCCTGCCTGGAGCCTGCCCTTGGGATCGAGAGCATGTGCGGTGTCAGCATCAATATGCTGTTCAAAGAATTCGGCGGGCAATACCACTCCTTTCATCGTGTCCCGCGTCAGCTCGTATTCAGTTTTATGTACGGAGAATACTTCATTTTTTTTTCGCTCGGTCGATAATGCCTGAAAACGCTGCCGATGCATGCCATTGCGAGGTCGAGTCTGGGAGTGAAGAACCTTGATCATTGTTTTTCGTTGTGTGTCCTTCCAGGCAATGTATCGCCGCCCCTCAGCTTCATAACTGAAACTTCCTTCTTCGAATGGAAGGGGGATTTGAGCTTCTGCGTCCATGATTATACAATCAAGTTTTTTTTCTTTTCTGTCAACATCCAGTATTGTTCGGTCTGCAATCGGAAGCTTCATTGACTTTTCCACTCCAATCCTTAGGATTTGTCCAATCCTCAGCGGTTTTTTCAAAGGCCATTTAACTATTTAACCTTCTTCATCCCATGTTCTTCTCACCTCTCGAGCTCTTCGCCCCGATCATCGCGATCGCCGGCCTCCTTTATAGTCTCGTTTTCTGGAGTCAGGTCAAATACGCGCCGGACGGCACGCACGCGATGCAGAAAGTCGCCGCGGCGATCTCCACGGGCGCACGTGCGTTCGTGAAGCGCCAGTATCAGACGATCGCCATCCTTTCTATCGTGGTCGGCGTCGGCATGATCCTCGTCTACGGCATCACGGGAGCGGCGGGGAGCGGACATGGAGCGGAGGTCGCCTCGAGCGGATGGACGTTCGGATTTGAAATCGGCATCGCGTTCCTCCTGGGTGCGCTCTTCTCCGGTCTCTCCGGCGTCGTCAGCATGGTTGTCGCGACGAAGGCGAACCTGAAAACGGCTGCGGCGTCCAAAGACGGACTCAACGCGGCGCTCCAGATGGCCCTGCGCGGCGGTACCGTCTCCGCAATCGTCATCACGGCGCTCTCGCTCCTCGGTATCAGCATCCTCTTCCTCGGGTACCGCTGGATCGGCATGGAAACGCAGACGATCCCGGGTCTCATCGTCGGCTACGGATTCGGCGCGAGCTTTGTGGCGCTCTTCGCGCAGCTCGGCGGCGGCATTTACACCAAGGCGGCGGACGTCGGAGCGGATTTGGTCGGCAAAATCGAAGCGGGAATCCCGGAAGACGACCCCCGCAACCCGGCCGTGATCGCCGATCTCGTCGGCGACAACGTCGGCGACTGCGCGGGACGCGGCGCGGACCTGTTTGAGTCGATCTCCGCCGAGAACATCGGCGCGATGATCCTCGGCGCGGTGCTGTACCCCACGTTCGGCCTCAAAGGCATTCTCTTTCCGCTCGTCTTCCGCGCTCTCGGTCTGATCGCGTCCATCCTCGGCGTCTACTCGGTGAAGGGAAAGGAAGGCGAAGCTCCGATGGTGACGATGACGCGCGGCTTTTGGGTCACGGCCATCCTCACGACCGGTTGTCTGTACGTCACCGCCCAGTACATGCTCAGCAATACGAACGGAGGACTCCTGGACTTCAGTTCCGAGAACAGCGCCATCTGGTTCTTCCTCTGCGGATTCACCGGCATCATGACCTCCGTCGCGTTCGTCTACATCACCGACTACTACACGGGAAAGGAAGGACGCCCGGTGCAGGCGATCGCGAACGCGTCCAAGACCGGCCATGCGACGAACATCATCGCGGGTACGGCCATCGGCATGGAGTCGACCGGTCTCACGGTTGTCTCGGTGTGTCTCGCACTCTTCCTGAGCCACTGGTTCGGGGAAATGTCGGGCGTCGAGAATGGCGGACTGTACGGCACGGCCGTCGCGACCATGGGAATGCTTGCGGTCGTCGGCTACGTGCTCTCGATGGACATGTTCGGTCCGATCACCGATAACGCGGGCGGCATCGTGGAAATGAGCAAGGCGCCGGAAGAAATGCGCAGAGTCACCGACGAGCTTGATGCGGCGGGCAACACGACGAAAGCGCTTACGAAAGGCTACGCCGTCGGCTCGGCCGCGCTCGCCGCGTTCCTCCTCTTCTCCGCGTACATGGAGGAGGCGAACCTGACCGGAGTGAACCTCGCGAACATGAACGTCTTCATCGGCGGATTCCTCGGCGCGATGGTCGTGTTCTTCTTTACGTCGCTCGCGATCCGCGCGGTCGGCAAGTCCGCAGGCGTCATCGTCGAAGAAGTGCGCCGTCAGTTCCGCGAGAACAAAGGCATCATGGCGGGAACGAGCGAGCCCGATTACGCCGCGTGCGTCGATATCGCCACCAAGTCCGCTCTCCACGAAATGATCCTCCCGGGCGTGGTCGCCGTCGCCTCGCCGATCCTCATCGGCGTCGTCTTCCGCGCCGAAGCGGTCGCCGGAATGCTGATGATCGGCACTATCGTGGGCGTGCTCATGGCCGCGTACCTGAACAACGCGGGAGGCGCGTGGGACAATGCGAAGAAGTTCATCGAACAGGGAGCGCATGGCGGCAAGAGAAGCCCGGCGCACCAGGCTGCCGTCACCGGCGACACCGTCGGCGATCCGTTCAAGGATACGGCGGGACCGTTGCTCCACGTGTTGATCAAATTGTTCTCGACGTTGACGTTGGCGTTGGCTGCTCTCTTCATGTGATTTGTGTCCGTTTACGTCAGCGGAGACATCGGTGTCTCCGCTGACGTTTCGGCGTGCTGTAGAATATCCACCCCATGACCCTCGCCGTCCTCCGCACGCTCTGGCATTTGCTTCGTGATTTCCACGGGCGGATCTACCGTCTGACGGGGTACATCGCGGTGTATGAGCTCCTCAAACTGGTTCCCGCGGGCGTGCTCGCTCTCGTGATCGATACGGTGATCATGTTCGATGCGTCCAAGCTGCCGTTTCTCCTGGTCATGCTCGTGGTGCTGTTCGTGGCGTCGATGATCGTCTCGATGATCGACATTCACATCGCGTACGAGTCCTCGGTGATCGATTTTGAATCGGGCGCGTCGCTGTTGCGGCAGGTTGCGGAGAAACTTCTGCGACTCCCCATCGGTTACCACGAGCAGTACAACACCGGTCGCACGGTCCATACGCTCCACCGCGGTGTTGATCGCCTTGGAGAATTGATCTTCTTCACGGGACGCGAAGTCGTGCCGACGCTGCTCCAGCTCATCCTCACAACGATCATCCTGTTTTGGATCGGTCTTATTCCCGCGCTCGTCTTCATTGCCTTTCTGCCGGTCTTCTTCCTGATCATTCACAGGTATGGCAAGCGCGTGCAGCCGATCCGGCAGGAATACCACGAGCAGATGACCGCCGCCGCGGGGCACATCGGCGAACGCATCATGAACATCCGCACGGTGCAGGATTACGCGATGGAAACGCGCGAACTCGGCCGGTACTCGAGCATCCTCGGCGATTTTGTCCGGCTCGGGAAGAAGCGCATGGACTATCACCGGTCGTACTTCCTCGTCCGCGATACCGTGATGAACATTGCGCGCGTCGTCATCATGGGCACGGGCATCTGGCTGGTCGCGCACGGGTCGATGACGCCGGGAGTGCTCGTCTTCTTCATCACGCTGACGGAAAAGGCCAACCTCTCGCTCTTCCGCATCTCGAGCGTCTACGACCGCGCGGGTGACAGCGCCGAAGGGATCAGTGCGATGGTCCGGTTGTTTGAGGAAGAGGAAGCGATCACGGAAAAACCGGACGCGATTCCCGTCACGACGCTCGAGGGTCGCATTCACTTCCGCGATGTGACGTTCGCGTATGTGAAAGGCAAAACGATTCTCGAGCACGTCACGTTCGACGTGCCGCCCAAGACGATGCTCGAGAATCGTTTTGCCTTTCACATACGCGAACGTCACATCGCGGAAG
>JABFSS010000069.1 GCA_013140485.1 Candidatus Peribacteraceae bacterium | reverse complement strand
GTGGAATTCTTCAGCTGCACTTCGTCGTGCTTCTTCCACAATGCCGTCTCATTGGTGGCGATGCCATTGCGGTCCGCCGCCTGCGTCGCGCTCATTTGCGTGTGCGCATCGTAGAGCTGGGCGAATATATCCGGTCTCTCGATGACCGTGCGCAGTGCCTGCGGCACGGCGGGGAGCAGGGACAGCGGAATGAAGCCCATCCGCTCTTTGACGATAGTCTGGAACGCTCCCACTATCTGGTCGCCGGGGATATCGAGGCCCGTGATGGCGCGTGCCTGGTCATTCATCTGACCCGCCCAGTTATAGCTCGCGCCGCCGCTGAATGTCTGATGATCGAGTTCTCCGATCCATGGCATCGGGGCAGTCGAAGAGAGAGGGACTGTTGTCGATTGCGTTTTGGAGATGACGGGATTGCTGATCACCAGGCCGGTATTGCCTCCGGGAATATAGATGTTCCACTCAAGGCCTGTCAGCTTGCCGTCCGGTCCCGTCACCAAGAACCGGTACCAGCAGTCAGGAAATTGGCCTTTTAGAGAGATGCTTCCTTGTGTTCCTTGCAGAGGCACCTCGGAACGTGATGGGTTGGGGATCAGGCTTCCGTGATCGGTTTCGGCGATTTCCAAGTTGCTTCCCGCCGGAAGGAACTGGTAGCGGAACGTCACGCCTTCGCGTGTCGCCACGATCTGCATGCGCGGCGCGGCGGTGATGGTTTCCGCGGAGTCGGAAAGCGTGTCGGAGCGCTGCATTCCTTCGACGGAGAGTGTGGATCCCGGACCGAGTGTTTTCGGGGTGTCCAGAAGCTGCCCATCCCGTGTGAATTGGATCGTGTACTTGCCGAGCACGAAGAGTTCGGGCGACAGGAAGGCGGGGGTGATTTCGCCATCACCCATGGGCATCACGATGTCACGGTAGTCGATATTGGGACCCCGCAGGATCGCCGTGGTACGGGCTGGGAGCCCCTGCATTCGCAGATGCACTTTGCCGTTGCTCAAGGTGCTCGTGACCGTGGGCGGTCCGGTGAGCGTTTCTTTCTGCTGAGCCAGTGCCGACGCCGCTCCCGTCTTCACGATCGTCGTCACTTGCTTCTGCACCTCGTTGATCGTGAAGGAAGCCCCCGCTTTGTTCATGAAGTCGACGGTCTTCGTCGCGAGAACCGTTCCCTTGGCATCCGTGACGCGCATCTCGGCCGTCGTATCCGGCGAAGAATGCGGCCAGTCGCCGATGGCGGTGAAGTACTCGGTGCCCTCGGCCGCCACTCCCGCGAACGCGCCCCACACGATGTTGTTGCGCTGGCCGTCCCACTTGTACACACGTCTCCAGAGATACACGGAATCGCCGTCCCGCAGATTTTTCGCCTCGAGCGACCACGTGTTGGATCCTTCGCTCTTCAGGACGATCTCCAGCGGAAGGAGCGTGGTTTCGATCTTTTCCTTAGGCACCAGCATCGTCGCCTGATAGTGCGTCAGGAAATCCGCCATCGCCGCGTCCAACACTCCCGTTTTGGCCGTCTCGTTCTGCACGAATAGATTCGCGGCGACGAGATCGGTCTTCGCCGCCGTCATCGCAAGCTCATCCTTGTTCTGTTCCGCGATGGCGGCTGCCATTGCCTGCGCGTAACTGTCCCGCTGCGCGGTTTGCGTCGCGACGACCGTGTTCGCCGCGCTCACCTGGCTTTCTTTGGTTTTAACCGTCGCGGTGACGGTTCCGATCTGCACGGTATCGGCATCGACAACTTTTTTTGCCGCACCCAGATCAATTTTTTTCTTGTCGATGGCGGCTTGTGTGCCTGTAATCGCCAGCTTCTTGGCGTCGATGGTCTTTTGCGACGCCGGAGAAGTCACGGGAACGACGGATTGCGTTTGCGGCTGATTGATTTTCGTTATCAGAGCTTCGATAACTTTGGACTTTGCGATGATCTCGTTATTTTTCGCTTCCAATCGCTGATTCTTGATCGTCGGCGTAAGCGTCGTATCCGCGGCGATTGCGCGGTGCTCCGCTTGCAGCCTCGTCCGGTCCTGCTCCGCTGCCGTCTTCTGCTGCTGAAGGGTTGCGAGAGTGGTCGTCACAACAGGTGCGGCCTGCAATTGCTGGAGTTCTCGCTTCTGCGTTTCGAGCGTTGCGGTGAGCGTCTGGATCTCCTGCGTCAGTTTCGTCACGAGCTGCTGGTGCGTCGTGCGCAGAGTGGTCAACGACTGCAGCGACGTATTCAGATTCTTGAGTTCCAGCTGCAAGCGGTCCCTGTCGGCAATGGCGGCCGTGAGGGTGGGTGCCGTCTTCGTCAGTCCGTCTCCTGCCAGTGCCGCCTGCGCTCGGTCTGTCGTCAATTCGATCGTCAGGCGACCGACATCGCCTTGCAGGGCACTGACGCGCTGCGTGCCCGTTTCGAGCAGAACGTGTTCCTGATTCCATTGCTGGACGAGCGAATCGCCCAGAAGCGCTGTGGGAATGACAAAAGAAGGTTTTGCATCTTGAAGTGTGCGGTCTTCGAGAAGCTCGACATCGAGCGGGAGGGAGGTGGCGGGTGTGCGCATGGAAAAAGAGGGAAAGAAAACAGTGAGCATCGAAGCGCGTTCGAGAGGAGCCGGGGAGGTCCTCCAAACGAGAAAGTTTTCCACATCATCGTTTCGTCTCTTCCCTCAGCCCTCATTCCCGTTCCGCAGGGTCGTGGAACAAACAGGGTTGTTTATCTAGCGCGACACCATTCAATCTCAGAGGCAATGTCCAAAGAATCCAAACACTTCAATTGCCCCATCTGTCTTCTGATTTATACTATCCCCCGACTCTTCCTCCCCCCTGTTCGTATGAACATCCAGAAATTCTTTGGTTCCTCGTTTTTTGCAGGACTCCTCATTGGCGTGCTGGCGACGGCGTCCGCGGCCGACATGCTCGGTTCCACGGTATTCCCCGACGTGCAGCAGGGAGCGTACTTCGATGCGCCCATCGGGCGTCTGTACAGCGAAGGGATCATCAAGGGGGCAGGGGATGGCCGGTTCCACCCGGCGGATTTCGTGACGAGAGCGGACGTGGCCGTAATGCTGGATCGCGCGCTCTTCGGCGGAGGAACGACGGCTTCCAGCGTGTCGCGACGGTCGAGTTCGTCGAGGACGTCGTCGTCCAGTTCCACATCGAGTTCGATCAGTTCCGTCGCGAATGTCGGCGAGGCCGGAGCATTCCGGTTCTCGGTCGATAAGGTCAGCTTTCCGGAGGGCGCGAGCAACGTCAGTTTGAGCGTGCAGCGCTACGGCGGAGCCAAAGGCAACGCGCTCGTGACGTATAAGACCGCCAACGGCACCGCGGAATCGGGCAAGCGCTACAACGAAGCGACGGGACAAGTGGCCTTCGGCGACGGTCAAACATCCAAAGTCGTGTCGTTGACGCTCGTCAATAACCTGATCGCCGATCCCAACCAGACGTTCACGGTCACGCTCAGCGAACCGACAGGCGGCGCCGTGATCGGTACGCCGTCCGTCGTCACCATCACGGTGCTCGATAACGACGGCGGCGGCGGAAACTCGACCAATTCGTCTTCGTCGTCCTCAGCGGCGTCCGGCAGCGCCGGATCGAGCGCGGCGGGTGGCAACATCACGTTGAGCGCATGGGCGTACGCTCTCGATGAGGGCGGCGGATCGCTGCCGGTCACCGTTCTGCGCAAAGGCAGCAGTTCCAGCGCTGTCACGGTGGGGTATTCCACCACGCAGGGCACTGCGACCGCGGGCATCAACTACACCGAGACCAACGGCACGCTCAGTTTCGCCGCCGGCGAAACGAGCAAGAGCTTCTCGATCCCGTTCATTAACAACAACACGATCGAAGGCAACAAGAACTTCACGCTGAAATTGGCGAGCGTCACGGGAGGAGCGTCCTTGGATACGCCGAACAGCGTGCAAGTGACCGTCGTCGACGACGAAGCCATCGCGAGCGGCACGGGAACCGTTCTGTTCTCGAGCGATACCTACACGCACAGCCAGAGCGCCGGAGGCAGCGCGCTCGTCACGGTGTACCGCCGCGGCGGATACGGCGGCACCGTCACCGTCACCTACGCGACGAGCGACAGCACCGCCATCGCCAATGCCGACTACACGTCCACGTCCGGAACACTCACCTTCGCGCCGGGCGAATCGAACAAGACCTTCAGCGTGCCGATCATCGCCGGCAAGTTCGTCGGCAGTAAGCGCATCAACCTCACGCTGGGGACGATCACCGGTCCGGCGATTCTCGGCTCCCAGCCGACTGCGGCGCTGAATATTCAGGGGCAGTAGGGGGACCTCACCCCCTAACCCCCTCTCCGTGCCGCACGGAGAGGGGGAACGCCTTCCTTCATAATTTTCCTTCATGCGCGTGTCCGATCTCCACCTGACGGCGTCTGACAAAGGGGTCACCGCGGTGAGCTTGGGGTCCCGCCCCGTGTTGCATCACGAAGAGAGGAATGCGCTCAACGAGCGGCGCGGTCACCGGGAACTCGCCGAATATCTGATCGGCAAGCGCAGGACGTTCACGGTCACCGTTGATCTTGATGGAACGCCCTTCCAGCGGACGGTGTGGTCCGCACTTCAGTCCGTCCCGTACGGTTCGACTATGACGTACGGCCAGCTCGCGAAGAAGATCGGGAGGCCGCGAGCCGTGCGGGCGGTTGCCTCAGCCGTCGCGAAGAACCCCGTCGGCATCGTCATTCCGTGTCACCGCATCGTGCCCGCATCGGGATCTCAACCGGGGAAATATGCGTGGGGGACAAAAAAGAAGGAGTGGTTGCTTGAGCATGAGAAGCGCTCTGCCGTGTGAGTGTCCGCCGTATGGTCCCTCGTACGTTCGCGCTTCCAGCGCGAACTACTCGGGATGACAAGCTCTTTTGAGAGTGACGCCTCGATACGCTCGCCGCTCCACGGCGAGCTACTCGGCGCTACAAGTAATTTTATCCCCGAGTAGCCCACGGCGGAGCCGTGGGCGTATCGAGGACTTTCTATTAAGCGCTTGTCATCCCGAGTAGCTCAGTGCGGAGCACTGAGCGTAACGAGGGACTACCTCGTATGCACATTCCCAAACTCATCATGATAGTACGTCGGCAGTGACCGCAGTTCGCGGTCGCCGGTGTACTGGTTGTAGCGGACGCGGATGCCGTCGTCGTTGACGCGGATGGAATTCTGGTAGTAGCCGGAGTCGTAGACGTTCACGGAGACGGAGTCGACGCTGTTGCCCGCCTGCACTTTCAACTGGAGGGCCGAGCCCGTGGGAGCGTTGGAGTGGACGCGGACGCGCAGAGTAAAGGACCGGCTGGAGCGGGCGGGGATCCTCAGTGCGTCCCAGCGGATCACGTCGCCGTCGCTGTAGCCGCCGTACGTGGCGCTCTCAAAACCGACGTTGCGGTCGACGTACGCGCGGACGTTGACCGTGCGATTCTGGCTGTCGTCGTTGCGAACGTAGATCGTGTACGTGAGAAGATCGCCGAGCACGGCGGGGTTGGTGTTCGCGCTGGCGCGGACCGAGACGCGGCCCGTGCAATCAACCGTGGGGTCCGTGCAACGCGTGCCGGAATACACCGCGCGGGCGGGGGTCGTCGTCTGGACGTACGGAGTCGTCTTCACCGATTTGTAGTAGCGGTAGTACGCCTGGTTGGGATTTTCGGTGTAGCGCAGTCCGCCGTACGCGGGAGGCGGAACTTCGTAGTAACTCCAGTCCGCACATTGGCCCGACGTTCCCCAGCGATGGCACACGAATCCGGGTGCGTTCCGATAGGAGACCGATGAGCCGTAGGCCGACGCAACACCCGGAAAAACGACGCTACTGACAACAAGTATCGCGGTCGCGGCGCGGGTGAGTAGACAGGCAGTCATATCAGTGATGCTATGCTGCATGTAAGGCACCTGTCAATAATACTGTCAATATCTCCATATCGCGGCGGGCCGCTTCGGGCGTAGTATTCACGCACTTTCCCCCCTTCTTCTATGTGTGGTTCCGGATGTTCAACAGGTGGCCGCTGCGGCGGTTGCAAAGTACTTGTCGCCATCGTCGCGCTGCTCACGACCGCAACGACGGTCGCGACGGCTCTCGGAGTCTACATGACGCACTACACGATTGAAGGCTGGAGATTCGGCACGATCGACGGCTCCATCGCCGTCGTCGCGTTTCTTCTCTCCATCATGTGCTGGCTGAAGCTCGTCAAGAAGCTCTGCCCGTGCGGCAAGGGTTGCGGCAGCTCGTGCGGTGAGGGATCGTGCGGAGGAGGATCCTGCGGCGGCGGATGCCCCGGATGCGGTCATAGTCCGTGCACCTGCAAATAATCCTGTCCCTCGTTACGCTCGCCGCTCCGCGACGAGCTACTCGGGATGACAATAGTTAAAAACGAGAAAGGGCCCCTAGAGCTGGGGCTCTTTTTCGATGTGTCACATAGCCTGTGCAGGTTCTTCGAGCATGAGCGGAAATGTTTTCTTAAGGACGGGATCTTCGGGAGCTTTGCTTTGATGGATGCACAGGCTATCAACGCCCTTCCGAATCTCAAGGACACACTTGATCAACTTCTTATACCACTCTCCCATCGCAGGATGATCATTGTTGTCACGCGCTTGCTCGGCTGCGTGGACGGCACTCCACATCGCATCCGCGCTCATCGCAATCTTCGTCCTGCCGGATGCTCCCGGATTGAGGAAAACGTACTCCGTTTGTCGCAGAATTCTCTTCATGCACCGGAGGATGGTCAGGATGTTCCGCAGATGCATTTTTTCTACGGATGTCGGTGTCATCAAATTCTCACTGTCCGTCACCTCTCTCTGTACTTCATGAGCGTAGGTGATCCATTCGACGAATGTGCGGGAGGGCGTGACAGTGAGCGTTGTCGGTCTACTCACCTCGGCTTCGGAGCGGGGACCGAGCCCCCTCTCAGTGGCGTGCTTGAGGAGAATGGACAATTCCCGGAGACGCAATTGCCAATCCAGAACTCCGAATTTTTCCAGGTGCGGCGTGACGGTGGGGCCGAAGTCTTCGTGCTCCTCGAAAGCTTGTTTAACTTTCCGTCGGCGTCCCCCTCGCGAGCGTTGCAGTCTGTCACCGACATACGCATGCACATACGGATCTTCTTGAATCAGCGCATAGAAGAACGCCTCGCGTCGATGGACAACGACGTGTTCGACTGCGCTCTGGAGCATGCGGATCCTGTCAGTGTGTACGCCAATGCCATCCTTATCCCCGAAGAAGGCTGCGATACCGTCGGGGCTCGATGTGATTTTTGCCTGCTCCGTCCATTCATGCAGATTGTGGGTCTGGGATCGGGTCATAGTAGATAATCTAATCAGAATTGGATGTATGTCAAATTGTGGTCGTTCCGCGCCTTCAGACACTTTTCCCTTCTGTCTGCGCGATTTGTGCGCTAGAGTGCCCCGGCCCTCGATACGCTCAGCGCTCCGCGCCGAGCTACTCGGGCTGACATCCTCTTTATGAGTATCCGTAACATTGCCATCATCGCCCACGTCGACCACGGCAAAACCACGCTCGTGGACGCTCTTTTGAAACAGGGCGGGGCGTTTGAGATGCACGAACAGGAGAAAGTGGGGGAGTTGATCATGGACAGCAATGCACAGGAGAAGGAGCGCGGCATCACCATCTACGCGAAGAACTGTTCGATTCAATACAAGGACTGCCGCATCAACATTGTCGATACGCCCGGTCACGCGGACTTCGGATCCGAAGTCGAACGCGTTCTCAGGACCGTCGACTGCGTGCTCTTGGTTGTCGACGCGCAGGAAGGCCCGATGCCGCAGACGAAGTTCGTGCTGAAGAAGTCGCTCGAACTCGGGCTCAAGCCGATCGTCGTCATCAACAAGATCGATAAGCCCGCCTCACGAGCGATGGAAGTGGTCGACGAAGTGTTCGATCTCTTCGTTGCACTCAAGGCAAATGATCTGCAGCTCGATTTCCCCTACATCTTCGCCATCGCGCGCGAGGGCATGGCCAAGCGGAAACTCGAGGATACGTCCACCGACCTCGTTCCGCTCTTTGAACTCATCATGCAGCACGTGCCCGAAGTGGAGCAGCGTCTGGAGGTTCCCTTCCGCATGCAGCCTTGCAGTCTTGCGTACGACAACTACGTCGGCCGTTTGGCGGTCGGCCGCGTGTACGAAGGCACGGCGAAAGTCGGCGACAAAGTCTTTATCAAGAAAACAACCGGAGAGACGCGCGTCAGCAAAATCACCAAAGTCCTCCAGTATCGCGGGCTCAAGCGCATCGAAGTGAATGAGGCGATTGCCGGCGACATCATCACGCTTGCCGGCATCCCCGATATTTACGTCGGCGAAACCATCACCACGAGCGAGACGGCCGAGCCGCTGCCCGCGCTTAACATCGATCCGCCGACGATCAGCATGGAATTCCTCGTCAACAACTCCCCGTTCGCGGGCAAAGAAGGCAACCTGGTCACGACGCGTCACATCAAGGCGCGCCTGGAGCGCGAGAAGGAAACCAACGTGGGTCTCCACATGGAGGAAATCCCGAATTCAGACGCGTATAAAGTCAGCGGTCGCGGAGAATTGCACTTGTCCGTCCTGATCGAAGACATGCGCCGCGAAGGGTTCGAGCTCCAAGTATCGCGTCCCGAAGTGATCATGCGCATGGTGAACGGCAAAAAAGAAGAGCCCATTGAGCAGGCGATCATCGACGTGCCGGAGGAATTCACGGGCACGGTCATCGATCAGCTCGCGCGCCGCAAAGGCGAAATGGTCGACATGAAGACGCAGGATGGCCACGCGCGCCTGGAATTCAAAGTCCCCACACGCGGTCTGCTCGGTTTCCGCGGAGACTTCATCATTGAAACCCGCGGCGAAGGCATCCTGAGCCACTCCTTCATAGGCTACGAGCCGTACAAAGGCGCTCCCCGGCCGCACGCGCGGCTCCATGATCTCCATGGGCGGAGGCAAGACCGTCGCCTTCGGCCTCTGGGGTTTGCAAGACCGCGGCAAGCTGTTCGTCATCCCGG
>JABFSS010000051.1 GCA_013140485.1 Candidatus Peribacteraceae bacterium | reverse complement strand
TTGTGCGCCAGGCATGTTGTGTCTCAGGAGGTGCAAATCCTCTGCGGGCGGTGATGGCCCGAACCGCAAGGCTAGGCAAGGGTGTCCGTCGCGAGGCGGAATCTGAAGGAAGCCGATGCCCCCAACTCGGATTCGACGAACAGAAACCGGATACAAGGCCCGCGTCGTCGGGTAACCCGGCAATGGACGGGGATGCCTGATAGCCATTCCGTAGGCGACGAGGGTAAATCCGGCGAAGCCCGAGTGAAGGATACACAACTTACCCTGGGAGGTCTCTCGCTTCGTTCGGACGATTCCGAACTACTGCGGCGGCAACGTCGTGGGATAGAGCGAGAGAAGTCAGCCGAGGCCGTAGTAGTTCGCTCGTCCTCGTTAACGCGAGGGGAGGTCCAACCATGCCTCGTAAGAGCGGATGAAGGGCTGAATCTATTCTTGCAAGCAACCGTCTGGAACGACTCGATGGACGTGAAGCGACAGCAAGGCAGCTACTACCAACCGCTCCTCTTTGGGGAGCAGACGGAGGAGTTGCGCCCCGGCTCAACTGGCGACGGCGGGACCGAAGCTGGTGGGTGCGAGGAGTCACAAGCGTCTGCGGCGTTGAACCAAGCACGCGCCTTGCCGGACCAACTGATGGAGGAGGTGACCCGGACTCAGAACCTGATCGAAGCGATTAACCGCGTGCGGGCGAACAAAGGATCAGCAGGCGTGGACGGGATGACCGTCGATGAACTGCTGCCCTGGGTGCGTCTGCATTTGCAGGAGTTCGTCGACTCGTTGCAGAAGGGGACCTATCAACCGCAGCCGGTCCGCGGGGTGCAAATCCCGAAGCCCGGTGGAGGAGTGCGACAATTGGGCATTCCAACGGTGATAGACCGCTTGGTGCAACAGGCGATCCTGCAAGTTTTGGATCCTTTGCTGGACCCGACCTTTTCGGAATCGAGTCACGGCTTTCGACGCGGACGGGGAGCGTTCACCGCTCTGCCCAAGGCGAAGGAATACGTGGCCGAGGGACGAACCATCGTGGTGGACATGGACCTGGAGAAGTTCTTCGACCGGGTGAACCATGACATCCTGATGGCGCGACTGGCCCGGCGTGTCGGCGACAAGCGTCTGCTCAAGATCATTCGCCGCTTCCTGGAAGCGGGTTTGATGCAAGAGGGCGTGTGCATCGCGCGACACGAAGGGACACCGCAAGGCGGACCGCTTTCACCGCTCTTGGCGAACCTGCTTTTGGACGACCTGGACAAGGAACTGGAACGGCGTGGGCACCGCTTCTGCCGGTATGCCGACGACTGCAATATCTATGTGCGGTCGAAAGCAGCAGGCGAACGGGTGCTGGCGTCGGTGACAGCGTTCTTGGAAGGGGTGCTTCGGCTCCGCGTCAATCGGGAGAAAAGTGCAGTGGCACACGTCGAGGAACGCAAGTTTCTCGGCCATCGTCTCCTGCGTGGCGGGGAGTTGGGCGTTGCGCCCAAGAGTGTGGAGCGTGTCAAGGATCGCATCCGGCAGATCACTCGTCGAAATCGAGGCATCGAGATCGAGGAGATGGTCGGCGAATTGAACAGCTTCCTCACGGGCTGGGTCGCGTACTTCCGTTATGCGAAGTGCCGAACCTTGTTGGGTGAGTTGGAGGGTTGGATTCGTCGCAAGCTGCGTTGCGTGCAGTTGAAGCAACTCAAACGGACTAAAACGATCGGTGAGTTCTTGCAACGTCGAGGAGTCCCCCACCGTCATGCGTGGATGACCGCCTCGTCCGGCAAGGGCTGGTGGCATCTGTCGGCCTGCCCGGCCGTCAACACCGCCATGAATCAAGCTTGGATCGAGTCTTTGGGCCTGGCGAACTTCAGCCAGCGGTATGACCGGTATCAACAAGAACAGAAACCGCCGGATACGATGAGTACGTCCGGTGGTGTGGGAGGACGGGGGCAGTAATGCCCCCTCCTACCCGATTTGGCAGCAGGCAGCAGGCGGCGGGCAGCGGGCAGCAAACCTAACCGGAAATTTGCTTGCATTACGAGGCACATTCGCGAAAATGATCCTGCATCGTTACAAAACCTCATTGCCAGCGTAGGGCGTCGAGGCTGCCCGCTGCCTGCTGCCCGCTGCCTGCTGCCCGCTGCCTGCTGCCTGCTGCCCCCTATGATCGACGGTTTCACCATCACCGACGCCTTGAAGCGTTGTGGCATCACGCATGTCGTCTGGATTCCCGATACGGAGCTCGGCACGTGGGACGCTGCGCTCTCGGCCGATAACGCTTTGTCGCTCATTCGTGTTTGCCGGGAAGGCGAGGCGTTTGCTCTTGCCGGTGGTCTTTGGCTCGGCGGCAAGAAGCCAATCGTCGTCATGCAATGCACCGGCCTGTTTGAGGCCGGCGACGCCCTGCGCAATGTGCTGTTTGATATGAAGCTGCCGCTCTTCATGGTCATCGGCGTTCGCAGTTATTACGCTCATCAACAAGGCACGACGGCGGACACGTGCCCCGTCTTTGCCGAGCCGATCATGCGGGCCTGGCAAGTCCCCTACGTTGTTCTCGACCATCGCAGCACGGCCGACGATCTTGCCAACGCTTACCTACAGGCGCAGGCGGAAAAACGCGCCGGCGCGGTCCTGATCGCTGAGTAATAGCAGGCAGCGGCAGCAGGCAGCAGGCAGCCAAATGCGATGAAACTCCTTGCCTTTCGGT
>JABFSS010000063.1 GCA_013140485.1 Candidatus Peribacteraceae bacterium | reverse complement strand
TGGCCCAGGCCCCCGACACCCCCCAGACACAGCCGTCCGTCCCCGGAACGGGATCCTCCAGCTCGTCGAATGCGCTAGTCCGCGTCTGGAGTCCCTCAATGCGCCGCATGATTTGGGTGACGCCGTCGTCTTCATCGTCTTCCGTTTCCCCGGCCTCACGTCCCACATCGTCAGTCCGGCCGCTGGTGACGTACTCGTCTCCCGGCTCTTCCTCGTACAGTTCGTCGTCGATCGAGTTCGATACGCGATTGTTTGACCGCATCAATCGCCGCCTGAAGACCGCAGCCGCCATCCGGGCGAATGCAGTCGCCACCGAGGAGGATGCCAATGCCTCTCCTGAGACGACAGATTTCGCCGCTCCCGCCGAAACGGACGACTCCGCACCGGAGTCCGTGACCGAAGCGGAACCCCTTGAGAATCCCTACGCGGACGTTCAGTCAGAGTCTTCCGTGGATTCCGATACTCCGGCGGATGTTCAGCCTGTAGCCGCCGAGATTCCCGCTGAGCCGAACGAGGAAGTTACTTCGGCTGCCACTTCCGTACACGCGAATTCGGACAAGCTGCCCCAGACGGGGTTCGGGCTGGATCTTCTCGCGTTTACGGCGCTGGGAGCGGTGCTTGGTAGCAGAAAGGCGAAGCGGAGCTAAGGCTCTATACTGGCGTCATGCAGACGGTTCTTTTCGTCACGTGCGCTCTCCTCCTTCTCTCCATCGCGATTGTCGATGCGAGGATAGGCATGATTCCCGATTTCCTGAACGTGCCGTTTTTTCTATTCGCTCTGTTGTACGGATGCTTCTTTGGGTCGTCCGTCGTTCTTCCCGTGCTGATCGGCGGCGGATTCTTCGCGATACAGTGGCTTCTCAGTCAGGGGAAATGGGTGGGGAGCGGGGACATTATTCTTGCTGCGGGGATCGGGGCGTTTGTGGGAGACGTCTTGCTTCTGGTGATTGCCTTGGGAGTCGCCTACGCACTCGGGTCCGTCGCTGCGGTCGTTCTGCTTGTGCGGAAACAAAAGACGATCGAGCAGAGGATGGTCTTTGGGCCGTTTCTGGCTGCCGGTGCGTTAGTGAGTTTTGTCGGAGGGGAGAGGATTCTCGAATACTTTTGAAAAACCGGGAGCACGTCCTAGTTGGATGGGCCCCCGGAGAATGTCAGGAGCGATAACTACATAAGTAGGGATCACTCCCTACATCTTTTTGAACTCAAATGAATCACAGGCTCCTTGCATCGAAGGTCCTGCTATCGATTGCAGTTCAAAATGATATAGGGAGAATCACACGCATCTGACACTAAGAATTGTACTGTATTTCACTGAAATGTCAAATCTAATCTTGGCTTTCCCAAGGGCTAAAAGGGGGTTCCGGACACTCAAAAGCCCTACAATGCCCATCGTGAAAGTCGTCGCCCAAAACCGCCGCGCACGCTATGACTACGAGATTCTCGACACATTCGAGGCCGGCGTGATGCTCACGGGCCCCGAGGCGAAGTCGTGCCGGAAGGGGCATATCAATCTCGCCGGGTCGTTCGTGTCGTTCCTGGGTGGCAAGGCGGTCTTGAAAGGCGCGGGCATCAGTAAGTACGCGTACAGCTCGGAACTTCTGTACGACGAGCACCGGGACCGGCAATTGCTCCTCAAGAAAACGGAACTCGCAAAATTGCAGCGTGCAGCGGAAGAGAAAGGAATGACGATCGTTCCACTCGAGGTACACGCAGGAAAGTTCATCAAAATCGTCGTGGGGCTCGGGCGGGGCAAGAAGAAGACCGATAAACGTCAGGCGATCAAAGAGCGCGAGACGGGGAGGAGGCTGCGGGAGGGGAGGGATGTCTGACAGTTATATCCCAAAAGAGCCATCTTCCCGGTCCAGTTTCTCCAAAAGCAACCGATGCGCTTTGGCGATAGCGGATACTGATTTGCCGTTCGTGAGAGCAAGGGAAACATCTCTTCTGACCGATTCCTCCATCACAAATCTGCTTGCAGAAAGAGTGTGAAGTCTCAGTGCGTTTGCCACGGCGGAATTGACTAACAATTCTTCAGGCACCTCTTTCTGTGCAAGGGCATACGCTACTTTGGCAAGAACAAATTCTCCGCGCTGCAGGCAGAATTCTGCCAAGAGAACGCAGGCCCTTTTTTCGGGCTTCGCTCCCACTGCAAGCCGTATCCGCTCGAGAATTTGTCCCGGTCCGGACTCGGAGAGTGCCGCACGCATCTCTGCCACAGTCAGAGGGGTCTCTTGGTTCGCTATTGCATTGCCGTTCCTGTGCTCAGCCGAAACCATGGAAGCGGAAGGACGAAAGGGCAGGAAGAATAATGGACAACAACAGGAGGACAATAGAGAATTTCGACAGATCCGCACGTGCATCATTTTTCCCGCTTTCGCGCCTCATCCCTCCGCTCTTCCCAATGTCTCTTCTCCCTGCCCAGATCCAGAAAACCATTGAGGAATTCAGCAAACTCCCCGGCATCGGGCCCAAGTCGGCCGAGCGCCTGACGTTCCATCTGCTGCGCAGTTCCAAAGCCTCACCGGAGGCGCTGGGGGCGGCGCTGCAGAAGCTCAAGAACGAACTCTTGTACTGCAAGACGTGCCAGATGGTGACGACCATGGAAGAATGCGAGGTGTGCCGGGACGGATCGCGTGACCGGCACATGGTCCTGGTGGTCGAGAATCCGCTCGACGTGGTCGCGTTTGAGAAAACGTCGTACAAAGGTCTCTATCACGTGCTCCACGGCGTCCTCTCTCCCATCGACGGCATGGGGCCGGAGCAGCTCAAACTCAAGGAACTGATCGAGCGCGCCAAGACCGGGGACATTCAAGAAGTCATCCTCGCGATGAATCCGGATATCGAAGGCGAAGCCACGGCGAATTATCTGCGCGGGAAGCTCAGCGACCTTGTGCCAAAGATCACGCGGCTGGCGCATGGGTTGCCGATGGGGGCCGATATTGAATTTGCTGATCAGGGAACTCTGCGTGAAGCTTTGGCTGGAAGGAGAAGTTTATAGTCATAAAGGTGGATCGAACGGCCATTTTCTTTGCTCGCCCCCCTCGCTTACGCTCGGGACAGGCGCCGAAAATGGCCAAAAAGAAAGAGCGGCGCGCTCCAAAGCCCGCTCCACGCCCCCCTTCACACCCCGTGGAGCGCGCAACCACCCATGTTTTGTTTAGTTGCGGTGTATCAATGCCGAAATGCCCTCACCCCCGTCGTCACCATCACCAATCCCAATTCCTCCGCCTTCGCGAAGACTGCCGTATATTTCATCAACACTCCTTCTATCGGGCAACAGACACGTTGAATCGCACGAGCATAGCCTGAAAAATTCTTAACGTCAGGGTTTTTGTTTCGTTCCATCACTTTGTGGATTGCTTTGCCTTGTTGCCGCGTCTCGAGGAGGACTATCAGGCAACATCCGTGTTCTGACTTGATGCCGCACATTGTCTTTTACTTTTTCACGCACTGTGGGCCTGGGAGGTTCGGTCAACGCAATATGCCGCATCCAGCCGAGTGTTTTTTCCTGCAGTATGCGTCGTATGCTCGCCGGGTTGGCGAATGTTTGAGCGTTTTTATGAGTCATACCCAGAAATACTTCTACCGCGTCCTGTATCTGCGGGTCCCGTGCCATTTTTTCGGCGATATCAGTCAAATAGAGAAGCCCGTGGCCTTCGTAAATGACTTCCTGAAGTTTTCCCAGGAGCTCCGGATCTTTGCCTTTCAGAAATTCCGTAACATCCCCTGGGAACGGTTCGTTCTCCGGGTCATTGTGTTTTTGCCTCAGCACGGTGATGGCACCATTGACCAGTAGCTCTATGAGATCATACGTCTGTTGCAGATTTCCCGTGTTGTTCTTGCGTAAAAAATCTTTCACGGCTTCCTGACTGTGCTGGTCATCCGCCATCAGCCTGGTGATGGTTTCGAGAGGAACGGTGTTCTTGTCGGAGTCAGGAGTGCCCTTAATAAATCGAAGAAGTGTCTTGGTGATACGAGGATCCTGACCATTCAGAAATTCCTCTCCACTCGTAATGCCGGCGGGATATTGGTGTTGGTTCATGTTTATATTATAACATATATTTGTGTTAATGTCTAAATGCCCTCACCCCCGTCGTTACCATCACCAATCCCAATTCCTCCGCTTTCGCAAACACCTCCGCATCTCGGATCGACCCCCCCGGCTGAATGATTACGGAAATGCCGTGCTTGGCAGCTTCTTCAACCGAATCGGGGAAGGGGAAGAAGGCGTCGCTGGCCATCACTGCACCGCGAGATTTTTCACCCGCCCGTTTTGCCGCAATCCAGGTCGCATCCACCCGGCTTGTCTGTCCCGTTCCCAGCCCGACCGTCGTCAGGTCGTGCGCGAAGACGATCGCGTTACTTTTGCAATACTTCACGCACTTCCAAGCAAACAAGAGATCTTTGATCTGCTCTTTCGTCGGCTTCTTCTTCGTCACGACAGTCAGTTCAGCCTCCGTCACGATCTTGGTATCGGCGTTTTGCATGAGCATGCCGCCGAGCACGGAGCGGTAGGTCGTCTGTTCCTTGGGCGGGGTCATTGACTGTTCGATGACGCGGATATTCGGCTTCTGGCTGAGGATCTCCAGCGCGCCTGCTTCATATGATTTGGCGACGATCACTTCCACAAACATCTTCTGGTCGATCACTTTCTGCGCGATCACTTTTGAGCACTCACGGTTCAAGGCAATGATCACGCCGAAGGCGCTCAAGCGGTCGGCGTCGTAGGCGGCCTGGAACGCGTCTTCGATATTTCCGCGTGACGCGATGCCCGAAGGATTCGCGTGCTTGACGAAGACGGCGGTCGGCTCTTCAAACTCGCATACGGCCGACCACGCGGCGTCGGCGTCGAGGATGTTCAAATAGCTGGTGTCTTTGCCTTGGAGTTTCTTCCCCCACGAAGCAGGGTCTTCAACTTTCCCCATCCCGAAGTATTTTCCCCACTGGTGAGGATTTTCGCCGTACCGGAGCGCGGTCCCCCCGCGCAGGAGCACTCCCCAGTTTTTTCCTTCGGAGAGCCACGAACTGATCATCGTATCGTACGATGCGGTATGGAAGAACGCTTTGGTGGCGAGCTCATCACGCAATTCGTCCGATGATTCTCCTTTTTCCAATTCCGCCAGCACGCGTCCGTAATCGGCGACGTCACAAATCACCGTCACATGTGAATGATTCTTCGCGGCGCTGCGCAGGAGCGTCGGGCCGCCGATGTCGATCTGCTCGATGACCTCGGCGCGCGACTTTTCGGGATCGGCGGCGGTTTTGCCGAACGGATATAAATTCACGACGACGATATCAATCGGCTCGATGCCGAGTTTTTTCGCTTCCTTCACGTCGTCCGCATTGTCACGCCTGAACAAAATCCCGCCCATGATCGCGGGGTGCATTGTTTTGACGCGCCCGCCGAAGCATTCGGGAAATTCCGTCACTGTTTCCACAGGCGTGACGGGGATCTTGGCAGCCGCGAGCGTCTTCTGCGTTCCACCGGTGCTCAGAATTTCGTAACCGAGTTCTGTTAGCGTCCGCGCGAAGGTTTCGACGCCGGTCTTGTCGGAGACGGAAATGAGAGCACGCTTTGCCACGAACAGAGTGTACGGGGATGTTGCGCGGGGTGGTATAGTCAAAAGCGATTTCCCTCTTTGCTATGCGTTCCCGCCCCGGATTTACACTCATCGAGCTGCTGCTCGTGATCGGTATCATCGCGATTCTTGCATCCATCGTGATCGTCGCGATCAATCCCGCGAAGTCGCTCTCCGACGCGCACGACGTCCAGCGCCGGTCGGACATTCATATGATCATGAACGCCGTGTACGACTACACGCTCAATAACAACGGCGATTTGCCGGCGGGAATCCCGAAAGAAACGCCCAAGGTCATCTGTCAGTCCGACGTCACGCCCGCCGATTGTGACACCAAACTGAACGGCGTAAGTCTTCGTGTCCTCAGCGGCTCGTATCTGAGCTCCGTCCCCCGCGATCCGCGTGTCGCCTCCACGGGAACCGGCACGCGCTACACGATCATGGAAGACGCGAACGGCCGCATCACTATCGCTGCGCCGGGAGCGGAGAGGACGGAGAGTATTTTTGTGACGAGGTGACCTCACCCCCCGACCCCCTCTCCACGCCGCGTGGAGAGGGGGAGAGGGTTTTCACACCAATAAGCATGTTCTTATCAACGTCATGCCGGATTCCCCGTCCTTTTTCTGAGATGACATCGTGAATCATGATACAGAAAAAGCGCCGCCGAGGCTGACGCTTACTCTGTTCCCGCCCTTCTATACGCCGGGTTTTGTCCGGCTTCGCTCTTGCGAGCTACGCCGAGATGATCATCTATCTGGGATCGGTATCGCTACCGACCTCTAGCGGAGGGGTATGTGGTCTGACGGAACCATCAGATAACCCACTCACCCAAATCCTCCTTGCACGACCTAGAGTTTACCGATCGACCTTTCGGTCAGTCCTCCGTTCAAGCCGGAGGCGTTTCACATGCCCCAAGTAATAAAACAGGGGGCTCGTCTCTGTGGCACTGGTCCGCATGCGCATTTGCCGTATATGGGGCGCATGGGTGGGCGTTACCCACTAAGCGTTCCAGTCGTGCCCGGACGTTCCTCTACGCCTTCAAGAGGCGCAGCGATCATCCAAAGAGCGGGAAACATCAGTATCGCATATTTCTGATTTTTTCTCAATGACGGTATTCTCCGTGCACGCCGCTTTAGCTCAGTGGTAGAGCAACGCACTTGTAATGCGTAGGTCCGGGGTTCGAGTCCCCGAAGCGGCTCCATCTCGATCAATATAATTTCGACCGATTCAGAACCCGCAGAAGATGAATTTCATGTGCTTTATCATTCCTGTTGAACAGAACTCGATAATCACCAATTTTTAAGCGGTAATCAGCCGCATCGTAATGCTGCAATCTCTTCACGCCGATTCCCTCAGCCAGCGGATTTTCTGCCAAGAGACTAATGCGTTCTACCACACGATCAAGATCCTTCTTCGACAGTCTCGCACAATCCTTCTGCCACACACGCCGGTCGATAATGATGAGCATATATCTCATATGGTCTTTGCCCATGCCTCAAAAGGAACCGCATTATCCAGCTTGCCACTCCTGCTTTTGCGAACAAGTCGGACGGTTTCTTTGTCGTTCAATTCCCACAACTCCTCTCGAATCTGATCCAGAACACCCGATTCCATGAGCATTTTTGCCGTGTCTTTGTTGAACACCAATCCACTGACGGCATTCTTGCTCATCACAACACGGATAGGCTGTTTGGCGCCAAACACTTTTTTCAAATTTCGCTGGAGGTCCGTTATGGAGATTAAATCTTTGAGCATAGAAAAATAATGGAAATACATGTTTATTCTATGCTAAAAATATGCGAAAAGCAAGATTTGTTTTCCGCCCCTCACGGTTGGTTTGATCGATGGGGTACACTGCGTTCATGAAGAAATCCGAGGCGATCTTCGGCGTCGCGCGGGTCCCGCTGGATGCACTGGCGGTCTTTGCCGCGCTCACGCTCGCGTATCACCTTCGGGCGCTGAATATCGCCATCATTCCCGGGCTGGAGATCGCCGATGCGGCGGGGACGCTCCCGCCGGTGGCGTGGTACATGATTCACTTCATCATTCCCGGAGTTGGCACGTTCCTGGTGCTTGCCGGACTCTTTGGCCTCTACACGCTCGAGTCCACGGAGAGCGCGTTCATCGAAATCGGGCGCGTGCTTCTCGCGACGGCGCTGTGGGTGGCGCTCGTGATCGCGTGGTACTTCCTCGTGCGCAAGCAGCTTTTCTTCTCTCGTGCACTGCTTCTCTACGGCACGGGCTTCATCGCGCTGTTCGTCACCGTCATCCGGGCGGTCCTGACGCTCATTCAGAGAGCATTCCTTCACAGGGGCATCGGCAAACGTGTGGTCGTGTCGCTTGGACGCCAAGGTCTAGCCGAGAGCGCCCTGCTCACACTCAAGCACGACGAGCATTATGCTTACCTCGGTCACTTGCCCGACCTCGAAGCGCTCAAGAGGATGTTCCATCAGCATCGGACGATTGATTTGGTCCTCCAGACGGACCCGAATCCCGCGAGTGACATGACGCTTGCGCTCATCAACGAGTGCCGCAGTCGCCAGGTCGGCTACGCCTTCCTTCCACCCGTTCTCGCCGACGTTCCGCATCAGCTGATGGTCGAGCGCCTGGGGTTGCTCCCCATGATCCGCTTTCAACCGACGCCGCTCGACGGATGGGGGCGCATCATCAAGCGGCTGTTCGATCTGATTGCCAGCGCCGTTCTCATCATCATTCTGTCGCCGGTGTTTCTCGTCATTTCTTTATGCATTCTTTTCGGTGGCGGCTGGCCCATTTTCTACATATCGAAGCGAGTGGGGGAGAGCAGCCGGCGGCGCATCTCCATCCTCAAATTCCGTTCCATGGTGAAAGACGCCGACCGGCGCAAGGCCGATCTTCTTGCACTCAATCACCGCCGCGACGGCCCACTCTTCAAAATTCACGACGATCCGCGCGTGACGCGTGTGGGGAAATTCCTTCGCCGCTATTCCTTCGATGAATTCCCCCAACTCTTCAACGTCTTTATCGGTACGCTCTCACTGGTCGGACCGCGGCCGCATCTCCCCGACGAGGTCGAACGCTATTCCCTCGAGCAGCGCCGCGTCTTCGCGGTCAAACCGGGAATGACCGGGCTGGCGCAGATTTCGGGACGTTCAGATCTCAGTTTTGAAGAAGAGGTTAGATTGGACCTGCAGTACATCGAGGAATGGTCGCCGCTCCTGGATTTGTGGATTCTCTGGAGGACGGTATTTACGGTATTTTCGAGGGAGGGGGCGGATTGACTTTTGGCTTTTAATAGCCATAAATTGGATTTTTTGCTATAATATTCACGATGCAATTTTTGCAAAGAATTCTGGAAAACATTCCGGGTCTCAGAGACACTCCGGAAGCAAAAAGAGTCCGTATCGGTGAACAACGGACACAGGTTACATCTGCAGTACAAGCACTTCTGAACCGCGAAGGAAAAGACTCGACGTCACCTGCCGAACCGGAATGCCGTACCCGTAGCAAAAATCTTTTAGATGACCTTCCTGATCTGGGTTTGCG
>JABFSS010000048.1 GCA_013140485.1 Candidatus Peribacteraceae bacterium | reverse complement strand
CCGAAGGAATGGTCCGATGATCTCCATGCGCGATTGCAGGCTCTCGGAAAGGACATCACCTACGTCGAATACGCCGGGGAGGGTCATGAGTATGGCCCGAAGTGGAATGACTTTATGGAAAAGACGGCGGCGTTCTACCATGAGCGTCTTCGAGAGCCATAGACTCCCATCCGGACTTTCGGTACTCTCATTCGTAATTCCCCGTCCCCGTGGTCTACACCCAAGAACATACCGGCAAGAAATCCCGCAAGAAAGGCGGTTGTCGCGGCTGTTTGAAGTTCGGGCTGTGGTGCGTGCTCATCGTCTTCCTGCTTTCCGGGATCGCCGCAGCTCTCGTATTCCGCGTGCCGCAGAGGTTGGGCATCCTTCCTTCGGCGACAAAGCGAGTCTTCACGCAAACGCCGGACCGCGCGGGAGCAAAAAAAGTCTTGGCCGAAGCAAGGGCCGCCGGTCTCAACACGCAAGGCATCAGCCTGTACGTGTTCCCGGTCGGCGACGGGACCAAGAGCATCGCGCTGGCGACGATTGACGAGCGCAAAGGCTTCAGTTTCGGGCAGACGGCGGGTCTCGATCCGATGGCGCACGTGATGACGAAGCTCATGGCCGGCCCGACGGTCACCGAGATCGGCGTTGAGCGTGTGGGCGTCCATTACATCGGGGAAAACGGCGCACAGTTCGGGTCGTTCACCGCGTCCGCCGATTCCATCCGCGCGGTCGCAGCCGGCCGCATGACCAAAGAGCAATTCATCTCGGCCGTCGACGGCGACGTGAACATTCCCGCGATGCTCAAGTACCAACTCGACGCTCTTACCAAACTCCAATGAAGCGCTCCATTCTCACGTTCATCGGCGTTGCCCTCCTTGCCCTGCCGCTCGCCGCCTGCGAGAAGAGCGATACCGACGTGGTCGTCGATTTCATGCAGAGCTGGATGAAGGACAAAGGCATTCTGGATGCCGACGGCAAACCGACGCTCCAGGCGGGCATCGTCGCGACGGGATTCGGCACCACGGGCGACGACAGAGTGGACGCCGCCGTGCAAGCGGGCACGATGCTCCAGAGCCTGCACAAAGCCGACAAGCTGGTCGACGAAGCCGGTGATGCCATGATGGGGCGGCCGCGCGATTCCGATCTTGCTCTGAACAAAATGAACGCGGCCATCGATATGCGCCCCGACGACTGGTCGTACCTCAACCGACGCGGCGTGGTGCACATGGAAAATGGGAATAAGAAGGCCGCGCAGGCCGACTTCGCCGCCGCCATCACCACGTGCAACGGCAGCCAGGCGTGCATCGACAGAGTGAATAAGGATCGGGAGGCCGTCGGATGGGATGTGTTTGGGCCGAGCCTTTAAGAGAGTCCGCGTCCGCAGTGCAGGATGCGCTTCAGAGTTTTCACTGATCCAAGAATGACGCCGTTGCTTACGATCATGCGTTTCCCATACTCGGAACAAGTTTCCTCGTGCATGCAGACGCCTCCCGGGAAGAATCTCCTCAGCGGTCCATGGTCCGGCGAGATCGTCTTCTGATACAAGCCGATCACGACGAGCGCCAGGCGGCGGGGGACTGTGATGCGCATACGGGTGAATGGACTTCGGGTTTACTTCCCCGGCTTGTGCGTCTCTTCGTACGTCTTATCCATCGCGGTCCAGAAGACACGGTTATCAATGCAGAGAGGATTGCCGCTGCCGGCATCTTTACAGTCGCCGTTTTCGAGGAGATTGCCGTACTTCACGAAGCCCAAGTTCGGATTGTCCTGGTACGGGTTCTCTTTGATGCCGTTCACCGTCGCTTTGTGAATCTGCTCGTTGGTCCACTCCGGATGATTCCGGGCCAGGTCATCGCGCTGGCGGTTGTATGCGGCGGCCATGCCCACGAAGACTTCCTTCTGCGCGCCGTCTTTGAAAGATGTGAGCGCGTGATCGACGATCCCGACGACGATAAACGCGTCGCCTGCGACGGTCTTGGCGATGTCTTCGACGCCTTCCTTCAGCTTGCTCGTCGCCTCGTCTTTCGCTTTTGAAATGAGTGTGTCTTTCACGCGATCAAGGCGCCCCTGCTGCAGGAAATCGTTGTCACCCTGCTGCTCAAGCATTTTCTCGTACACCGTCAGCGCGTCTTCGGCCTTGGAGCGCTCGGTGGGCGGATCCTCTCCCGTGAGTTTGTCCTTTAGGCGGTCGAAGAATCCTTTGCTCAGAATGTCCTTGGCCGACATGTTCTCAATCGCGTCCTTGGGATCGTAGCTGTCGATGAAAATTTTCTTGAGTTCCTGCAAGCTCTCGAACTTCGTTGTGACGTCCTCCAATTTCTCGCCGGACTTGTCCAAGAATTCCTTATACTTCTGCAACCCCGCGAGACGATCCGGATCTTTTTCGCCGTCGATGTCTTTCTCGAGCAGTTCCAGGTACTTCTTCCATCCCGCATCGCCGATGCTCTTCAAGTCCTCCTTCACTTTGTCGTTCGCCAGCGGATCGTCGGTACCGCCGCTTGTCGGTTTGCCAGTCGGATCTTCTTCTTTCTTCACATCGCACTTGTTGTCGGTCTGGTTGTAGGTGAATCCGTCGCCGCAGCCTTTGCCGTTTTTGCCCCACGCCGCGCGGCATGCGGCTTCATCCTGGGCGTTCTTGCAGTCTTCCACCGTGTGGTTCTTAAACGCCGCAGCCAGGCACTCCTCTTGGGAGTAGCCCATCATCCCGCCGTCCACGTCCGTGCATACTGCGGGATTGCCGGTGTTTCCGGCGATCAGCAGGTGACACTTGCTGCGCGGCGGAGGGAATTGGATCTTAGAACAATCTTCCGGGTCGCTTTCCTGCACCGCAGCCGTTTGATAGCAGTGGTCAGCATCATTTTCGCCGTCACCGCCTGCGACGAACGTTGTCACCTCACACACAGGATCCATCACGTCGCCCAGACAACCGGTCAGAAGAACGGTCATCGGAAGGGCCAGCAGGAGAAAGTACTTCTTCATTTTTTCTTCTTGGATGAGGAGAGTCCCTCGCTACGCTCAGTGCTCCGCACTGAGCTACTCGGGATGACAAATATTGCAAGAATGATTGTCAAAAGAGTTGCGGTGAGCGAGCCCCAGAGGAGCGGGCGTGCGACGAAATCGAGGATGCCGGCGGCGAAGTCCGTGTAGCGCGGTTCATCGAGCAGCACCCAGCTCACCACGAGCCAGAAGCCAATGCCGAGCAGGATCGTGACCGGATGCATCCACCCGACCTTGCGCATACGGATGATGCGGCGGATGAGGTTCAAGATGCAGATCACTATAAAGGAGAGCAGTCCCGCGACGGGTCCGATGGCCCAACCGGCAATTTGCAGTGCCATCACGAGCTGGCTGTTATTGATGTCGGCGCCCGTCGGTTTCAGCACGGCATACGCCGCAACAGTCACTCCGGCGAGCACGAGGCACATCAGGAGAGGAAACCAGGCGGAGGAGAGGAATCGCTTCATCAGGGTTGGGATTATTGTGATCCATCATGCCGGACCCGCGCAAGATCTCGTGAGCATCAGCAAGAACCCCCTTGCGGAGGAATCTTGCTGACCCCACTGCGCTCGCTTGCGCGAGCTCCGCGGGGCAGGCGTCCGAAGGAGGAATACTCCTTACGATGATGTTTGTTGCTTCTTTGAAAGAAGCCGCCCCCTTGCGGCTTCTCTCGTCGGTGATTGGTGTTTACTGGTTGTTTGCCGGTGCAGTCATTGTCTTGTTGTGCATGCCGCGCATGCCGGGCATCTTGCCGCCCTTGTGTCCGCCCGGGCCGAAGCCTTTCATCATGTGTCCGACGGGGAACATTCCGCCTTTGGGTCCGAGTCCCGCGCATGCGGTCTTCATTGCGTCGCGCGTGGCCTGAGTCGCGGTCTTGAATTGCTCCATCGCGGGCGTCATCGCATTACGAAACGCCTGCTCGGCCGCCTTGAGTGCGGTTGTGCGCGCCGTCTCGTCACTGAGCGCGAGAGCGGCGGTCATGGCCAACGCCTTGGCTTGTTCAGCTGCTTTTTCGGCGGCATGCAACGCGTCCTTGGCCGAGAGCATCGCAGAACTCTGTGCGCTGAATGCGGCGGAGCATGTCGACGGGTTATAGGTCGTGGCAGTCGTGCCGGTCGGCGAGGAAGAACTCTGGGCGAACGCGACGGCGCTTGTGCCGAGGAGGGAGAGAGCCGCAGCCGCGGTCACCATGATCTTGGTCGTACTGATATTCATAAAGGAGAGAAGTAAAAGAAGTAAAAAGGACCGTCCTGCGAACAGTCTATGGATGAGGGCTTAAGAGGGGATTAAGAGCTTCATTGTTCTCCGGCACAGCAAAGCGGCCCGGAACATCATTGTTCCAGGCCGCCTCTTTCACTCATCACGAATCATTTTCATTTGGCTGCATGGCGGCCTCTTCGAGGCCTTGCCAATCCCCGCAGTAGATAATAAACACTGCAGTGATTGCCGGCTTTTTGCCGGATACCGACTCATGCTCGGTTCGCGACATCAAACATCCATGTTTACCATTGTCGGCAACCAGGGCTTCCATTCTCCCGGCTAAAATCTTTGCTCCGACTACCGCTCTCGGTGCACCGAGACGGTCCAGCCACATGGCCAAATCTTCATTTTTTCCGGGTCGGACAATTCCTTTATAGGGCCCCTTTTCACGGGGCATTACTACTGCCGTGACTGGATCTGTCTGGTGCATCGTAGTCCCTCAAAGAGAAGTGGTCTTGGCGAGCAGGTGATTCGTTTCACCTTCCTCATGCAACGCTTCGTGAAGCGCTCTATAAGGAAGGTGATGTGTGAGTGAAAGAGCATGGGCATCCGAAGATGCACCGTCGACATTGTTAAGTAAAATTGTCATGCAGGCAATCGCTTCTAGTCGTCAAATGACACAGTAAACGTCGTTCCCTTCCCCTCCTGGCTCTTCGCTGTGATCCTCCAGCCATGCAATTCCACGATCCTCTTCACCAGCGCGAGGCCCAGGCCCAGGCCGCCATTCGACCGTGAGTTCTCCGCCTGAAAGAAACGGTCGAAGATGTGCGGAATATCCTGCTTTCGGATGCCGACGCCGGTGTCTTCGATCGAGAGAGCATCTTTCGTCAGGCGGACGGTGATGGTGCCTCCGTCCGACTTGCTGAACTTGATGGCATTGCTGATCAAATTGCCGATCACTTGTTTGAGGAGGAGCGCGTCACCCTGCACGGAGATATCGGGCGCAAGATGCGCGCTGATGGTCACGTTCTTTTCTCCGGCAAGCGGCTTGTGCTTCTCGACGGAGCTTTCGACAAGTCCGGAAAGATCAAGCGACGTCCTCTCCAGCGTGAATTGATCCAGCCTCGTGAGCTCCAGGAGGCGCTCGACGAGAACGGCGACGTCCTTCAGATCGTCTTTTGCCGAGAGAATGCCTTCATGATATTTCTTGTTCTTCAGTGCGAGGTCCAGGGACGAACTCAGCGCTGCGATAGGCGTGCGCAGCTCGTGGCTCGCGTCCTGCGTGAATTGCTCAAGTCGTTCCATCATCTCTTCCGCCGGTTTCAAGCTGCTTCGCGCGAAGAAGAGGCCCACCACGAAGGTCAGTGCCGAAATGATCACGCTCACAATCAAATAAATGAGAGCGCGCATGGGAAGATCGCCGAACTGCAGGCGTTCGATGTCGCCGACTTGCACATATCCTTTCACCACCGCTCCCTCCAAAATGGGAACCGTCAGCACGATGAACTCGTCGTTCTCAAAGTTGAACTGGGAAAATCCCTTCTCCAGAGAGAAGGGAATGTCGTCGAACATCATGCCGCTGATGATGGAGGTCCCGCTTGCGTCGACGATACGGACGCGTTCACGCAACGGTCGAGGGAGCGCCTGCAGTGCACGCTCTCCGTTGGTGGATTGTTCAATCAGAATGCGGGACGCCCGTTGTTGCAGTCTGACGTGAGTCTGCCGCCGGGCATTGCTGAGATCCGCGGCGAGGAACACCGCGCCGTTGACCAGCAGCAGCACGAAGACGAACGCCGTGAATTGCAGCGCGATGCGGTAACTGATGCGTCGGAAGATCATATTAATCGACAGGGACAAGATAGCCTTTCCCCGGCACGGTTTGGATGGCTTTCTTCCCCAGCTTCCGCCGTACATACGCAACATGCACGTCCACGGTTTGCGAAAACAAGAGCTCGTCCCTGCCACCCCACACGTGTTCGATGATCTTCGGACGGTCCTGGGCGGTTCCTTTGTTACGGAGAAGAAATTCAAACAACGCGTACTCCTTGGGCGACAGATCAACCTTCCGTTCGCCTTTGCGCACCTCGCGCGTGTTGGTATCGAGCAGAATCTCTCCCGTCGCGAGCGTGGGGCTCTTCTCTTTCCCATTGCGCCGCAGCAGCGCCCGGACGCGCGCAAGCAGTTCATCCAGCTCGAACGGCTTGGTCAGGTAATCGTCCGCGCCGATGTTGAGTCCATGGACGATCTCCTTCTGCTGGCCGCGCGCCGTGAGCATCAGGATCGGCATGTTCTTTTTGTTCTGCCGCAGCATCGAACATACGGCGTATCCGTCCAACCCCGGAAGGTTGATGTCGAGAATCAGAAGATCAATCTCGTGCGTCATCGCTTTCTCCAGACCGTCCTTGCCGTCGTGCGCTACGGTGACGGCGTACCGCTCGAGTTCGAGGAACTGGCGGATGTTGTCCGCGAGCTTCTGCTGATCTTCGATGACGAGGATGTGCATGGAAAGAAGAATAGAAGTCGGAGATTAAGAGTGGATTAAGAGATTCCTCATACAGCCTCGGATAGGGGATTATACTCCTTAATCGGGTCTTAATCTCTTCTTCTTACACTGGGGATTCCTGTATTCTTCCTCCTTTGTCTATGCAGCGCCTCCATCCTTTTTCCTTCGGCCTGGGCCTTGCATCGGGACTCGTCGTCCTTCTTCTCATCATAGGTGGAATGCGCGTGATGGGAGGTTCTTCCCGTAGGGGTACATTCACCGGCAGTGGAGGCATGAACATCACCCGGATGGCGGAGCGCTTCGGCATGACCGAAGCCGAACTCCAGGCGGAGCTCGACGGCGGAAAGACGATGCAGCAGATCGCGCAGGAGCACGGAGTGCAATTCGGAGGAGGCCGCGGACAATTTGGAAGTTCTCAGAGCGCCGTGTCATCTTCATCGTCAATGAACGGCTCGGCGTCCTCTGCCGCCAATTCCTCCGTCAGTTCTTCCGCGTCCTCAAATTCATGAGCGTGCTACCCCCGTCATTTGCCGCGCAGTCATCCGGCGTGCGTCTTCGCATCCGCGCTTTTCTGGCACGGATCGTCCTGGGCAGTTACCTCGCGGGACTCGGGACCTCTGCAGTTCTCGGCGGCGGCTATCTCTACTTCCGCGGCGATTCGTCGCAAGCCGAAGCCCAAACGAGCGTGACGCGCGTTGCGCGGCAGACAATCGTCCAGAGCGTCAAAGCGACGGGCAAAGTGACGTTTGCGAGCGAACAGACGTTGCGGTTCAATCAAAAAGGAACGGTGACGAAAGTCTTCTTCAAAGAGGGAGACCGCGTGAAGCAGGGGCAGATCATCGCCGAACTGGATAAGTCATCGGTTCTCGCGGACGTCCGTTCGGCGCAGCTCGCCGTGGGTGCGAGTGCTCTTCAGCTTGAGCAGCTACGAAACGATCGGGAGAAAACGGTGCAAGACGCGATGAGCGCTCTGGACGTCTCCCGGGAAAAACTTCCCGTCGATCTCGCGACTGCCGAGCGCGCCGTCACCGAGAAGCAGTCGGCGCTCGAGCAGGCGATCCTGGACTTGGAGAAACAGGAGAACACCGAACTCCAGTCGCTCGCAATGACGGCACAAACAACGATCGCCGATGCAGACGATCTTCTCGATTCCTTCTACGACGTGCTCACGCGGAGCGCCGACTCGCGCCCGGCGAACGGCTATGAACTGGAGATCAGCCATTTTCTCTATAACGACCCGGTGAAGCGCCAGGAACTCGAGTATGTGTATCTCGATGCCGTGAACACCGTGAATGCGATGCACCAGGCGTACGGCAACGCGCTCTCGTCGCAGCGCAATCCCGGTGTCATTCTCCAGGCTCTCACCGACGCGCATGTGCTCGCAAAAAATATTTCCCTCCTCGCCGAGAAAACGTACGTGATGATGCAGGGAGCGACGACCGATACCAGCCTCTTCACCGTCGATGATCTCAACGCGCTGCGTTCGACGGTCGCCGCCAACCGCAGTGCGGCGATGGGGCTGATCAGCAGCATCGAAACCGCGCAGGCGAATCTCGACGCCGTGTCTTCCGATGAAGGAATTCCCAGCGTCACCCTCCGGACGAAAGAAGACGCGGTACGCTCCGCGCAGAACGCGCTTACGCTCGCGCAGGATAATCTGCGCGTGCTCGAGACGCAGAGTCCGGGCGATCTCCGGTCCAAGCAGAGCGCGCTGGAATCGGCGATCGGGGGCACCGATATCAACATCAAACTCAAGCAGAACGATGTGGCGCAGCGGTCGGCATCCCTACAGAAAACCAGCAAAGTGCTCAAGGATTACGAGCTGAGGTCGCCCTTCGACGGCATCCTCACGCATCTCGATTACAAAGTGGGCGACAATCTCCTCGATACGGGCGACACCGAGTACGCCGTGCTCCAGAATCCCGACTTCATCGTCGTGACGATTCCCCTCGACCAGGTCGACGTCGTGCGGGTGCGCACCGGCCTCTCCGCATCCATCATTCTCGATGCGCTTCCCGGACAGACGTTCACCGGAATCATCGACCAAATCGACCCCGCGCCCATCGAACAGTCGGGCGTCGTGTCGTACAACGTCTCCGTCAAACTGCCGACGCCAAAAGACCTGACGATTCTCTCGGGCATGACGGCGACGGTTCAGATCGAAACGGCGAAAAAAGAAAACGCTCTTGCGGTTCCCAACCTCGCCATCCGCCGTGACGCAAGCGGCGCGGCGACGGTACAGAAAACCACGGGTGAATCCGTCACGGTCGAGACCGGCATGACGGACGGGCGCATCACGGAAATCCTGTCCGGGTTGCAGGAGGGAGACAGCGTCGTCGCCATGAATGTTTCCGCGTCGGCAGCAAACACCGGGGCAGCCACCGCCAGCCGATCTTCCGCCTCGGAGGTGGGGGTGGAG
>JABFSS010000041.1 GCA_013140485.1 Candidatus Peribacteraceae bacterium | reverse complement strand
ATTATATATGATATATATGTTATAATATATTTTATGACGCGACATTCTCTCGAAGTACTTCCACCCCACCCCTCACTACCGGAATATTCTGAATCAGAAAAGGGAGTATTGGCTTTATCAATGAAAGATATTATCGAGCAATATGGTCATTGTACGTTCAATCAATCCAAGCTCATGTGGAATGAAGGATTTACAAAAAAAATAGATAGGAAATTGGGCCTGGTGCTTTCGAAAATCGATGAAATTTTGGTCGATCTGTGTACGTTTGAACATGATCATTCGTTTAGATTTACCCCCTTTGAATGCAGCATGAGTGGGAAAAATGCCGCCTGTGGGCACCAAGGGTTGCAATCCGCAAGATACAGTGACGGGATCAAAACTTTTACGCCGACAAGTGACAATGCGGTTCTCAGGATTGAGCATGGCATTTTCTTTCTTGAAGCGATGGGGAAAGGTGACTACAAAAATGAAAGGACCATTTTGCAGAATGCCGCTCGGAGTCTCTTTCGCGCTGATCGCTTACTGGCAGATACTAAATTTACTGTTCGTTCGCAGGAACAAACAGCGAGTTCCCAGAACCATAATGCCAAAGAAATTTTGGCGGTCGGCGACAAGATAGCGGCTGATATTCGAAAAGTGGTGCAAGACATTGCCACTGGTTCTTTGCAAAAGACCAATGCCGGGATCCCCGACATTAATAAGGGTCAAATGGTGGATATAACTCTCTTTGAATAGTACTAATCCATCATCGAAACTTTTTCATGGCGCAGTCGCGATCAAGATTGTTCCCGCGAAAATCAGGCCTGAACCTGTGAGACGAATCCATTTGTGACGTTCTTTGAGAAGATGGCCGCCGAGTAACACTCCGAACACGATGCCGATTTGGCGCAGCCCCGAGACGTAACTGACGCGCTCGAAGGTCAGTGCATACAGAATCAACGAATAACTTACCATCGCGATGATCGCCGTCAGGATGATGTCGAACGGGCTCTTGTTCCATTCCGCTGTGATCGCCGCTTTGCTCTTCGTCTTCAGGACGAACGGCGTCCAGTAGAGCGTCGGGAACACAACGGTGAAGTAGGAATAGAGCAGGGGAGAAACGTGCTGCATCATTATTTTGTCCTGGATCGAATACGCCGTGACCATCAGCATCGTCAGAAGGGCGAAGCGCGTGGAGCGCTCGCCAAACGATTGCAGGGGCTCGAGGAAGCCCCGAAACGTCACACTCTTCATATTGATGGCGTAGATGCCGGCGACGATTGTCACGACGCCGAGCGTGGCCAGCGTCGTCACGCGTTCGTGCAGGAACAGGACCGCGATGATGAAGACGAGTGCAGGGGCCGAGCGCATGATCGGATACACGTGGGACAGATCGCCCTTTTCGTAGGAGCGGGACATGAAGTACCAGTAGATCGAATGCGTGATTGCGCCGCCCATACTCAGAACAACGGCGGTTTGCGTCAGATGACCCTGCCAGACCTCGTACACGAACATCGGGAAGAAGATGACTACGGCCGTGGTGCAAATCAGCCAGATGAAGATTTGTTTGTCGTGTGATTTCTTCATCATCATTTCGCGCCAGGCGTGGATGGCGGCGGAGATGAGGACGAGGGTGACGGCGAGGGGATGCACACTTCCAGTTTATGCCTTCTCGAACTTCAGCGACGCCGAATTAATGCAATACCGCAGTCCGGTCGGAGGCGGGCCGTCTTCAAAGACATGTCCGAGATGCGCATCGCACGTACTGCAGACGACCTCAGTTCTTTTCATCCCGTGACTGTTATCGACGATGTTCTTCACTGCTCCTTCCGTGACCGGTTGAAAGTAGCTTGGCCAGCCCGTTCCCGACTCAAACTTCTTCTCCGATCCAAACAGAGGCGTGCCGCAGCAGACGCAGCAGTACATGCCTTTCTCATGGTGGTTCCAGTAGACGCCGCAGAAGGCGGGCTCGGTGCCTTTCTCACGCGTGACGCGATATTCCTCGGGAGTCAGTTTCTGGCGCAACTCTTTGTCAGAAGGAGGTTGTGTGGGCATATCTATAGGATGGAGCCGCCGACCGGGATTGAACCGGTGACCCACGGTTTACGATACCGTTGCTCTACCGCTGAGCTACGGCGGCTTTGTGCGGGAGAGCATGCGGGATTTTGGCTCTGGAGACAAGATCTTTGGTCCGGAGTTCGTTCTGTTGCGCAAAGCGTTCCACGACCCCATGGAACGCCAATCACGTCTTCTGGAAGCGCAAAAGTCGCATAGTCAAAAAGAATCTTTCCGGCGAGCTCTTCACAGCGAATCTTTGGCCAGTAGCGTGGTTGTATGACTCTCTCCACTCGCCACGCCTATCTCTTCTGGTCCTGCCTTCAAGTGCTCAACCGCGAGCGGTACGATGCTTTAATCAAAGTATTCGGTACACTCGAAGACGCGGCAAAACACGTCGATGGCGAACTCCTGCGCGGTCTGGGATGCCGCGAGAAAACCATCGGAAGTGTTCTGGAGCGTATGGAGAAATGCGATCCTGAGCAGGAAGAAGCACTTCTTCTATCTGCAGATGCGCGCATCATCTGTCTTGGCGATCAAACGTATCCCGATCGCCTCAAAGACATCCCAGACGCTCCCGTATTCCTCTATGCACAAGGAGATCTTGGCATTCTGAGCCAGCCGAGTGTGGGTTTGGTTGGTACGCGCAAGATGTCCCCGTATGGAAGACGCATAACCCAGGAATTCACGCGAGCCCTGACTCAAGCCAAAATTGTGACGGTCAGCGGCCTTGCCCGCGGAGTGGATTCCCTCGTTGCAGAAGAAACAATGAGCGGATCGGGCGCCACGATTGCCATCCTTGGACAAGGTTTGCTCACGCTTCCTCCGGTTTCTGCGGCACTTGCGAAGCAGATTGTCGCCGCAGGTGGTCTGATCCTGAGCGAATTTCCTCTCCGCATGGGAGCGGACATGTTCACCTTCCCCATGCGTAACCGCATCATCGCAGGGCTGAGCCTGGCAACCGTCGTGCTCGAAGCGCCTCAGAGCAGCGGCGCGCTGATTACGGCGAAACTGGCATTCGAGTACGGGCGCGAAGTGTTCGCGGTTCCCGGTCAAATCTTCGATGCCAACTACGCGGGATGCCACGCGATCATCCGGAAGAACCAGGCAAGTATCGCCGCGTCTCCCCGAGATGTGCTCGAAGAAATCGGCGTCATCGTCCCCGATATTGATCCCGACCGCGTTCTCTATGCTCCACAGAATCCCGAGGAAGAAAATATCCTCAAAATACTGACGACGATGCCGCAGAACATCGACGAGCTCGTACAGAAGAGCGCTCTCACCGCAGGATCATTGAGCGCGATTCTCACCGTGCTTGAGCTCAATGGAGCGGTGAGGAATTTGGGGGCGGGGCAGTGGGTTCGGACTTGAATCATGAATCATGAATTACGAATTATGAAAAATTTGCTCACGTCACCGGCACCCATTCGGTCATTTACTGATCTGAATGCCTGGAGAGAAGGACGCAAGTTAGTGATCATGATTTACCGAGTGACAGAAACATTCCCGCAAAGCGAACTTTATGAACTGACTAAGCAATTGAGGAAAGCTGCTGTTTCAATCACTTCAAATATTGCTGAAGGATTTAGCAGACGGTCATACAAAGAAAAAGCGCAGTTTTATTCCGTGTCACTGGGTTCTGTCACCGAAGTACAAAACCAGAGTCTTATCGCAATGGACGTTGGGTACATTTCAGCGCAAGAATTTCAAAAAATTGCAGCTCAAAGCGTCATAGTGAATAAGCTCCTCAATGGTCTCATACGAAAAACAAAAACCATGATTCATGACTCATGATTCATAATTCTTCTCCAGTGCAACAGCAACTTCCACTATCTTCTTAAATTCCTCCGGCTTCAGCGACGCCCCACCTACAAGTCCTCCATCGATATCCGGACACTTCAGCAACTCCTCGCAATTCTTCCCATTCATCGAGCCGCCGTACAGAATCCGCATTGCTTTGTCCGGAAGCAATGACCGGATGAACGCATGCATGTCCTGCGCATCCTGCGCGCTCGCGGCTGGCTTGCTCGGATCGCCGCCGCTGATCGCCCACACAGGCTCGTATGCGACGATGATGCCAGACGGGATGTCCTTCAGCTGCTTCTTCACGACGTCATGTTGCTTGCCCTTCTTGCGCTCATCGGCCGTCTCTCCGACACAGACGATCGGGTGGAGTCCGGCTTCGAGAGCGGCGATCGCTTGCTGCGCGACATAGTCGTCCGTTTCGCCATGATTCTTCCGCCGCTCGGAATGCCCGCAGAGCACGTAGCGGCAACCTACGGTCTTCAGTTGGGCGATGCTCACGTCCCCTGTCAGCGCGCCCGACGGTTCGGGTCTGCCCGTCTGTCCTCCCGTGATCAATTGTGCGGAGATGCAGCGGGAGAGATCAATGAATGAGGGAAATACCGCTACATCCACTGCACTCTCGGTCTTGTACGGCGAATCCGCCGCGTCAAAACCTGGGGGCGGGGAGTGCATCTTCCAGTTTGCGGCGATCAAGAATCGTTTGTTCGGCATCGGCGTCAGCATACAACACTTCAGGCCAGGTCAGGCAGCGTTTCGAGCAGGGGATCGGTCTGCGCGGAGTATCGAGCTGTTTCGCGCGCTCCGGTTTGAAGTTTTTCGAACGCACTTTCCACATTTTTATCGCGAGAACTGACGATGATGTGATATGCGTCTTCAAGAAACGTGACGACGTCCGCTATTTCACTGTCAACGCCGTACATGGATTCAATATGTATGCGTATGACCGGAAGAGATTTGTCATTGCCGGCTTCCTGAAGAAAATCCAGCAGCCAGGTGAGAGTGCGCTTCATGTCGGCACAGGCTTGATCGGCGTCTTTTCCCATCGCATGTGTTATCCAACCTTCATCCTTGTCTTGCTCATGAGGCTGTAACCGGGGAAGCGAGACGCCTATGTTGTCGGGATGTTTTCCCAGAATGACCGCATATCCGCGCCGCACAAAATCTTCGCGTCGAGCATTGCCGTCCGATGCCGCACGCAGCCGGACGCTCCGCGGCCTTTCCTTCACGCTTGTCGCGTCATATTCCCTGGCTTCGGCTGGAGATTGAATGCAGACCGTGTCGATGTCGTCTCTTCCTTGCAAAGCCTTCCTCAGAGTTTTCTTCTTATTCGTTCCAATTGTCTCCACAGCGTCACTCTCCACAGGCCGCGAATTCCGTGCCAGTACGGCGAGGTCCGGCGACGCGACGAACTCCAACATAAATGTATATTACAAACTATTTTTTAAAAATCAAAAGATTCATGCCATGGTCGCATTTTTAGCCTTTAAACACGCACAAAATCGCTCTATTCTGGGTCCATGCCCTTACCGAAACGCGTCGTCTTTGGTACCGATCATGCCGGTTTTACGCTCAAGGAAATCCTCAAAAAACATCTTCTCGCGCAAGGCATCGACGTCATTGATGAAGGCACGTTCTCCGAAGAACCCGTCGATTACCCCGCGATCATCCGCAAGGCGTGTGCGGTCGTGCTTGAACAGAACTGCCCGGGCATCGTGCTCGGGGGGAGCGGCATCGGCGAAGCAATCGCGGCCAACAAAGTCCGTGGCATCCGTGCGGCGCGCTGCTGCACGGTGGAAGATGCCAAGCTTTCACGCCAGCATAACGATGCCAACGTGCTCAGCCTCGGCGGACGCCTGCTGGATCCCGAACTCGCAAAAAAAATGGTCGATGCGTTCCTCACCACCGAGTTTGAGGGGGGGAGGCATATGAAGAGGATTGCGGATTTGGAGTGAAGCAGAACGTCTTCACTTTTTTCTTCTCATTTTGTCGATTGCGTTTTTAGCCGCATCTGCTGCTTTGTCAGTTTGAACGGGTTTACCATTTTTCGCTGATAGCGCAGTTTTCGGTCCTTCCTCTACGAGAGCGACAGGCTGTTCGTCATTCGCAGACCGTCCCACAACTGTCGCATCCTGCTCAATGAGCAGTTCTGCTGCTGCGTCGGCGGTATCGAAATCTGCTGTCACATCTTCCACTGGTGATGATACTTGCAGGACCGGAGTTGTTGGACCATCTGACTCAGCCTCAGAAGCAAAAGCATTCTCTCCGTCAGATTTTTCTAACCGGAATGGAACAGCATCTAACCCAGCATCTGCTAAAATTTTCTTTGCCAACACATTTCCCATAACTAAGATAATTTTCTCTATAGCTGGAGGAACGCTGGGATTTATGCGCATTCGTATTTGCCGAGTTTTACCTTCTCGAATGCTGTCCACTTTGTCGAGTATGTGTTCTTCAACATGAGCCCGTGTCTTCATGCCGTTTGGGCTTTTCACATATCTCCTGATCGCCTCTTGTGGCACTTTTGTAGGGGACATCAACATTCACAGTACTCCACAATTTCTATCCGTAAAGTCTTCCCAGACAACCTTCGGATTTCTCCTTATACTAGAGCCATAAACGTCTTCCTACTCCTCCTCGGCAAGCTCTTGCCGCTCTATATTCTCATAGGGTTCGGATACGTTGCCGGGAAGACGCTGAAAGCCAGTAAGGAAACGGTCGTGACGCTGCTGCTCTACATCATCCTTCCCGTCGTCACGTTCCACGCAATCGCCGAGATGGAACTCTCGGCGAATTTGCTCCTGCTTCCCGTCATCTTTTATCTGATGGGAGTCCTCTTGTGTTGTATTTTCTACGTCATCGGAACCGGGATCTGGAAAGACTCGACGAAAAACCTTCTCGCGTTCGGTGCGGGCATGGGCAATACCGGATATTTCGGATTGCCGCTGATTCTCGCCGTGCTCGGAGAAAAAGCATTCGTCATCGCCGTGCTTCTCGACCTCGGCACGAATTTGTACCAATGCACGTTCGGGTGCTTTATCGCCGCGAAGGGAAACTTCACCGTGCGGGAAAGTCTCATCAAAGTGTTCCGGCTTCCGACTATCTACGCCCTTGCCGCGGCGATCCTCTGGAACCGGATGGGGTTCACGATACCCGCGCCTTTGGAAGACCTCGGCATGAGCATGCGTGGCGCGTACATCGTGCTCGGAATGATGCTCATCGGCGTGGCGCTGGGCGATCTGAAGCGCTTCGCCTTCGATTGGGCGTATTTGGTGCTGGCATTTGCGGCGAAATACGCCGCCTGGCCGCTGGCCGCATTCTCCTTCGTGTGGATCGACAGGCATGCGCTGCATCTTTTCCCGGAACTTGCGCGCGAAGCCATGCTCATCCTTTCCCTCACTCCGATGGCCGGCAATACCGTCAGTTATGCGACGGAACTCAGAATTCATCCCGAAAAAGCCGCGGCCGCTGTGCTCTTTAGCACCCTCTTTGCGCTCTTCTTCATCCCAGCGGTGCTGATGTTCTTCTGAGTATCGCTGCGGAGTACACTATGGTCGTGCCTGCACATTCTGTCCTCATCACCCCCTCCATCCTCTCGTGCAACCTCGCGCGATTGCAGGAGGAGGTCGACAGCATTGAGAAATACGCGGATTGGTTGCAGGTCGACGTGATGGACGGGCATTTTGTCCCGAATCTGAGTATGGGCGCGCCGGTGGTGAAACATCTCAAGACAAAACTCCCGCTCGACATTCATCTGATGGTCAGTAACCCGCACGAACGGCTCAAGGAGTTCTTCGCGGTCGGCGCCAAACATATCACGTTCCACGCCGAGGCCGTCGCGAGTACCGGTGAGCGCAAGGACATCATCAGCGACATCCGGAAGGGCGGCGCGGGCGCCGGGATCGCGCTCAATCCGGGAACGCCCATCAGTGTCATCGACGATGTCGTCCATGAGGTCGATCTCGTTCTGGTCATGTCGGTCCATCCCGGGTTCAGCGGTCAGAAGTTTATGTCGGAAGTACTGGGGAAGGTCACGGCGCTGCGCAAAGCGCATCCGGAATTGATGATCCAGATGGACGGGGGCATCGACTCGATCACGGCGAAAGAATGTAGGAAGGCGGGGGCGAATAATCTTGTGTCGGCGAGTTATATTTTTTCCGCGCAAGACAGAAAGGCGGCGATTGCCGCCTTACGGTCTGCATAACTCTGCCATTTCTTTGTCAGGGCGACAAAGAAATGGCAAAAAGAAAACGCTCCGCGCTCCAACACTCCTCCGCCTGTATGACGTTAAAGTCTGGCCGCTACTGCCTTCGGTATCGCAGAGCCCCTTCACCCCCCTGGAGCGCGGTGGCCCCCAAGTTTGTGTGCGTTGTTTTGTTTTTACTTCTTACGGCGTGCAACACTTCTGTTTCCACCACTTCCATGCCTCACCAATCTTCATCGTCATCATCATCTTCGTTGTCGTCGCAGACGATGGAGCTTGCGAAACGGACAATTACGCTGGTGGATCCTCAAGATCAGGAAGTTGTCATCCAGGCGGAAATTGCCGAGACCGATGCTCAGCGCCAGCGGGGACTCATGTTTCGCGATTATTTGGACAGCGATGCCGGGATGCTGTTCATTTTCGATCAGCCGCAGGAACTCTCGTTCTGGATGAAGAACACGCTGATCCCGCTCGATATTCTGTACTTCGATGCCGAAGGGAATCTGGTTTCCTCAACGACGATGACGCCGTGCACGTCAGATCCATGTCCGGGATATCGGTCGGGAGGAGAGGCGACGTATGCGCTGGAAGTGAATGCCGGGTACGTGGAAAAGCACGGCATCAACGCCGATTGGATCATGCAGATCAGCGGATAAATCACGGATAATTAGGAACCCACTCGATCTTTGGCGTAGATCGTTTGACGCATTTTCTGCTCCATCGCGCCCTTTGCATACAGCACAAAGTCCACGTCGCTAGTGGGATTATATCGGCGACAACATGCTAGTAGTTCCTCCTTTGCTGCATTCGTCAGATCTTTTTTCGACAATTTTGCTTTTTTATTGATTTCATGCGCTTTCATTTTTCCTGCAGCATTCTCGGCTAGCGATTCGTAGTGATCTGCGAGTTGGCGTGCGCCATGTGCTGCACTGTTCGCCACAATGTCCAAGTTCGACAGCATCTTCAAGAATGCAGAGTCTCTGGCCTGTTCCGGTGTGAGAACCGGAACCTCCACCGTGACTTTTGCTATTAGCTCAGGAGCTTTGGGGGGTGCGACTGGAGTAGGTGCTGGTGGGGGAG
>JABFSS010000047.1 GCA_013140485.1 Candidatus Peribacteraceae bacterium | reverse complement strand
TCCTACATCCAACCGAAGGCCGATGGCTTCGATATGACCCCCTCGCGTGACCTCATTGAGCGCGATATCCTCACGGCCTCGATTGGGGCGGCCACGCCTCGCCTTGGCTTGAAGAGTGTTGAAGCCAACCTGCCCGTTGAGTTTCGCGCCAGCGGCGTGGAAGGCGGCGACGTTGACTTTGCGGCTCTGCTTGAGAGCGCACTCGGGGCCAAGCGTTCGATTACCACGACCACAACCACAAAGGCCGCAGGTAACACGGGCAGTGTCCTTCAGATTGAAGACGCGGATATCTCCAAATTCAATGTTGGCGATATCGTCGTAGTCAAGGAACCTGGGGGGCACTGGCCCGTTGCCATCACTGCGAAAACGACCGGTGTGGGTACGGCGACCATCACGGTCAGTCCGTCGAAGACTGCGGGCTCGTTCTCTGCGAGCGTCGTGATTTCGAAATCCCAAATGTACTACACGGCGAACTCTGGGCACCCGGCCCTTTCGCTGAGCTACTACTGGGCCAACGAAATTCTTGAGAAGGCCATCGGGTGTAAGGTCAAGGCGCTCGCCTTGGACGGCTTCGAAACGGGGGGCACTGCCGATTTGAAATTCGGCCTGGAAGGTCTGAGCTTCGACCAAGTGGATGGCGCAGCTCCTCACACGCCTACCTACGACACGGGCCTACCCCCTCTCATCCTCAAGGCTTGCGTGTTCAAGTCTGGCACCGATATCGCGGTCAACAAGGTCGGCCTGAACCTGGCCAATACCTTGGCCTTCATCACGTCCACTTGCTCACCTGACGGAAAGATTTCGTCTCGCGTGACCAAGCGTGTGCTGAATGGAACGCTGGACCCCTATAAGGACGACACTTCGGTTGCGTACTTCACGGAGTTCAATGCCGGAACGGAGTTCAGCATTTTCTTGGCGGCCTACATCCCGAGCGGAGTGGCGGGCGAAATCACGATGGGATCGGTTGTGGGTATCTACCTACCGAAATGCATCATGACTTCTCTCAAGGTCGGAGATAAAGACGACGTGCTCATCGACGATATCGCGTTCCAAGCGGTGCGCGGTGCGGATGGGCAGACCGAAGAAATGTATCTCGGTTTCATCTAAGCAACGGGGGTTTCGTGAGAATTTATTTGCCGAGTGACCGGATTCCGGTCCTCATCGGAGATTTCAAGTTCCTGATTGCTCCGCTGACCCAGGCCCAACGGCTTGAGTTGGCGGAGTCAGTCAAGATGGTAGCGGGCGCGGAAGTGAAGGACTACCCGGCGCTCATGCGCAAGGCCGTCCGCATGTGCCTGAAGGGCGTGGAAGGCATCGACGGTACGGCCATCCAGGGCGCACGGGGCGAACCCCTGGAGTTGATGGCGGGGCCTGACGGGTACTTGACGGACGAGGCACTTGAAATCATTTTCTCACTCCAGGAGAGTGACAAGCTTTCGAGTGCGTGCATCATGCTTTACCAAAAGATTAAAGAGCTGGATGATTTGCCGGGCGTAAAGGTTGATCTTGAGAATGTGGTGAAAAGCGAAAAAAAGGCCGTAGCCTTGGAATCCTAGTCGAAGTTCTCTACTTACAAATCGATAGGGTTTCGAGGTTGACAGTCGCAGAGTGGGTTGAATTGAAAGCCACTCTGAATGCGATGGATAGCAAGGCTAAGTACAACTGTCACGATTGCTTGAAGCAATATGGGAAACGAAAAGATGCAGAAACCATGCTTCAAAAAACGCGCGAGTCAAAAGCTTGCTTCGACTTCGCCGCTGAATTCATACACAATATTGATGGACAAATATATTTCAAGAAATGCATCGGTAACTACTTCAACGGCGTGTGGGTTCGCTTCGTCGAAATGGAGCGGCAATACGAGAAGGGGGTCTTACCTTACCCAGGCTCTTTGAGTGAGCAACCGGCAAAGATTCTGGAGATTTTCAGAATCATCGCTGCTTACAGACAAGAGCAGATTGCAGAGGAGCAGAAAAAAGCACGCATAAAAGAGCGAGAGGCACGTGGCAGAAAATAAAGTAGGCATCGAAATCTCAGTTGAAGGCGACGCCGAAGCTAAGCTCAAGGGCATTAGCGACGGCTTCCTTAAATTGGGCGATGATGCCGAAAAGGGTACGAAGAAAGCTTCGACCTCATTCGATGTTTTCAAAGGCGTGCTTGAAGCCCGCGGCGTAGAGAAGGCGATTGAGCTCGTCGCTTCCGCCGCTGAGAAACTCTTTGAAGTTTTCATTGTGGATGGCGTCAAAGCTGCCATTGCGCAAGAGGACGCAATCAACAAGCTCAATCAGGCTCTTGCGAGCGCGGGCGAGTTCTCTCAAGAGGCCTCGAAGGACTTCATTGAATTCGCCGAGTCGATGCAGGACACGACGAAGTTTTCGAATGACGCCATTCTGCGCACTGGCGCACTCATCGAATCGCTCGGGCACCTCTCAGTGGATGGCCTCAAGGGCGCGACTACCGCGGCGGCGAACCTTTCCGCTGCCCTGGGCGTTGATCTAGAGACCGCTGCACGAAAGCTCGGGCTTGCTGCGGAAGGCAACGTAGCGAGCTTCAAGAAATTCGGAATCACGGTAAAAGAGGGGGCCACTAACGCTGAGACGTTCGCCAATGCCGTTGCGGCGGTGAATGCGAAGTTCGGCGGAGCCGCTGCGAGCCAAGTACTCACTTTTTCTGGCGGAGTTGAGCAGCTCAAAAACAATTTCGATGATTTGGTGAAGGTCTTTGGTCA
>JABFSS010000118.1 GCA_013140485.1 Candidatus Peribacteraceae bacterium | reverse complement strand
CTTGCGGCTTTTTACCGCTCCATCGACGTCCTCATCTTGCCTTCTCGCGACAATGATCCATTCGGACTCGTCGTGGCGGAAGCGATGGCCTGCGGAACGCCCGTGATCGTGACGGACCAGTGCGGGATTGCCGGCTATCTGACCAATGGAGAAGATGCACTTATTGCGGGAGCGAATTCGGAGAAGGCCCTGCGGGAAGCCATTATTCGTATGCAAGATTCTTCTCTGCGCGAACGCCTGGGTCGTGCGGGACAAAAGACCGCATCGAAAAACTTCGCCGTGGAATCCATGGTTGAGACATATGAAAAATTATTGCTTGCGTGAGGTATATACTCTGCAACCAGTATCCATTTGCACGTGTGACGCCCCTCTTAGAACCAACAGCGCAGGTAGCGACGGAAAACTCTGCTCTGCAAAATGCAGCGCAGGAGAGCGTCGATGAGAAAATCAATCATATGTGGGCGATTCTCATCGCCGTGCGCGATGAATTGGCGGATATCGGACATGATCCGTACGGAAAATTTTTGAGTGTTTTGCGTGACAGCCGTCCGAAGCCGAAGGAGGAGTACTGCGGCACACTGGGAATTGAGAATATTATGGAAATGATGAGCGAAGCGTGGGCGGAATTGCGAAGTCACTGGAATGATTTTGTGACAGGCGAAATTGAAGAATCTAAAAAAAATGCACCCGCGCCGGCTCGTCAGACTCAAAGCATTGCGGCAACTGCCTTGATCGCATCACCAATACTAGAGGTTCGGGGAGATCCCGTGTCTGAAGGAATGATTCTCTCCTTAAATTCGAGTCCGGCAGCAGATGTCTCAGAAAGCGCGTAAATATCGGACGGAATGTCGCGCGCACCCTATACTCTTTTCCGATGCGCACCTCGTTCATTGTCGCCGTCTTGTGTGTGCTGTGCACCGTATTCCCGGTGCGACTGCAGGCTGCGAGTGACCGGCGGATTCTTACACGTGCCGAATGGGGCGCCGACGAGTCTTTACGCGTGGCGAAGCCGTCCGAAGCCGGAGACACCGAAGAAGAGACATCGACAAGAACATCGGAAGAAGCGCCGTCCGTCCGCGATAAAGAATGCGAGGATGCCTATGCCAAATATCCGAATGAATTCAAAGCGAGCGTGCCGGTGACGAAAAATGCGCAGGGAGAAGATTTGCGCTGGCCGATGACGTACAGCTCGAGCGTTCGGCTCCTCGTCGTCCACCACACGGCCATCGCGGTTGCGGGGGACAAGAGATCGGGACTGGAAAAAATGCGCGCCCTCTACCAATACCACGCACAGAACAGGGGGTGGGGCGATATCGGGTACCACTACGTGATCGACGACCAAGGCCAGATCTACGAAGGACGTGCGGGAGGGGATTTTGTCGTCGGCGGCCATGTGTACTGCAACAACGTCGGCACCGTGGGAATCTCGCTGATGGGAAATTTCGACAAGGAACAGCCGACGCAAGACCAGGCCAAGAGTTTGCAGTGGCTGCTGCAATTGCTCGCGCAAAAGTACAACATCAATACGTCGCGTGACGCCGTCTTCCATGGAAAAACGCTCTCGCCGATCGTAGGGCACCGGCAGCTGGTCTCCACCGACTGTCCCGGCACGGCGATGTGGAGCGCGATGGACCAAGTGCGCAATCACGTGCGGACCGGAGAAGTTGCTGCCGCGGTCACGTTTCCCGAGATGGAGATCGTGCTGCCGGCGGGTGCGGGAAACGACGAGGAACTTCCGAAAGGCTCCATTGTGACAGGAACAGACGGACTCGCGAGCGTCAGTGAAACGGTCATCGAAGGCCGCCCGGGCGCCGAAGTTTCCATTCCCGTCTTCTTCCGCGCCACGACAAAGTCGTACGTCCGCAATACCCGCATTGCGCGCATTACACGAAGCGCGGGACTCGACGTATGGCTGGAGAAAGACGGCACGTTGGTCCCGGCGCGCGACCTGCGCATTCCCGTTCCGCTGGTAAAGAAAGGCGAGTCGGTCATCATCCGCGTACGGGTCAAATTACCGATGGAACGCGGTTCTGCGGCGCTCAAAATCGGATCGCTGAACTACACGTTCGAGATGTCGGGCAGGGCATCGCGCACGCGCCAGTTGCTCAATACGAATCAGGGATATTCGACGCTTCGCGAAAACTCCGCACCCATCCAACAAACACGCTTTTCTGCATCATCCTCTTCACCTTCTTCACCCTCTCTGCCCTCTTTACCCTCGAAATCCATCCGGATTCGCCTGACGCCTGACTTGCCGATGAACGGACTTGTCTGCGGTGATCCGTCCGTCCGATTCACTTCCGAAAACGATCTCGTACGCGTACAGGGATACTTCCGGTCGATCCGATCGTATCGCGGAAAAGTGGAATGTCAGGTGATCGGTGGAGAGTTGGTCCTGATCAATGAATTGTCCGTTGAAGAGTACATGCTCGGCCTCGCCGAAGAGCCAGACACGGAACCATTCGAGAAACAGCGTGCATTTGCAATCGCCGCGAGAACGTATGCGACCTACTACGCCGAGCCCGCGCACCGGAAATTCCCCGGAATGCCATACGACGGCAGCGACAGCCCGGCGACGTTTCAGGCATACCACGGCCAAAATTTTGAAGCCCGCAATCCGCAGTGGCTGAAGGCCGTGCACGAAACGGAGCGAAGTGTTTTGACGTACAAAGGGCAAGTGATCCGTGCGCCGTACTTCTCCACTGATACCGGCAAGACGCGAACGCCGGATGAGGCGGGCTGGAAAGATTTTCCGTTTCCGGAAATTTTCACGCCGAAAGATGATCCGTGGTGTGTGGGGATGAAACTCGCGGGGCATGGCGTGGGGATGAGCGGCTGCGGAGCGGGGGGGCAGGCGCGTCAAGGCAAGACTGCCGAGCAGATCCTGAGTTACTACTATCCGGGGACGGTCATCGAAAAGCATTGATCACCGAACTGACTGCCTGCGAGTCTTCGTTTCCCCCCGTATCTTCTTCTGCGCGAGAACTTTCTTCTTCCCGGCCTTCGTGCGCCCGCGCAGCTGCGCTCCTTCCACATAGAGCTGATGTTCCAGGGCACGTTCAATGTCTGCTTTCGCGTCTTCCAGATGATGCAAGAGCAGCATCCACGCCGCTATGCGATTCTCGTGCTGCTTGCGACGATGGAAACAGCGAATTTGCGTGCCGGTCGGATGATGGGCGAGCTGCACGGCCGTCGCGCGCTTGTTGCGGTTCTGTCCGCCGTGGCCGGAACCAAGGATGAAGTGCTCGACGACGTCTTCGGGTCGCAAATTGACGGCGGCGGCACGCGCGGCAAACGTCTCGGGAAGGTCGGGAGGGAACGTCATTTCGTGTCGCAGAAGGCGATGCTGGACTTGGCCGTCGGATCGGGGAGGTTCTCGAATTCCACGACCACATCGCCGCCGAGGTCCACTTCGGCGATTTGTTCCGGCGTCGTGCAGGTGTTCTGTTCGTCACCGTAGCGATGATCGACGAGGAGTTTGCCGTTGTGAAGCTTCACCGTGATTTCTTCACCCTGACCGGCCCACCAAGCGGTGAAGACTCCGATAGTCTCAGGCTTGTTTTCCTGTTCAGCGTAGACCGGGTACGTGTGGGGATCGACGGTGAAGAGTTCACCCTGAATATCTCCCAAATCAATATCCTTCTCGATGACGCCGCTCACGTGCAGAACCGCTTTCGTGTGCTGGATGCCCTGCGCATCTTCCGTCATCGTTTTTTCGACGCGAATCAGCAGGCCTTTTCCGGCCATCACTCGCGCGTCGGATGACGACGTGCCTGATGTATCGGCAGGCGGCGTGGCGGGAGTGCAGGCAACAAGTGCAAGGAGAGCGAGAGCGGGAAGTAGGCGGCGCATGGGGGAGGGGAGAAATGGATGAATCGGGAAAAGTATGCCGAAGAATCCTCGAAGGTCCAACAATCAACGGAGAAGACCTGCGGAAGGCGGCATTGGAATCTTGAGAGATCTCAATGCCACCTTCTATACAAGAGTGAATGATTGATTCAAGAATTTTTTGCATATCGCGCCTTCTCTGCGTTGCGAAGAATAGCGGTGAATTGTGTTCTGAACTCCAATTTATCGGCGACATTTCGCAACTCGTCACCAATGCCTTCGACCTGTGCGGCGAGGACAAATTGCTTGAGATCTGTGTGATGTCCGAGCTTGGCTTGCAAATCAGCCGCTGTTTGATCGGCCAGTTGAGGTCTGTCCGCGTAACGAGCTCGGACATTTTCAACGACGGCGGCCAATACGGCTTTTACCTGTCCATCGCCTGTTTCGGCTGTGTGGACGCCGGCCGGAACAGCAGTCTCTAACGTTTGAAGAGTACCCATAAAAATTTATTGGAAAAAATGAAGTAAATCCGCCGTCCGAGGCGTCTGTTCCCATTTGACGGCGAGGTCTTCGCGGCCAAGGTGGCCATATGCGGCGAGCTGCCGGTATTGGGGCTTGAGGAGATCCAGATCGCGGATGATCGCGGCCGGGCGCAGGTCGAAGATCTTGTTGATCGCCTCTTCAAGCTTCCGGTCGCCGACTTTTCCGGTCCCGAAGGTTTCGACGTGAACGGAAACGGGTGCGGCGACGCCGATTGCGTAGGCAACCTGCACCTCACACTTCTTCGCGAGACCCGCTTTGACGACGTGCTTGGCGACCCAGCGGGCCGCGTAAGCTGCAGATCGATCGACCTTGCTCGGATCTTTGCCCGAGAAGGCGCCGCCGCCGTGGCGGCTGTAACCGCCGTAGGTATCGACGATGATCTTGCGTCCGGTGAGGCCGCAATCGCCGGGCGGGCCGCCGATGACGAAGCGCCCCGTCGGGTTGATGTGGAACTTGGTCTTCGCGTCGATGTACTTGCCACAAATCGGAACGATCACATGCTCTTTGACGTCCTTGCAGATCTGCTCATGCGAGACGTCTTCGCGGTGCTGCGTCGAGATGACGACACATTCGATCCGTTCGGGCTTTCCATCATCGGAGTATTGGACTGTCACCTGGCTTTTGCCGTCGGGCCGCAGGTATTTGAGATCGTTTCTCTTCCGCACGTCCGTGAGCTTCTTGGTGAGACCGTGCGCCAGCGAAATCGGCAGCGGCATCAGCTCCGGCGTCTCGTCGCACGCGAATCCGAACATGAGTCCCTGGTCGCCCGCGCCCTGCTCTTTGTCTTTATTCGTCGCGTCGTCGACGCCAAGCGCGATATCGGCGCTCTGTTCGCCCACCGCGACGATGACGGCGCAGGCCTTGTAGTCGAATCCGTAGACAGCGTCGTCGTAGCCGATGTCTTTGATGGTTTCGCGCGCGATTTTCGCGATCGGAATGTATCCCTTCGTACGCATTTCGCCCGCCACAACCACGAGGCCGGTGGTGGCGAGACATTCGCAACCCAAATGCGTGCCGGGATCCTGGCGAAGCGCTTCGTCCAAGATCGCGTCACTGATCTGATCGCATAACTTGTCGGGATGACCTTCGGTCACCGACTCTGAGGTAAAGAAGTGAGACATAGAAGGAAGGGGGTAATGAATAAATGCCCTTCCCGCTGGAAGAGTGATAAGAAATTATCTCTCCCCTGACGGGGCTGGATTAACCACTTACTTCAATCTTGAAGAGTTGGTGAGCGTCTCAATCGGGCCAGTTCCCTCGACGCTGCTCTTGATAGGCGGTGATGTGCGACAAGCGTAGAACGTCATGACGCTGGAATCAAGATCTCCTATACTGGACTCTCCATGAAGCCTCTCTCCGCCCCTACACCGTTCTCCTTCGTGCTTTTTGGGGCATCGGGGAATCTGGCGAAGCTGAAGATCTACCCGGCCCTCTACGTTCTTGCTCTGAAGAAACGGTTCCCCGAACACTACGCGATCGTCGGCTATTCGCGGACGGAGATGAGCGATGCGGAGTTCAAGAAGCTTGTTGAAGAGTCGATCCACGCGCAAATGCCGGAAGTGAACAAGAAAGTACTGGAAGATTTTCTCGCTCGATGCCATTACGTCGCAGGTCAATACGACTCGGTGAAAGATTTTCAGGCACTCGCAAAACAGCTCACAGTGATTGAAAAAGGATGGAAGGACGCGGTCCGACTGACCTATCTCTCCATTCCACCGACGGTGTTCACACAAGTTCTCGATAACATCTGTGCCGGCGGCGTGCATGACAAAAAGATTCCGTTCCGCTGCATCGTCGAAAAACCTGTCGGCCATGACCTGAAGAGTTTTGAGGAGATTCAGGCGCAACTGCACAAATGCTTCAAAGACGAGGAGATTTATCTGCTCGACCATTACTTGGGCAAAGAAGCCGTTCGCAACGTCTATTATCTTCGGTTTGCCAATCCCATGCTCGAACGGCTCTTCAAGAATTCCTTGATCCACCACGTCGAAGTGATGGCGTCGGAGTCGTACGGACTCGAGGGGCGCTCGGGATATTTCGAACATACGGGCACATTCCGCGACATGTTCCAGAGTCACATTCTCATGATGATCTCGCTGCTCACGATGTTGATCAAAGAAGGTGACGACACGTTGCGCGAGAGCCGCCTCAATGCGCTCAAGCAATTTTATCTGCCGCCCGCATCCGACCTGAATGACGTGATTCTGCAGGGGCAATACACGAAAGGAAAAGTTCATGGGGAGACGGTCGTCGGATACCGCGAGGAAGACGAAATTCCAAAGGACTCGCGCACGAATACCTTTGCCGCGATGAAGCTCCTGAGCCGCGAGGCGCGCTGGCAGGGCGTGCCGTTTTACTTGCGATCAGGAAAGAGGCTCGGCAAAAAGGAAACTCGGATCAGCATTCAGTTCCAGGAACCGCACGTGGTGGGAGAGGGGAGCACTCCGAACCGCCTGGATATCATTCTGCAGGGCGAAGCGGGCATGCGGATTCACCTGCAGACGAAAATCGGCGGCACAACGCCCACGTTCCGGCCGCTGATTCTGGAAGACCCGCTCGTCTGCATGGGCGACTGCCTGCCGGAACACGGGATACTCCTACTCGAAGCGATTCACGGCAAGCAATCGTGGTTTTTGACCTTCGATGAAGTGCGCACGTCGTGGAGATTGATTGACCCCCTGCAGCACCACCTGGAACAGCCCTCAACGCCGCTTCATCTGTACCCTGCGGGCACCAACGGACCAGCGGAAGCCGACGCGTGGGCGGCGAAGGATGGAGTGAAGTGGGTGGGGTAGAATAGACGTATGCAGATCAACCCGGATAAAGCGCCGGTCAGTAAAAGTCTGATTGAGCTTGCGACAGATGGCATGAAGTCATCTCTGCAGCCAATTCTCGATGCTCAGATATGGATCCTGAACAAAGTCGGCGATGTGCTCTTTGGTCGGACAAAATCACGAACGCACAGGTCTACCCCGCAAACTTCATGAGCCCCATCATCTCTACAAAGAACGATGCTGACTTCGTCGCGCGCGGCGTTGGTTTTCTGGAGAAAGCGATCCGCGAAGCCCTTAGCGAACACGGTTGTTGCATCATCGGCCTCTCGGGCGGATCGACTCCCAAGCCCATCTACGAAGCACTGGGAAAAGAAAAGATGGATTGGTCGAAGATCTGGATATTCCTCGTCGATTACCGGTACATCCGCGCCGATGATCCGAACAGCAATCAATTTTTGCTGCTTTCGACGCAGCTCAAAAACGCAGCGATCCCGGAATCACAAATCTTCTTCCCCGATACGTCGCTGCCACTGCAAGAATGCATAAACCTGTATGACCGGCACCTGAAAGACCTGCTGAAGAAGGGCGCGCCGGACATTGTGACGCTGGGAATGGGAGATGACGGGCATATTGCTTCACTGTTTCCGCCGCTGACGGATGCGGCGTTCGGGCAAGCAGCTGCAATCCACACCACAACTGATACATTTGATGTCCGTGACCGCATTAGCGTGACGCTTCCGGTCCTAAAGAAAGCCCGGCAGTCGATTTTCTTCCTGAAGGGGGAGAGAAAGAAGGCCGTGTGGGACGAGATGATGGCATCTAATGATGATGAAAAACGGTGGCCGGCAAAAAAAATCGACGGTGCGTGCGTTGTTGTGCAGTGATCACTGAACGCGGCGGGCGAGAAATTTTTCGAGGTCCTTAATACCCTGCCTAACGGTGTCTGTAATGCTGAAGTATGTATCAAGTTCAGTCTTCTCAAGGACTTCTTGGACTTTGGAGCCTATCTGGCACAACACCAGCTTTCCGCCTATTGCCTGCACTTTTTTATTGGCAGTGATAAGCTTTCCAAAAGTCGCACTGCTGAAATCACCGGTGACCTCGGCGAATGAGAGTAATAAGCAACGACGACGATATTGATCTATCAAACTAAATATGTCCTCGCCAATTTCCCAAATAATCTTTTCATGCATTATTGTATTATCTTTAAAGTTAACCAATGATACGGATCCTTTGGATCCGACATCTTCGACCGTTATTCTACTTTCGTATCGAAAAGGCTCGAGGTGGGTGGTGTCGTGGGAGGAAAAGCCTTGCCCCTGCCTTTCATCACTTTTGTACGCGACCATAGAGCAATGGTCTCATGTTAATAATTCTTGTCAATGCAGTAATTACGGCCACGGCGTACTTCTCGGAGGCACATCCCAATTGAGTTCCTTGAAGTGATTTTTGACCGCGCCGTCGTGCACGCAAATCAAATCGATCCGGTACCCGCCATCGTACTGGTGGTCCGCCACCCACCGTCGCACGGCACGGCGTAATTTGATGCGCTTGTCCTCCGTCGCCGCCTGGTCGGGGTGGAACCCGTCGCGCGTCTTCTCCGTTCGGGTCTTCACTTCCACAAAGACAAGGACTTGATCTTCCGGATCCCACGCGATGATGTCGATTTCATCCTTGCCTTGACGGACATTGCGGTGCCGAACGGTGTAGTTGATGGAACGGACGTAGGCGGCCGCGAGATCTTCGCCCTGCGCCCCCAGAATGAGATGCTTTGGACGGCTTGCCGGCAGTAGCCCCCCGAAAGGGGGCGAAGGCTGGAGACGGTCGCTGGAGAGGAAGGGAAATTCCATGAAATCACTCTAGAGACCATAAAAGACAAGGGAATAGGCGAATGGACCGATCACTTTTGCCGATCCCGCGAACGGCTGATCCCCATGCCAAACCCGGGCGTTCCATAGGGGTGTGGAACGCCCGGGCTCCGCAAGCTAATGCGCAATAGTCCCGATATGAAATCAAGACTTGGTCGGGAGGGTCTTGTGGGGGTGTTACCGGAGAAAGAAAATGGTTCCCATTTATTTTTTCTGTCACCTCGCAGGCAAGAAAGCCTGCACCCCCCCTACCCCCCACTATCATTCTCACCCAACTTACTTCGTTCGCCGGCATCGGCCTCTCGTGCG
>JABFSS010000085.1 GCA_013140485.1 Candidatus Peribacteraceae bacterium | reverse complement strand
CCGCGGGTATCTGGCTGAAAAATAATCCGAAGCTGGGTTCCAGGTAAAAATAGTGTTTTGCGATTTCGGGAGACAGCGGAAACTTCGAAGGGAACGCTTTGGGAAAGATGGAGTGAATGATTTCCTGTTTTCGTTTTTGAACTTCTGCATCGGCGACTGGTGCCATCGTCGCGACATGCAGCATGCCGTCGTAGTCGAGTCCTTTGCGCAGTTTATCATCCGCTGTTTTGCGATTGGGATAGTGAGAATGCTCCAGTTTCTTCACGTGTTGTTCAATCTCCTGTGTCGACAGAGGCGTGAATTTTTTTTCCGCCACTTTTTCGGGTTGTGGTTTTTGTGCCACGGCTTGTTGAGCTTCGAGAGCGGGCGCAGAAGCGATCATCACCGGCGGAATGATCAACTTGAGCGAGACAATGCCGCCGCGCACCACACCGCCTATTCGCGAGAGTGTTTGGCAAACAGCTTTCCAGACAGGATTCTCCGCCGCCTCCGGGGGCGCACGCTGTACTTCGGACATGTGGCGAGCGTAGGACGGAGTGTTCATGCCGGAAAGGATTTTGAACACGTCGGATTGTTTTGCTCTTCCCCGAGCGCAAAACTGCTATCCGTATTTCTGCATCTGCTTCTGCAGTGCGGCTCTGCTGCCGTGCACTGCGCATTCAATACTGATCGGGTGTTCCCGTTGAAGCGGCCGGACTTTTTGTCGCATCGGCATTGCCGGAGCATTCCGGGGGTTTCCCCGGTGCAGCCCGAAGGGAGGAACGCCGGGAGGCGGCGGGCCGCCGTTGGGATCATCCCACGGATACAGTGGCCTCTCTTTTTCTTTCTTACGGTAATCGAGACTCGAATCATTGAATTTCTTGATGAATTTATGCACTTCTCCCGGAATAGGTTTCAATTTTTCTTCCACAATCGCCAGATTGATCGTCATACGAGACGCTTTGGGGTTCTTTTGTGCTCTCTCATCCGCTTTTTTTTCATCGTCGTTCGTCCAGTGCGCCGCTGCTCGTAACAGTTCTTCGTACTTCTGCCTCTCCAGTTTCCGCAGTGCCCTATTGTAGTCTTCCCAATCTTTCTCCGGTCCCGTTGTCGCTCCGTTATCGCGTGCTTCAGCCCGGTATTCCTGATCTATTTGGCTGTAGCTCTTGCCGTTGTAATGGAATTCGGCTTTCTCCTTGTCCGTTTGGAGCCAGAACCACTGCTTTTTCGCCGCCTCCGACAGCGGAAAGCGCTTGCCGATGAACGGCGGAGAGAGATCCTTCAGAATGTTTTCTTTGCGCCTGTTCTGTTCCGCACAATCCGTTGCCGGCTGCAGCATCAGTGCGATCATCGTTTCGTAATTGAATCCGTTCCGGAGTTCTTTTTCCGCTTTATCTCTTTCCGGATGGCGTGAATGCCGCAATGTTCCCCAGAGAGCGACTGTCTTTTCCGGAGAGAGCGCGTCCTTTTTCTCTTTATTTGCCGCCGTGTTCCCTTGTGGTTGGGACTCGGCCGTCCCTGCAGTCCCTACCGTGATCATTGTTCCCACAATGAGTGCTCTCATCATCGGATTGTTCAGCGGGTTCCACGAAGGCGTGCCCGGCGTGCCCTGATCACCGTCAGTGCTCTCGACTGCCTGCTGTGAAACGATCTCGGGCATCTTTCCCGTGATCGTCCCGCCGTTATCGCGGCTTGTCGAGATTATTGCCGCCGGATCTGCGGTTAGGCTCTTTCAAGAGCCACGAAATGCCCTTATCGGCATCACTGCGAAATCGTAAATGTCCTGCCTTTGAGTTCGTCGGCGATCGTTCCCCAGGCCAGCGCCCAGGCGAGCAGAAACTGCGAGGAGTCGCCGGCGTCATAATCGCTGAGCGCCGTCAGATGAATATCGGGTTTGCCGCTCACCTGCTTGGTGATGCGCAGACTCTCGGGTTCCTGATCGCGGTCCTCGTCGATCATGTCGATGCTGAGTTCCGTGGCTTCTTTGCCACGGATCGTCAGTGTCACGGGACCCGTCTCTTCCACGGCCGCGGTGATGTCGTACTCCATGCCGGCTTCTTCCATCACGGTCGAAATAGCGTGTGTCTTCTGCTCTGCGATCAGCGCGAGCAGCGTTTCCCATACGTCCGGTTGCAAATGCATGCCTTGCGCGAGTTCCAGTCGTCCTTCATCGCTTTGTGAGAGCCTCTGGATGTCCGCATCGGTGAGTTGTTTCTTGTGCACTGCCGATTCCACTCCGCGGTAGAGGCCGTACGGCGGCACGGCGACCGCGATGATGCCATCGGTGTTGCCATGAGAGCGAAACGCATGCACGGCACCCCACGCGTCCAGTCCCAAGAGCAGCACGAGGAGTACGAGGATGTAGGGACGGCGGAGCCACGCGCGTTCGCGAACGCCGTGGCGGAGGAAAGTGAGGAGAGTGTTCATGGGAGGAAGGATACAGAAAAGATGATAATGCCGCGACTCACCTCACCCCCTGGCCCCCTCTCCGTGCCGCACGGAGAGGGGGAATAGTTATTCAACATTAGAAAAACCTTCCCTCTCCACGTAGCGTGGAGAGGGTGGCGCGTCGCGCGCCGGGTGAGGTCTCAGAATGTGGGTGCAGCCGCTTCCGGCTGGAATCCCGGACTGAGTTTCCTGAGAGGCGCGAAGAGGATGCTTGTGGTGCCGGTCATCTCGGCTATCGTCCAGAAGAAGATGATGACGGCGACGATGAAGACGACGTTGTAGACGCCGCCGACTTTCTTCATCCAGTCCGCCTCTCCCATCATGTCGCCGATGCTCTCCCGG